>NZ_JQJK01000016.1 GCF_000745485.1 Methanobacterium veterum
TTGAGGTCAGAGGCTGCTGATACTGTTGTTGTGGTTTGGTCCTGGTTGTTTGTGGGGTTTTGGTCGTATGTGTTGTTGTTTACAGTTGCAGTGTTGGTTATAATGGTGTTGGATTTTATGATTTGAGCTATTATATTTAGTGTAATTGATGCTCCATTTGAGAGGGTATCTATGGTCCATATCCCTGTATTATGGTTATATTTTCCATTACTGTCATCTGATATCCATTGGAGTCCGGATGGTAGATAATCACTTACAGCGATATTATTGCTTGCGTCTGGTCCATTGTTAGTTACAGTTATGGTGTAATGTATTTTATCCAGGTAATTGGCAGTTGTTTTATCTACTGTTTTGCTTATTCCCAGATCTGAAGCTGGACTTACATTTACAGTCGTATTTGACTGGTCATTACCAGGTTCTGGGTCGTAATTAGTTCCTGTTATATTGGCAATATTGGTTATTTGGGTGTTTGAAGAGACAACCTGTGCTATAATATTTAATATTGCTTCTCCGCCATTTGCCAGGCTTCCAATGGTCCATGTTCCTGTTATGAAATTGTATGTTCCATTCCCGCTGGCTGATATGAATTTTAATCCTGCAGGTAATTTATCTAGTACAGTAACACCTGTTGCATTATCTGGCCCGTTGTTGTGCACTTTTAATGTGAAAGTGACATTTTGCAGATAGTTGGGCCGGGTATTATCCACGGTTTTGGTTATTTCCAGGTCAGAAGTATTTACATATAATCCTCCTGCTGGAACCTGTGCTTCGGCATCTGCATGTCCAATTACTAGATTAACAAGGCCTCCTCCAAGAAGACCAAGAATTTGCAGCCGCAAAGCATCACCTGATGCTTTGGCATAGGTACCGTCAGCAGAAGTGGTACTTTCAGTACTGCCCAATGAAAGAGTTAATATGTTAAGGCCCAGAAGGCCAATATTAACACGGCCATTTAAGGTTAAATCGTCTAATATGCTTATACCCAGAGCTTTAATATCTGCTACGTTCCATGTGAACTTTGCAGTAGCGCCTCCTGGTTTTCCATTTACTGAAGCTACTGCATTTGATTGTAATGCTTCAATGTCTAGTAAAGGAATTCCTAAAAGAGTTAGAGTTATATCAGCTACTCCTGCATTTGAAGAGCTTATTAAAATGCCTGTATTAAAATTGGGCGTTACGCTGCTGTTTGCAGTTATAAGATCGGCATTTAATGATAATACATCCAATAATTGTAGAAGCTTTATACCTACATCAATTGATGCCACTTCTCCTGATCCACTTGATTGTGGTAAAGTAGCACTTGAATTAGAAGTAGCACTTAATAGACCTACATCTATACCTAAAAGCTTTAGAGATGAGAGCAAACTGGCATTATTCGATGGAAGCAGCCCTCCTATTTTACTGCCTTCATCACCTGTTGAATATACATCTAAAAGTCCTGCTAATAAACTTCCGGTAAGAAGTTTAACTTCTAAAGGAGTTCCTCCTCCCTTGGAATAATTTGGGGAGGTACTGTTTACCAATGCGCTTGATTTTCCAGCGTAAATATCTACCAGAATATCTGGCAGTGCTCCTACATTGAGTACATAACTTGATGCACTACCGCTGTATTTAAGCAGATTATAAAGTCTAAAATTTGCGGTACCGTAAAGATTAGGGTCGCTTAGGTTTGAACTGGGTGCAACTGTTATTGTTTTAGAAATAGGCATATAACCTAATTTACTTGCAATTATTGTAAAACTCGTTTTAGAACTAATGAAATTTAATGAATAGGTACCATCATTGTGGGTTGTAGTTTGTGCTACCTGTGCGTTATTTTGGATAACCCTTATTGTAACACCTCCAAGACCCTTGTTGGTAGAATTATCTTTGACTACTCCCGATATTATAGGATCTGGAATTTGGCTGCTGGTACTTTTTACACTTGTTGATGATTGTAAAGAGTGAAAACTAGAATTGGTGTTATTGGCTGTTATATTGCTTGTATCTGCTGCTGAAACTGTACTGCAAAGAGCCAATGTGATGATACATGTTAATATTAATATTGTTCTTTTGATATTCATTTGAGAATCACCTCCTGTTTTTTTAAAAGAAATTCAAATCTTTAAATAGTTATATTGACATTTTTTCGGCGATTTTTATGAATTCACTACATCTAAAAGAATGTGAAGTATAGTAAAACATTTGTACTAATAGTGAACTGTTTGTGGGTAATATCACACGTTTATTAAAGAATTTGAATAGTTATGTGATTTGACTAATATTTTCAGTTCCATTTCAATAATTCATACTATAAAGTTTGGTACGTTATGCACAAAACGAAAAGAAGTATATCTACTTTTATTTAGTAATATAATACCATATTATATTATTAAAAAATAAATAATTTTTATAAATCAATTTTTATGTCAGATAGATAGTTTTAAAAATACTATTATAGTTAAAATAATCTTTTAGACCATTTTAATAATATAAATAAATAAAATAGCTTTTAAATTTTAAATTATGTTTATTTATGCATTTTAATTGCTTTAAAATTTATATATAAATTTTATTTATTAAATTAAATTTGCAGTAATTTTATAAAATCAAAATAGGAATGTATATAATCATAATACTTTATTAAAACTATTTTAAGCTCCATTATGTATTATTCATATGTATATTAGTTATACATTAATAATAGAATTGATAGTAGATGTATTTCTACAAAACAGGTTAAATTAAGAAATTTTTATATAACGAAATTTAAAAAGAAAAAAAGTAAAAGATGAATTTTACCATCCAGTGTGTTACTTAAGTTATGATTGCATTTCCTTTTATAGATGCAACAGTTGTCAATTTGACATTTGAGACCATTGCTTGTTCAACTATATGCATCACGACCTTAGAACCATTTTTTAAATTACCAATAGTCCATACTCCTGTTTTAGAGTTGTATTGGATGTTCTTGTCTTTGGATATGTATTTAAATCCTTTAGGCATTTTAAGAGTTACAGTAACGTTTTTAGCGTTCATTGGACCGTAATTGTATGCTGTTATTGTAAATGTAACTTTCTGTTTATATTTGGGGTGTGCGTTGTTTACTGATATCTTTACAGCTAAATCAGCTGCGGGTCCAATTTTCACGATTGCAGCTGCATTGTTATTGCTGGATTTTTGATCATAGTTGTTTCCAGTTATAGTAGCAGTGTTAGTTACCTTGGTGTTTGGAGCGGTAGCTTGTGCCACTATGTTCAGCACTGCAGTTGCGCCGTTTGCTAAGTTTCCGATGGTCCATGTCCCTGTTGTGGAGTTGTATGTTCCATTGCCGCTGGCTGATATGAATTTTAATCCTGCAGGTAGTTTGTCAGTGACTTTAATTCCTGTGGCATTATCTGGTCCGTAGTTGTGTGCTGTTAGGGTGAATGTAACTTTCTGCAGGTATTTAGGATTTGCATTGTTTACAGTTTTAGTAATTCCTAAATCTGAAGCGAGGTTTACAGTTATTGTTGAGTTATTTCGGTTGTTGGTTGAATTCTGGTCATAATTAGTCCCGTTTATAGATGCAATATTAGTTATTTTGGCGTTTGAAGTAATTACCTGTGCTATAATTTTTAGTATTGCATCTTTCCCGTTTGCTAGGTTTCCGATGGTCCATGTCCCTGTTGTGGAGTTGTATGTTCCATTGCCGCTGGCTGATATGAATTTTAACCCTGCTGGTAGTTTGTCTGTTACTTTTACTCCGGTTGCTGTGTTTGGGCCATTGTTGTGAGCGGTTAATGTGTATGTGACATTTTGAAGGTAGTTTGGACATGCATTATTTACTGTTTTAATAATTTTTAAATCTGAAGCTGCACCCACAGTTATTGTTGTATTAGACTGATTGTTGGTTGAATTCTGGTCGTAATTATCTCCTTTTACTTCTGCAATGTTGGTTATTTTGGTGTTTGATACGATGACCTGTGCTATGATACTTAGTGTTGCTTCTGCTCCATTTGTTAGTGTTCCGATGGTCCATATTCCTGTTGCGGAATCGTAGTCACCATTTGAAGATATGAATTTCAGCCCTGCTGGTAGTTTGTCCGTTACTTTTACTCCTGTTGCAGCGTCTGGGCCGTAATTGTGTACTATTAGGGTAAAAGTTACATTTTCAAGATATTTTGGATTTGTGTTGTTTGCTGTTTTAGTAATTTTTAAATCTGAAGCTGTACCTACCGTTATAGTTGAATTGGACTGATCATTATTTGGATCTGGATCGTAGTTAGTTCCAGTTATATCAGCTATGTTGGTTATTTTGGTGTTTGATGCGATGACCTGTGCTATAATATTTAATGTTGCTTCTGCTCCATTTGTTAGTGTTCCGATGGTCCATATTCCAGTTGTAATATTGTAAGTACCGTTACCATTAGCTGATATAAATTTTAACCCTGATGGTAGTTTATCTGTTACTATTACACCTGCTGCTGCATCTGGTCCGTTGTTATGTACTTTTAAGGTGTAGGTTATGTTTTGAAGGTAGTTTGGATGGGTATTGTTTACTGTTTTGGTCACTTCAAGATCGGAAGTGTTTACATGTAGTCCTCCTACAGGGACCTGTGCTTCAGCTTCAACGTGGCCAATAATTAGATTAACCAGACCTCCTCCGAGAATGTCAAGAACTTGTAGTCTTAATGCATCACCTGATACTTTGGCGTAAGTACCGTCGGCAGAAGTATTTGTTTTTTGGCCGCCTAGAGATAGGGTTAGTATACCTGGAATTTCAATCCCTGCTTTTAATTGGTCCAGAGTAACAGTTGCACCTAAGAGTTTTATAGATGCTACCTGCCAGTTGAAGGTTGCAGATGCTCCTCCTGGTTTTCCGTTAACTAAAGCTGTCGCGCTTGTTTGTAATGCTTTAATTTCCAGTAATTTATCACCTAAAAGTGTTACAGTTATGTTAGCTACTCCTGCTTTTGAAGTGCTCACTAAGACTCCTGTATTAAAATTGGGTATTACGCTGCTGCTTGAACCTACTGCACCTACATTTAATGATAATATGTGGAGTGCTTTTAAAAGCGTTATATCCAGATCAATTGATGCAAGGGTACTTGTTCCACTTGCAGATGGGGTGTTGGCACTTGAATTTGATTCAGCACTTAAAAGGCCTATATTAAGTCCTAAATTATTCAAAATTTTGTTTAAAGTGGAATTAGTTGTAGGAAGCAGTCCTCCAGATTTATAACCTTCATTTCCTGTTGAGTATACATCTAATAGTCCAGATAATAGGCTGGCTGTTAGAAGTTTGATCTCTAAAGAGGATCCACCTCCAGTGGAGTAGGTTGTGGAGCTGCTATTTACTCCAGCACTTGATTTTCCCGCATATATGTCTAATAATATC
Organism: Methanobacterium veterum; assembly: GCF_000745485.1. Lineage (NCBI taxonomy): Archaea > Methanobacteriati > Methanobacteriota > Methanobacteria > Methanobacteriales > Methanobacteriaceae > Methanobacterium > Methanobacterium veterum. Next base: position 5,360 of record NZ_JQJK01000016.1, read on the forward strand.
TGGGGTAATGCACCTATGTTTAAAACATAACTTGAAGCATTACCGCTGTATTTAAGCAGTTTGTAAAGTTTAAAGTCTGCAATACCGTAAAAATTAGGATCGCTTAGGTTTGAACTGCGTTTAACTGTCATGGTTTTAGATATGGGCATATATCCTAGTTTGCTTGCGATTATAGTGTAAGTTGTATTGGAATTAATGAAGTTTAATGAGTATGTACCGTCATTGCGGGTTGTAGTTTGTGCTACCTGTGTGTTGTTTTGAATAACTTTTATTGTAACGTTTCCAAGGCCTTTGTTGGTAGAATTATCCTTGACTACTCCCGATATTATAGGATCTGGAATTTGGCTGCTGGTACTTTTTACACTTGTTGATGATTGTAAAGAGTGAAAACTAGAATTGGTGTTATTGGCTGTTATATTGCTTGTATCTGCTGCTGAAACTGTACTGCAAAGAATCAATGTAAAAATGCAAACTAATACTAATATTATTCTTTTGATATTCATTTGAAAATCACCTCCTGTTTTTGTAAAAAAAATTCAAATCTTTAATGTAGGCTTGGCAATTTTTGTAGAGATAGAAATGTGAAATATAGTAAAACATTTGTACTAATTGTAAACTGTTTGTGAGTATTATCCCACGTTTATTAAAGAATTTGAATGGTTTAGTGATTTGACTTCTTTTCAGTTTCAATAGTCCATACTATAAAATTTAATACGTTATTCACAAAACAAAAACAAGCACATATGCACATATTGGGAGTATTATATAATATTAGATTATTAATTAAAGATTTATTTTAAAAAATTAATTTATATTATCTGTTAGCCATTTTAAAACTTTAAAGGGGGATTAAAACTAGTTTTAGTTGATATAAAATGGTAACTTTGTAAAATAATTTATAAATAACTAATTTTTACACTTGAAATTGACCTCTGGAATAAGTGAAAGAACCCTATTATTTTTTAATAGTTTAAAACATAAAGTAATAAGGGATATAATCATGGAATATGATGTTGTGATAATTGGTGCAGGACCTGCAGGGCTGCTTGCAGCAGCTAAGTTAGCTGATCATCTTAAAGTTGTTTTAGTAGATAAAGGGAGAGGGATGGAAGGAAGATCATGTGCTGCCCTTAAAAACAGCACCTGTAGAAAGTGCAAACCATGTAATATAACTGGGGGACTTGGTGGAGCCGGGGGGCTTTCAGACGGCAAGCTCAATTTAAGGCCGGACATAGGAGGTAACCTTGAAGAGTTTGTAAACAATGAAGAAGCATGGAATATTATACATGAAATAGATGACTTTTTCTTAAGACATGGCGCCCCCGATGAGCTGTATTCTCCCTCTAAAGAAGATATATCCGAAATTTTAAAGAAATCTGCTGCTGCTGGAATTAAATTTATCCCAATAGTCCAGAGGCACATTGGATCAGATAAGACACCTGCTGTCATAAGCTCCATAAGGAAAGAACTTGAAAGTAAGGGTGTTGTTTTTTTACTTGAAACTGAAGTTCTTGATATTCTTGCTGATAAGGAAATAAAAGGAGTAGTTGCGCGGGGAAAATCTGGAAATGAATTTGAAATAAAATGTAACTATGTACTGGCAGCACCTGGAAGAGTTGGGGCATACTGGCTCTCAGATCAGCTTAAAAAGCTTAAAATTCCTATAAAATACAACCCGGTTGATATTGGAGTTAGAGTTGAGGTTCCACAAATTGTAATGGAACCTATAACTGAAATAGAGTGGGATCCTAAATTTCACATAACAACAAAAACATATGATGACTTTGTAAGAACTTTTTGTGTGTGCCCTAAAGGGTTCGTCGTTGAAGAAGTATATGATAGTTTTGTTGGTGTAAATGGGCATTCTATGCGTGAAAAATTATCTGAAAATACAAATTTTGCTTTTTTAGTTAGGGTAGAATTAACTGAACCTGTTGAAAACACCTCTGCATATGCTTTTTCAGTTGCAAGTATTGCTAACATACTTGGGGGTGGAAAACCCATCATTCAAAGACTTGGAGATCTTAAAAGAGGCAGGAGATCAACCTGGAAACGGATTGAAAAAAGCCATGTTATTCCAACATTTAACAATGTAGTGCCTGGTGATATTGCTATGGCCCTGCCAAATAGGCTGGTTGTAAATATTATAGAAGGTCTTGATGCATTGAGTGAAGTTATTCCGGGAGTAGCATCTGATTCAACACTTATCTATGCTCCAGAAATTAAACTGTATGCCATGAGAACTGAAGTAGATCGAGGGCTGAAAACTGGTATTGAAGGGCTTTATGTGGCAGGGGATGGGGCAGGAGTTTCAAGAGGGATTGTCGGAGCTGCTGCAACGGGCATTATAGCTTCAAATGATATTTTAAGGAAAATTAACTCCATGTAATCCTATAAATGAATATAAAATAATGGCTATTCTAATAAAAGAGTTTTGGTGTTTAATTAAATGTTATAATGCCTATTTTTCTACAGTTAACCTTATTTTGAGCTATTTTTGGATTAAAGGCATAAATTTATATCATATGTTATTAAGAATATATGTATTAGATTTGTGGACTCTGAAATAACTATTAGGAGGATTAAAATGAGAAGTCTGTTTGCGGGGATACTGGCCATAATTCTTGGTCTTATAGTTATTGCGTTTCCGTTTTTAACAACGGTAACGGTCAGCATATTTGCGGGTGTTGTGGTACTTTTAATAGCAATATGGCTGCTTATACTGGGAATATCTGAGTTAGAAATAAGCAGAACAACAGGTATATTGAATTTGATACTGGGTATTATAGCCCTGATAATAGCAATTGGTTTGATTATAAACCCTGCCTTACTCAGCTTTATAGCAGGACTAACCCTTTCTATAGCAGGTATATTCCTGATAATAGCAGGTTTAATATCGTTAGTAGATGGAATGCACCGAAAAATGGCATGGGCAGGCGTTTTAGGTATAGTCCTTGGTATTATCTATCTTATACTGGGTTTATTTGCATTCAATCCAGTTAACCTGGGATTCCTAATAGGTATCTGGCTGGTTATAACTGGTATATTCAAATTAGTAGAATGAATTTAAAGAGTGGTAATTAATTACCACATATTTTGTTTTAAAACATTTATTCCATTAAAAACTTCTAAATTAGCCAGTAATCTGTTTAAAAGATTATTAAAAGAATTTAAAAATAATTTTTAGAAAAAAGTATCTATTTTTTTTGGACAACTACAGCAGTTCCATAGGCTAAAATTTCCTGCATTACATTTGAAACTTCATTGGAATCATATCGAACGCTTATTATGGCATTGGCACCCATTTGCTGCGCATGATCTATCATCCTGTACACTGCTTCGTCCCTTGACTCTTCCATCATTTTAACGTATTCCTTTATTTCTCCACCAAACATGGAACGTATTCCTGCACCTACCTGCCCGCCTACACCTCTACTGCGGACAGTCAGTCCGTAACAAAAGCCTTTAGTTTCAACAACTTCATAGCCGGGGACATGGTTCGAGCTTACCACTATAAAACTCTGCTGTAACCCTCCCTCTTCAGTGTTTATAGGCATTTCGCCCTCTTGGGAAGTATTTCCTTTCCTTTTTTCTTCAAGTTTCCTTTGTATTTCCTCATTTGAGACCATGGGAACCAACTCATTTACTAAACTACAGTTATATTTGTCTAGTTAGATTTAAATTTTTATATTCCAGGTAAAAAATTAGTTAATGATTGAATTTCATTAACCTCCTTTTAAAAGCACTTCACCGGCAAATAATACTTATAATATCTCCACTTTTAAGCTCGTAGTCGCTGCTCACCCTCATACAGCTCCTTGCGTCCATAGCATGCATGAAGCTCTCACCAATATCTGTATGGATCACGTAAGCTAAATCCCTTGGTTTTGACCCTGTCCTAATTAGAATAGCGTCTGGAAGCACGTTACCTTTGCCGTCGCACATCTTATGTTCGTCTTCAACAGGGAAAACAACGATCATCTTTAAAAGGTTGAAAATAACTGCGTTTAAAGCTTCCTGTACCCCAGTACTCCCATATTTATCGAGTACGTGTTCCTTAATATAATTCAAGGCTTTTTTCTGGGCATCGCTTAATTTTTCAGGCTCTATTATTTCGAAGTCTGAGTCTCCTGAAGTATAATTTATCAAACCTGCTTCAGCAGCTTTTACCAGAGCTAATTCTGATTCAGCAGATGCGGGAATTACATTTTCGTATTTTTCCTGCAGGCGTTTTACATTTTCCTCTGCAGTTGGAAGGTCTGCCTTGTTGGCAACTATGAGCATTGGTTTAGCTATACGCAGCAGAACAGCTAAAAATTCCTGCATGTCTTCATCTTCCCAGGCATGATATTCGGCAGGGATAGACCTTTTTGCTTCGAGGATATCTTCTAAAGATATTCCAATTCCGCTGAGCTGGTCGTGTATAATTCTAGCAAAATCAACCTTCTCTGCCTGGGCCTTTCTTATTAACCTGCTCCAGTTTTTCTTCAATATCCCAAAGAGCCACATGGTTATCTCATGTTCTAAGAAGTCCACGTCTTCAAGAGGATCATGGGAACCTGCATCTACAGGCCGTCCTTCTTCATCAGTTGATCCTGAAGCGTCTATTATATGTATAAATGCTCCAGATTGCCTTAAATCGTCTAAAAACTTATTTCCAAGTCCACGTCCTTCGTGAGCTCCTGGAACTAACCCTGCAACGTCTATTAATTCTACAGGTATCATCCTGGTTCCTTCAACACATTTTGAGTTTCGTGGGTTGCATGTAATCTCTAGTTCTGTACATGGGCATTTTGTTGTGACATAGGCAACTGCTTTATTTGCATCTATGGTTGTGAATGGATAACTTGCAACTTCAACCTGACTTAAAGTTGCTGAATTAAAAAATGAAGATTTTCCAACGTTTGGCTTTCCTGTTACTCCGATCTGTAGCATTTTTATCACGTTCTATTTATTCTTTTTATCAGTTTAATATTGAGGTGAGGTAGCAGATAACATTTGTGGAAATTAATTTAATTAATTTAAACAGTTATAATGGAGAAAAGTAGTGTATAACACTAATAACTGGATAATTAATTAAAAAAATTTAGGTAAGGACGTATTTTTTCCCGTACCGTGTTTCATATGTGTAATATAATTTATAGGCCCATTTATAAGTCCAGTAGTAGTGCCATTCCCCATGGCGTTTGTACCAGTGTTTGTACCATTTCTTGTACCATTTTTTATGTGAAACCTTTGCTTTGTAGCTGTATTTTACTGTTCGATAAATTTTGTATTTATCTGTGTAAACATATGACAACGTACCTGACCTGTCAATGGCCATGAATTTGATGGTTTGGCTGGTTTTAAGGATAATGGGGCCTGTATAAACCAGACTATTTCTTGTAGGGTTACTTCCATTCAGCGTATAATAAATGGTTGCAGGTTCACTTGCTTTTAAGATTATAGTTAATGGGCTGTAGTATGAACCTCCTTTTAGATTAACACTTACTGAGGGAGCTGTTGAATCTGCTATTATGTTTGTTAAAGCCTTAAGTGCGTTAATTCTGCCTCCAGTTAAGATTTTCCCTGCTAAAGAACTTATATAGTCTACGTTATTTAAAATGGTGTATTTTATTTGAAGGGCACTTAGATCTGGCCTTACTGACTTAATGAGTCCTGCAAGCCCTGTTACATATGGTACAGCCATCGAAGTTCCTTGCATATATCCGTACTGTGATCCTGGCAATGTACTGCATATGTGTGTTCCTGGAGCAGCTACATCAACTGAATTCAAGCCATAATCTGAAAAAGAGGCAAGAGCATCGCTTGCATCGGTTGCCGCAACTGAAATTATGTTTTTACTTGTAAAACATGCAGGGTAAACTGGTGAAATATCATCATTTGTGCCACTGCCTCTATTTCCTGCAGCACAGACTACAAGAGCAGAAGAAGCATCAATTACATCTTTAAGGGCTTGGGAGTATTCACTTCCTCCCCATGAACAGCTTATTATACTTGCCCCCATTTTGGTTGCATAACGTATTGCAGATACAGCATCATCTACGTACCCGTTTCCTTCATTATCAAGGAATTTTAGGGACATGATTGTGGCGCTCCACATAACTCCTGTAACTCCTTTGGAGTTGTTACCTGCGGCTGCAATAATCCCTGCTACATGGGTACCATGTCCGTCATCATCAGAGATATTATTATCGCCGCTGATGAAATTCCATCCATAAATATCATCTATATATCCATTGTGGTCGTCATCAATGCCATTTCCAGGTATTTCGCCTTTATTTATCCATATATTGGCTTTAAGATCAGGGTGATTTAGATCAATTCCAGAATCAATTACTGCAATTATAACCTTATGTGATCCAGTTGTGATATTCCATGCCTCTGAGGCATTGACCTGAGAAAGTCCCCATTGATAATCATAATAAGTGTCATCAGGAATGGAATTTTCTGCATAGGCGTAATTAGGTTCTGCATAAATTACGTTAGAATTTTTCTTATACTTTGCTATTGCATCCTTTAGAGACATATTTGCAGGTATTCTAACAAGTTGTAATCCTTTCACTTCATTGTATTCTTTTATTACAGTAGCCCCAATTTGGCGGTTAACCATTTGGGAATTTTTTTTATAACTGGTTTCGCTGCTGTACTTAAATTTAACAAAAAGCTCATTTTTTTTGTAATTTGTAGAATTAGTGTTTTTTGAGGTGTAATTATTTGTTATATTTGAAGAAATGGATGTTGAAGATAGATTAGTACTACCATTTATGTCCGAAACATTTGAGGCGCTAGCTACGCTACAAAAAGTAAATAATGAAATTAATACCAGTATCAACAGTATTATATGCTTTTTCAACGCTTTCCCCTTTATTTAATTTATTATAACTCAATTTATATTATGTAAAATCCAGTATATAATAATTTCTTATACATAAATGCTTTAAGGGCTATAGTACGCATTTTTAAGTTTTAAAATAATAAAAGTTAGGCATATATGTATTAATATGAAATTTCATACATGCAGTGTCTTAAACATTTTCGTTCATGCCCACGATCATAGGCATGAGTGTAAAGAAAAATAAGTTCATTCAGGCGGGCATGATTTTAGACATGTTCAACTCAAAGTAACAGGTTTGTTGTTTAACACACACAGTAAAATTTTACAATAATATGACATGGGAGAATAAGTTTTAAAAGTTAGTGAACCTATATAATATAACATATTTTAACGGGGTTTAAATGTCAAAGCTGTATATTGTAGGAATAGGTCCTGGATCTAAAGATTACTTAACTTTAGCTTCAAAAAAAGCGGTTGAATCTTCGGATATAGTAATTGGAAGTAGAAGAGCACTTGATCTTTTTAAAATTCCAGATCATGGTAAGATAGAACTCAACGCTCAAAATATGAAAGAAGATATGAAACTCGCAGTTTCTGAGGTTAAAAGTGGTAAAATTGTTGCACTGCTTTCAACTGGCGATCCTGGATTTTCCGGAATTTTAAAGCCAATTTTAAAGATGAAAGAGGATATAAATATTGAAGTTATCCCTGGAGTAAGTTCAGTTCAATTATGTGCCGCCAAACTTAAAATTCCGTGGGACGAAGCTAATTTAGTTACCATGCATGGAAAAGGGATTTCAGAGGATATTTTGGATATCATCAACAATGGAAAGCCTACAATAATGCTCCCAAACTTTAAACCAGCTGAATTAGCAGCTTATTTAATTGAAAATGGCATTAATCCAGATAGAAAAGCATCAATTTGTGAAAAACTCAGTTACAGGGATGAAAATATAATAGAAACATCTTTAAAAGGTATTTTAGAAATGAAATTCAGCTATATGTGTGTTATGGTTGTTTATTAGAACTAGAAAAGAAAGAATTTGGTATTTTCATGTTTTAAATCGAAAGTGTATCCTGCAAAACTATTGCAATCATAATTCTTTATACCTGATATTAAATGATAAAATATTATTAATAAAGTAATCTGGGATATAATTTAAATAGCATATATTGGTTTAAATTTTGTATTATACAATATAAAAGTCCAAAATTCATAATAAACGAAAATGTATTATTAATAAAATAGAAACAATAAAGTATGACTAATAATGCATATGCTTCTTGGATTCATGGTTCTGCTATGCAGATAGAATTTCCAGAAAATCTCGCATCTGTTAAACGTGCAGGATGGGGAATTACTGTTTCTAGTAAAAGTGGTATGTCCAATGTATTCCATTTTCCAATTCCAACTCCAGTGATAATCAATGATCAGAGGCTGAAGGTTGGTTCTGTAATGCTTCAATTCACAACTGGGTCTGGTGATGCAGTTGTACGGAAAATTATCATTAATGATGGTAAAAATTTGCTAAAATCATATGAAAATGTTAATTTGTCTGGAAAGGTTGGATGGAAGCGTTTTGATGTTCCTAATCATCCTTCTGCACAGTTGGGGATAGATATTATAGTTCACGTAAGATTTGGTGTGGAAAGTTCAGATCATAGCATGACATTTGAAGCTGCAGGGTGTGATTTTTTACCTCCATAAGACACGTGGAATACAAATATTACACAATTTGCAATAAAGTGTATCCAAAAGTAATACGTTAGTTTATACCAGTACTGATCGTTACGAATTTTTTATCTATTTTGAATTTTAAAGTTTTACAGCTAAATTTAGTTTTAAGAATCTGTAGTTGATTTGATATTGCTTCATGTGTTTATATCATAAGATTAAAATTGTTGATTTGCAGAAATAGTAAAATAAAACAAGCCATGTCTATTTTATCAATTCTTCATCTTCTTCCTGCCACATTGGGTAAACCATGGCTAAAAATTTAAGTTCATTATGGTCTGTGTTTTCAATGTACTGCTTTGAATTTGCAGGAATGTAAATGACTTGCCCTGGTTGAACTTCTTCAGATTCATCATCAATATGCATAATGCCCTTGCCTTCAAGGATGTAGTATATCTCAATGGAAGTTTTTAATCTGTGGGGTAGTGAAGATTCACCCGCCTTTAAAATTGCATGGGCAATGCTGTAACCTATGTTTAAGTCTTCATTCTCATTTTGTGGATGCAGTAATTCGCAGAGAATGGTATTATCAAGGGCTTTAAAATAATCGCAGTTTTTTATGTCTCTTATCAACATATGACCATCTCATTCAGGATATAATTAATAATATTATATAAACAATTGAATATATGGGATATTAACACTATAAATGCTTTTTTATAATACAAACTCATTATAATCAAATTTATTGATGTTAAGCCATTTTTGTGCTCTATAATGGTATTTTTTTCATGATTATATATTATATTATGTTAATAAATGATATTTTAATGGTTAAACAGCTATATTTGAAGATATAATACCTATAGTCTAATAAATACTTAAAATAATGCTTAATTAAATAGTTTAAAATTAGGACTCTAGAATTAAAATTTTTAGGTAAATAACAAGAAATAAAAAATATTTGAGTTATAATAATCAAATATTTTTAGAATTTGGACTGTAAAAGGATATCTATAGCATCATCCACGGTTACAATGCCTTTAAGATGATTTTCATCGTCAATAACAGGGACTGCAAGTAAATTGTACTTTGCAATGGTTTCTATTACATCAAACTGTTTTTTGTTAACATCAACAGATATAACCTCTTTAGTCATGAACTCTCTTATTGGTTTATCAGGATCTGCAAATAACACCTGTTTTAAAGATGTAACTCCGGTTAAATTATCCTGTTTAGATAATGCATAAATGTAATAAATACTTTCAGCTTCTTTATCCATTTCTTTGAGCTTATTTACAATTTCACCTGCTTTCAACTCTTCAGAGACTGCCGCAAATTCGGTTGTCATAATCCCTCCAGCGGTGTCTTCGGGGTACTGTAGAAGTTTCTTCAGGTCATTTGATTCTTCGGGATCCATTAATTCCAGCAGGTTATCTGTTTTAGAATCGGAAAGACAGCTGAGTAAATCAGTTGCATCATCAGGCGACATTTTATTTAAAATATTTGCAGCTTTTTTAGAATCAATTTCATCCAGTAAACACATCTGGTTTTCCTGTGAAACTTCCTCCAGAATGTCGGCGGCAACTTCGTCATCAAATGAGTTGAGGATGGTAACTGAATCTTTAACGCTCAACTTTTCAACTATATCTGCTATGTCTGCAGGGTGAAGCTTCTTAAGGTCGTATTCATGAACTTTTAATTTTAAATTGAACATGTTGTCCCTGCTTGTTGTGACATCGATATCTTTCCAATCTATATAATCCTCTTGAAGGTTTATCTTAAGGCTGCTTGCTATTTTTTCCAGCCCAAGTCTTCGCAGTGCTCCTTTAAGACTTATATCCACACCAATAAGCCTATAATGGCTGTTAACAGGGGATACCTGCAGGTCGTTAATTCTTCTTATTTTTTTGCCATCTACATCCACCAGCTGTTTATCAAACACATCGTCTACAAGTTTGATATCTCTTTCGCCTATATTATATTCTTTAATGCTTTCAAAGCGGGTATTAAGTGATATATTACTTCCGGAATTGTTTATATATTCCCAGGGTATGTTAATATCTTTTTTATGGGGGCCACGAAGAACTATTGCGTTTATTACAGGATATGATCTCCTGGCAGAGATTATGCAGTCTTTGCACTTTCCAACCATTTTACCGTTTGAGTCAAACACGGGTTTTTCGATGATTTCGCTTATAAATTGTAAAAAATCACTCCCCTGAGCAGATTTATTTTTCGCTTATGTCTATCATGCAAATGGATTATACTTCCTGTTAAATTGTAATTGGGACATAAAATTATCTTAAAAATATTTATTCAACATATAATTTATTTAAACAATCTCATGACGCGGGTGTTACTTTGAAATTCCGGTTATAACCACAATTTCTTCAAAGAAACACTTTTCACTGGCTGTGATGCTGGCCTCAAATCCCAGTGCCTCTAATTTTTGGATGGTTTTTTCGTTATCGGATAAAGATGACTGCACGAGCTGGACTCGGCCGCCTTCATTTAAATGGTCCTTTACTTCATCAAGGAACTTGTCTATAGTTGCTCTACCGTCTGCTCCACCGTCCCAGGCGGCATTGATTTCACCGTCAAATTTTTCATCTTCCTCAGTTGGGAGGTAGGGGGTATTGAATAAGATTAAATCAAATTTCTCATCTTTAACTGGCTCAAATAAGTTCCCTTGTTTTAATTCAACGTTATAAGTCCGGTTAGTAATGGTATTTTTAAGGGCGCATTTAACTGCATCTTCATTTATGTCAGTTGCAGTTACTTTTTTTGATTTTTGTGCAGCTGTAACTGCTATGAGGCCTGTTCCTGTCCCTATTTCAAGTACTTCATCTCTCCTTTGAATATCTAAATTTTCTGCAAGTAAGAATGTGTCTTCTGCAGGTTCATAGACATTTGGATGAGTGTAAATTACGATTCCTTTGTATTCTAGCATTTTAATTATTCCTTACTGTTGATAAATTTCAAATATAAAAAAGATAATAAAATCAGGATTTATAAATTATTGTATTTAGTTAAACATTTTATTTTACACCTGTGCATATTGTAGTATACGCAGTCTTCAGGATATGATCTACATATCTCCATGTACTTGAAACTTTTGCTGCAATTAGGGGATTTTTAGGATATTTTTTCAATGTTTGTATGGCCTCTTCTTTTTCGACATATCTTGCTTTCCCTACATTAATCATCCCTTCAGTAAGTTCATCTAAAAATACAGATTCTGTAAACTTTGAATCTTTATTTATTGTTCTGCAAACGCGTTCTCCTACTGCACATTTCTTTGATTCATGAATCAAAATTGACGCGGTGTTTATGTCAATGAGTTTTGGTTCTGATACTATTATTTTCTTCAATAATTCTTTCCCGATGAGTTGGCCTAAAACTGGAATTTTTACAAGTTTAAGAAAATAAAGCGTCAATTTCACATTTTTTAAAACTTTTCCAGATGTATAATCATCAATAGTTGGCATATTATGGCCTGTTTTAATATTTAATTAAAAATATTTGGGAAGACAGTATATTCAGTCAAATAAAGTTTAATCAAACACTTCCCTAAATCCATATTTGATCTGTAGATTATACTTACTTTCAGAGTCTTTAGCAATTTCAATTTTATCTCCAGCTTCTAATCCTTTCCATGAAATAAAATAGTGTTCATGCGGCCTGTCAGGCCCTCTACAAGTACAGGGATATGATTTTACCATGACTTCTCTGGATATATTTTCATTTGAAAGCTCAAAATTAGTTCCAATGGGAGGAAAAAATGGCAGTTTATTTTTTAAAACAAAAATGAAATCTTCCTTAGCTTCCTTTGGAGATATCTTTCTTGAATAAATGTTTTGAGAGGCCATTTATACTCCTCAAACTCGTTTCGATGTTAAGAATTTACCTTCAAACCCGTCGATAGCAGCTGGAAGGCAGTCAAGCACCGAAGCAAATCCTGAATGGTGTAAATTCAGCACTACAGCACCGACCACTTCTTCACGAGTAGCACCTTCATTTTTGGCCATCATTGCGTGCATCTGCACTCCTTTTATATTCCGATTAGCGGTTTGAATGGCTATGTTAATTAACTGCTTTGTTTTAGCATCTAAACCTTCTAAAGACTGCTGGGCTTTAATCAAATCGTTAAAACGTTCTGCAACTTCTGGACATTCTTCTATAAATATTTCATATGGGCTCTGGGTCATATTTTCATCTCCATTTTAGTTTTTTTCCATGAATTAACTTTTGCAAGTGTCATGCAAAAGGTTCCTCCTACTACAAGTCCTGCTAAGATGAATTTATTTGTATCTTGCATATAATTAAATTTAAATGCATAAATATAGCTTAATATTAACCCTAAAATTAAAATGAGTGTTGAAATCGTCAAATAAACATTTTTATTGTGATATCCTCTAATTTCAAATAAAATACCTAACAAAAAAACTACATAAAAAGATCCAATTGATATTGACAATGTGGGGTTAGTTGTCCAAGAATTTATAACACCAATTAATATAAGAAAGCTTCCTAAAACCAATAGTATAATCTTATCCATTATATCTATCCTTTCTTCTTTTTCATGTCCTAATTTAGATTAGATAGATATAAATGTATTTATTTTTCTAAAATTTCTTTCAATTCTCCAGAAATCTCCATAACTTCATCAGGCTCAAGTTTCACAACTCTAGTGCTCAAAAGAGTTTCATCTAAATTTGAAACTATTTCCTTAGCTTCTTTTTTATCCACATCTGCAATTTCATGGAATGAGTTAAGCAGAGCATTTCTCACTTTTTTCTTTTTATGCTGGAAAAGTGCCCTTGAAACTTTTGTAAAAAATTCATCAATTTCTGTGTTTTTTGGAATTAGTTTGATTACAGCTGATGATATCTTTGGATTTGGGAAGAATGCGTGTTTTGAAACTTCAAAAAGCATTTCAACATCTCCACAGAAATGCATCATCAGGGATAACCTTGAATAATTAGATTCGCCGGGTTTTGCAACCATCCTTTCTGCAAATTCAAGCTGATACATAAGTACTGCAAAATCAAAGTTATATTCAAGAAGTTTAAACGTGATGGGAGATGAAATTTTATATGGGAGGTTAGATACAACTTTATTAAACCCTGGAAAATCAGTTTTTACAGCATCTGCAACCATAACTTCTACATTTTGGATATTGAGATTTTTAAGACGCTCATTTAAAACAGCAGCAATTTTGGGATCCTGTTCAACAGCAATTACTTTTTTAGCATGTTCGGCCAGGGGAATTGTTAACGTTCCTATACCCGCACCAATTTCAAGTACAGTGTCTTCAGAAGACAGATCTGCATAATCAACGATTTTGTTTAGTATATTTGAATCAATCAGGTAATTCTGACCTTTTCGCTTATCTAATCTTATATCATTCTCTTTCAGTATTTTTAGAGTTTCTTTAACTAACATTAGATATGACCTGAGTAAGATTGTAATGTTCTATAAAAAAATTAGAAAAAAATATTTAATTTAAAATAATTAGTTTCGTTTTGCAGTGGATCGGGTGAAAAGTACATATTTTCGCTTTCCTTTTTTGTCTCCTGTAGCTTCAAGTTCCATAAGAACTCTTTTTGAAAGAAGCTTTACAGGGTCTGAAAGCATAGGAACCCTTTTTTTAAGGTCATCAAAGCTTTCAAATGGTTTTTCCTGTCGTGCTTTGATAATATCCCACATATGTTTTTTTCCAATTCCAGGTAATAGTTCGAGTTGATGGAGTCTGGTTGATATTGATCCTGCTTCGTTGAAAAACTCAATGAATTTATCTTCTTTTGATTTAATGATTTCTTCTACAACGTAGTTTAATTCAACTTTAGCAGTGGCAGTGAGGTCATCATATCTGAGTCGTCGGTTTACACGAGAGATCTGTTCGCGTTTTCCTGAGCCTATATAAACTTTCTGGTGAATATCCAGTGAAGTGTTTTCCTTTGGGATAAGCTCAAGTAGAGTAAATTCCTCTTTCCCTATAGCTTGAACTACAGGTTTTCTTTTATATGATGGTATACCTTCTTTAACATAACCTAAAGGAAGATAATCCAAAATAATTGCATATTCTTCCATTTAATCACATCGCCGATGCTATCTCGAATATTCGAGTTTGAAAATCATCTTGATTTTCAATATTTAGTTAATATCTTAAGATATTGTCTGGATTAAGATTCAATTAATCCTCTAAAATTTGTTTATATTATTATTGGCTTTAATATTCCTTATAGTTATCTGTACTTATTTACAATTTCCAATATCTTCTCCATGTCCTCTTGTTTAAATGAACCCCTTTCTTTAGCAAATATTAACCTTAAATCTGCTAGATCTTCAGGCATAATATCTGCTACCTTAATAGCTTGAGTTTTTTTGATTATTTCTGAGAGTTCTTCAACAAGTTTCTTTGCTGATTCTTCGTCTAACTTTGAAAATTTTGTTACATGGTCCAGAGCAAGATTTTGCTCATATGTAAGCTCATAACGCTCTGAAAGCTCTCCAAGCATCTCTTTAACTTCTGCAATTGTGATAGGGTCAGTATCGATAACTTTTTTCCCAATCATCAATATCACTCTTGCATTTTAAGGTGTTCTGGTCTTATTATTAATTTTTTAGCCTTATTACCGTCGTTTATTTCTACTATGTATGCCCTACCTCTTTTTTCGGCTATTTTACCGGTTTTACCGTGGAAACGAGGGTGTGGCTGACCTTTTTGAACACTAGGATCAATTATTATGTGGACTAAATCACTTTCATCGAAAGTCTGTATTTTTTTAGTTATTAAATTTGCCCTACTTACTCTTAAGTCCTTTTTAAGTTTATAACGTGTTTTGCTTCTTAAACCTCTAGATCTGGTTACCATTCTATAAACCTCCAAAATTTTAAATTATTATTTTTTTTAAATTTTAATTTTGGGGTTCAGGAAATCAATGCTGCAAAAACTACGTTTTTGCACATTCAAAAATTCGAAGCTTTCAAAAACCTATTGATTTTTGATGCCCCAAAAAATCTTCGATTTTTTGAGGGAATTTTTGAGAGATTTCCGTCACCTCCGTAATTATCATAGTTATTAAACTGAAATTTAGAATATGTTAGTGCCATATTATACAATTCTGGCTGATTCAAAGAATTCTTTAGAAAAATTCGTTAAGTGAAATCAGATTTCAAATATGTAGATCATAATTGGCATATTCTCTACTTATGTAATATTGTTAAAACACTATTTATACTAAACTTGTCTATTTTAAATTTTATTAAATTTAAACCTTATGAATATATCTGTCAGTACACTTTTAAATATTAACCTCAAAACTCAGTTCTATAATAAATATTATGCTGAATTTATTAAATATTTACTTCTAATACATCTAACTGGATGCATCTGGCATTAACTCCCAAAATTTCGGATATACTGGGTTTTGATCTGCCTTCATCGCCAGATATGAGCTCTTTGATGTATAAACCACCTTCACATTCTACTATCATTTCAAATTTATTGGCGGCTAGTGGTTTGGTAGTTATATTTCTCACGGTTCTAGTTCTTATCTTATCTGCACGTCGGTGAGATACTCTTATTGGAGTGCGCTGCTTTATAATTTCCATTGAACTTAATAAGTTTAATTTATCCTCATTAATATCATTTTCAAGCTCTACAATTGCGCTGTAAACTTTATAAGTATCTGTAGATGAGCATTTGATTGTACCTTTTCTATCTTTTCCCACAAACTTTAAATCCTGAACTTCTACCTTTCCACCTGCAAATGTGTTGATTTTTTCTTCCAGAGTTTCAAGATCTAAATTTCTTATCTTTGGCTCTTTAATTTCAAGCACAAATGGCCGTCCATTTCCAAGCATTTTAACGTCTATATCTTCTCGACCTGCGCCGTGGAATTTAGACTCACTTCCGCAAGCTAATTTTATGGCTTCCGGTGAAATTAACTCTTCAACAGTTTCAGGGTACTGTTTTCCTGTGTAATTACAGCTTGGGCATCCTTTACCTCTGCATTTTCCACATGGCCATTTAGTTTGGGGAATTCCACGTACAAGCTTTCTGTAGCGCCCCTCTATAAAGATTGGATTTATCTGGATATCTATATTGTCATTTACAAAATCTACCATTATGACTATATTGGGATTATCAAATTCTACCTCCTTATTGAAGGTGAAATATAATTTTTTGCCGATTTCTCTATTAATCTCTTTTTTAATGTTTTCTACATCAAGTTCCATATTTTTATGGATTTCTTCTTCTTTACTGAGGATCTCGGGTGAGACACGACATCCCACAAGGAATGTTGAAAATTCAATATTTTCTCGGTTTATTTTGGTTATTATTTTATCAATAATTCTGTTTTCAACATCATCAAATATATTGCAGCATATGTAACATGAATCAGCAGTGGAGGCATCAACACCGGTTTCATTTAGGGCATGTCTCACGTATTCTCCCCGGTATTTATTATCTGGTCCTTCCACAGTTTTGGAGAACGTCCTGCCTAAACAGTGATCGCATAAGTTTCCCTCTGCAATTTCCATAATTTTAAGTGCTTTTCCTGTAATTTGTGATTCCATTGTCTCATCCAGTCAAATTAATTATAATGAATAACGTAATTTTTTAAACGCTTAATTTTGAGTTGAAATTAAATCTTCATGTAAGTCCTAAACAAATTTTTTATGTAGTCAAAATATGTGGTTATTCACTGTAAATAAGTTAAATTAAGTGAAGTGTTTAATTAAAAAAAGAATATGGTTAGCGCATCATCTGTCTCATCATCTGCCCTAAAGGCCCGCCCATTTTTCGTTTTCCAAAGCCTTTCATTGCTTTTTTGGTAACGTTGTAATATTTAAGAAGTTCTTTAACATCTTCATTTTTCATACCTGAACCCCTTGCTATTCGTTTTACACGGGACTGTTTTATAACTTCAGGGTGTGTGAGTTCGTGCTCGGTCATGGAGTCCATCATAATTTTATATTTGGTTAACTTTTCTTCTGTTACCTGAGAAGCATTTTTTGGGAGTTTATTTCCCATTCCAGGGATCATATTCATAACCTGCTGCATTGGCCCCATTTTATTCATCATTTCAAACTGTGAATACATATCCTTAAGGGTGAATTTACCGCTTAACATGGCATCCATTGTATCCACATCGATATCTTCTTCGGCAATTTCTTCTGCCTTCTCAAGGAGTGTTTTAATATCTCCCATTCCAAGGAGCCGTGATATGAATCTTTCAGGGTCAAATGCTTCAAAGTCGTCGATCCGTTCTCCAGTTCCGATGAATTTTATAGGTGCTCCAATCTCAGATACTGCAGATAGTGCCCCACCACCTTTTGCAGAACCATCTAATTTTGTGATAACTATGGAACCTACATCTGTAGCTTTATTAAATGCAAGGGCTTGTTCCCGTGCTTGCTGACCTATTGTCCCGTCTATAACAAGCATAACTTCGTTAGGATTTACGATTGCAGACAGCTGTTCCATCTCATTAAGAAGATCCTGTTCCTCTTTATGGCGCCCTGCGGTATCTATAATTACAATATCGTTCTTTTTAAACTGTTCAATACCTTTTTTTGCAAGGTCAAGCGCGTCTTTATTTTCTGGATCCCCATACAGCGGCACGTCCATGCTTTCAGTCAGCTGACGCAGCTGTTCATATGCTGCAGGCCTCCATGTATCTGTACTTACAATTGCAGGACGGAAACCTTTCTTCTGCAGGTACCTCGTAAGTTTTCCAATGGTGGTTGTTTTACCGCTTCCCTGAAGCCCTACAAACATTATTCTGTATGGTTTAGCATTAACTTCCACTTCTTCTGCTTTGCTGCCTACCAGGTTCACCAGTTCTTCGTAAACAATAGTTATAATATACTCTCTTGGTGTAATTCCTTTAGGGGGCTCTTCTTTTAGTGCCCTCTCTTCTATGGTTTTTGAAAGTTTAAAAACAAGCTTAATGTTAACATCTGATTGAATAAGTGCCCTTTGAATATCTTTTACAACTTCTTTTACCACTTCTTCATCGATTATGGGCATACCTGCTAATTTTTTCATGGTTTTGGTTAAGTTTTTACCTAAGTTGCCTAACATGATCTGCCTCGTATAATTTTTATAATTCTCAAATTTTTGTGATTATTTTTTAATTCTATTTGATAGTATTGTACAGGTCAATTTATACTCTGAGTATTTTTAAATTAATGTTAAGAATAGTAAAATACATTATTAAATATACCTTACGTTATAAAAATATCTTTGTATATATTATTGACAATAGAATTAGATATGAAATATTAAATTTTACGTGTTTTAATAATGATATTTGTATGTCTCGGTGATAAAATGTTTGATAAACTTAAAAAAACCCTTGAAGAATCACCTATAGTAAAAAAAGGTGAATATAATTATTTTGTACATCCAATAACTGACGGTATAATGCTTGTTGAACCAGATCTTTTAAAAGAAGTTTCAAATGCAATTATCAAAGTTGCAGATCTAGAAGTTGATAAAATCGTGTGTATGGAAGCAATGGGTATTCATATTGCAACTGCACTTTCCCTTGAAACAAACATTCCATTTGTGGTTGTTAGAAAAAGGTGTTATGGCTTGGAAGAAGAAGTTGCAGTCCATCAGGTTACAGGCTACAGTGAATGTGAGCTTTACATAAATGGACTTAGAAAAGGAGATAGAATTTTGGTTGTAGATGATGTATTGAGCACAGGCGGGACTATGGTTGCAGTTTTAAATGCTCTTAAAAGTGCAGGGGCGGAAATTGCGGATGTAATCGCTGTTGTGGAAAAAGGAAATGGAAAAGAAAGGGTTAAAAAAGAGACAGGTTACGACGTTAAAACTCTTGTTAAAGTGGATGTTAATGGGGGTAAAGTTGTAATAGAGGATAGTATACTTTAAACTGAGTAGATAAAATGCTTAATTACGATTTTAGACTGGATGAAGTTGTTCAAAAGATAAATGAAATGAATGCAAAGGCAGTTGGCATTCAATTTCCAGAAGGGCTTAAAATTCATGCAGTCCGTGTTGCAGAGAAAATAGAAAATGAGACTGATGCAGTGGTTATAATATCTGGTGATCCCTGTTATGGTGCATGTGATGTTTCAGATACTCATATGGAAAATTTAGTGGATTTAATTGTACATTTCGGCCATATAGAATTTCCAATTGAGTATAAAGTACCTGTTTTATTTATTGAGGCATATTCTAAGATAGAGATAGATAATGTGCTTAAAAAAAGTCTTCCATTTCTTGAAAATTATAAAAAAATAGGTGTCGTAACTACTATCCAGCATTTGCCACTTATAAGCCAAATCGGCGATTTTTTAGCTGGCAGCGGCAAGGAAGTGGTAATGAAAGAAGGTGCAGGGACAAGAAAAGGCCAGGTTCTTGGCTGTAATTTCTCTGCTATTAAAGATGTGGATGCAGATGCATTTTTGTTTATTGGAAGCGGTAATTTCCATGCCCTTGGAATCACACTCTTTACAGAAAAGCCAGTTTTTATTGCAGACCCTTACATGAATGAAGTAAGAACAATAGATGAATTTAGAGATAGGATACTGAGAATAAGGTTTGCAAAGATAACAAAGGCGAGCGATGCCCAGAAGTTTGGGATTATTGTTTCATCAAAAAGGGGCCAGTTCAGGTTTGACCTTGCAAAAAGTTTAAAGAAGATGATAGATAAAGAAAAAAGGGAAGCATTTATAATAATGCTGGATAATGTTTCACCAGATCTTTTAATCCCTTATATGGACCTGGACGCGTTTGTTGTAACTGCATGTCCAAGAGTAGCTATAGATGATGCAAGTATGTATAAAAAGCCGCTTTTAACACCTAAAGAACTTGAAATAGTTCTAAATAAAAGGGAATGGGAAGATTACAAAATAGATGAAATTGAACATGTATAAATAATATAAAGAATGTAACAACATAAGATAATTATAAAAATGATCAATAATTTCAAAACTTTTAATGATAATTGTATAAAAAATAAAGGAAAAATTAAGAAAGTTTTACTTATTTTAGTTGAGGTGAACTAATGAAAGCTAAATCTGGAGACTTTGTATTACCTGGTGACGTATTGGGGGTCACTGAAGAATTTGTTCCATCTGAATGGACATATGAAGAAGATGGAGAAATCAAATCATTGGTAGTTGGAAAAGTCGCAATCGATGAGAAAAATAAAAAAATATCTATAATTCCAAAAACTGGCACTCCGGCTCCTGTGGAAGTTGGTAAAACTATAGTTGGGCAAATAACTGAAGTTAGAGGCCAGAGAGCTTCAGTAAAAATAGAAAAAATTAAAGGTATTGATAGGGAACTTACAACCTCTTTTGTTGGGGGGATACATATCTCACAGGCCCAGAAAGGATATTTATCCAAATTAACTGAAGCTTTCAGGATTGGGGACATAGTAGAAGCTAAAGTTACAAAAGTCATAGGTCTGGATAATGTAGATCTTACAACTGCAAATGAAGAACTTGGAGTTCTAAAGGCCATGTGTACCAAATGCAGGCATTACATGGTAAAGACAGATAACGAAGTCGTATGCTTAAACTGCGGAAGAAAAGAAAGAAGAAAACTCTCTGCACACTATAAGGGTTGAAATCCTTCATTTTTTTTATTTTATATATTTTTAGATTTTAATTGTACTTGTTTTGAATGAATTTTCTATAAATGAGTTAAGTGAAACATTTAAAATTAACTGTAATGTCGAAAAGTATATAATCTAAAATTTAATATAAAGATTTCATACTATGAATTACTAATGAACTAATTAATAACAGTATTATACATAGTATATTTTTATTTTGTAAATGTTTAGAGTTATTAGTAATTGGGGTATAAATGAATAGATTTTGTTAAGGTTATGAGGGATTAAAATGAAGATTATAAAAGATACTAAAAACGAACTGGAAATTGAAATTACAGGCGAAACCCATTCATTATGTAACGCACTCAGAAGAGCTTTGATGGAAGATAAAAACGTTGAATCTGCAGCATATGTTATAGCTCACCCTATTGTAGGAGAGCCAAATTTGTACATTAAAGGTAAAAACCCAAGAAAATCTCTTGAAAAAGCTGCAAAAACGCTTCAAAAAAGAAGTGATGAGTTCAAAAGTATTTTAGAAGCCTCTTTAGAGGAATAATCTTTAATGAAAAATAAAAAATTTAGGATAATTAAAAGAGAAATACGTATTTTGGGAGTTGACGATGCTCCTTTCCCTCCTCATACAAAAAACAACGTCATGTTAATTGGCACCATCTTCCGGGGAGGAACATGGCTTGATGGAGTATTAAGGACTTACATCAAGGGGGATGGTACAGATTCAACTGCAAAAATCATCAAAATGGTAAATGACTCCAGGCATAAAGATCAAATTGGAGTCATCATGCTTGATGGAATTACTTTTGGCGGATTCAACGTTGTAAATATAAAGGAAATCTTTGATGAAACTGGTATTCCCATCATTGTCATAATGAGAAAGTTTCCAAATTTTGAGAAGATTAAGAAGGCTTTAATGAGATTTGAAGACTGCAAAGAAAGATGGAAATTAATACAGGAAGCAGGAACAGTCTATAAAATAGAAAATAAAGAGCCTTTGTATATCCAGATATATGGCATTGATCTTGAAGACGCTGAGGAAATAGTTGGTATTGCTACAACAAGAAGCGCTATACCTGAGCCTATAAGGGCAGCTCATCTTATAGGGGCAGGAGTTGTAACTGGTGAATCCAAAGGAAGCGCATAAAAATTAATTTTAAGGTCGTGATTAAATAAAATCTCCTTACTTAACTGTTGACGCCGTGATACTATGTGAAGATGATTCCATAGTTTTGATCAAACGAAAATACGATCCATATAAAGGTTCGTGGGCGTTACCTGGCGGATTTGTTGAATGGGGTGAAACAGTAGAATCGGCAGTTGTTAGAGAAGTTAAAGAAGAAACTGGCCTTGAAGTGGATATAATAGAGCTTGTAGGAGTTTACTCAGATCCTGAAAGAGATCCGAGGGGACATACCGTTACAGTATGCTACCTTATGAGGAAAATAGGTGGAAATTTAAAAGCAGATACTGATGCTTCCATTGCACAGTATTTTAAAAAAGATGAGATTTTGAAACTTAAACTTGCATTTGACCATGATGTCATCTTAAAAGATGCGTTTAAGTTATTAAATAGAAGTAAAACATAGATACAAACCTATTTCAGTATAGGAATATTGTAGTCCGATTTTTAAAAGACCACAAAATAATTCTTATTAATGATTTTAAACTCGGATAAAGTTTATAAGTGTTGAGAAACTATTTTTTTTAATCACAATTATAATAATTTTGTAGATAAGTTACAGATTAAACTCACAAATATATCTAACTAAAAAATTTATTTATCTAAAAATTATCAAACTGATAAGGAGGACTAAAATGGAATTTTGTCCAAAATGTGGAACTGTCATGTTTCCTAAGGATAACTGCTTTAAATGTAAATGCGGGTATGAACGGGAAATAACCAAAGAACAAAAAAACGAGTATGAGGTCTCTGAAAAAGTATCATCTAAGGATAATATAATAGTTAAAGGTGATGATGTAAAGACATTACCAACTACTCGTGCAATTTGTCCAAAGTGCGGCAATAAAGTAGCCTACTGGTGGCTTCAGCAGACCAGAAGGGCTGATGAATCTGAAACAAGGTTTTTAAGATGCACTAAATGTGGACAGACCTGGCGGGAATATGATTAAGTAAATCAATTGTCGCTCATCAATTGATGAGTTTTAGAAAAAATATAAGACCTTACACAATAGTGAAGGGGTTATTTTATGAAAGAAAATTCAGAAAAAGAGAATTCTAAGGGGAAAGCGGAAGAAAATTCTGCAATTTCCATGAATTCTAATAATAAAGTGGAGGAAGAATCCACCACTTCTAAGTCCAGGGAAGATTTCTTAAAAAAGATGGACTCTATGTTTCCAACCCGTAAATCTGAAAGAAAAGATAAAAAGGCTGGAAATTTAGAAGATAAAACTCCTAAAGGCTCTGAAGAACAAAAAAATGAAGTTTCAAAAGATCAGGACAAAGAACATGATCCTCATGCATTTCCAATGCTGGGGGATTTCATAAGTTCGGATAAATGGAAAAATCTTAAATCTAGAAAGAGCAACCTTGTATTATTAATAGGAATTGTTGCAGGTGCTTTACTGATATATGCCGGTATTTCTTTGATGATGGGATCTGTTGGATCTCCTGAGAGAGTAGCAGATAATGTACAATTTGAGGATGTTTCATCGTTTTCAGCATTTTTAATCTTAGCAGGTGCTCTTTTAATGGGAGGGATTTTAGTCCGTAGATTTCTCGACAAATCTTTTTTTAAAGGAATAAATAAAGAAATCGAGTCACACAATGGAACGTCTTCTAATTCAACTGAAAAAGAATAATAAAAGGTATAATATAAATAGAACTAATAAAATAATAGGATAACAGAAAGTCTTAAATCGAAGGAGGATAAAAATGTTTAAAGCGGTTCTGAGCGATTCGAACATCTTAAAAACCAGTTTTGATGCTATATCTTCTATTGTAGATGAAGTACAGATGCAGGCAGATAGTGAAGGTCTAAGATTGGATGCACTGGATAGATCACATATCACATTCGTACACCTTGAACTTAAACCACAACTATTCGACGAATTTACTATCGACGAGCCTTTAAAAATAAATGTAGACACAGAAGAGCTCATGAAAGTCTTAAAAAGAGCAAAAAGCAGTGATATTGTTGAACTTTCAGTAGATGAAGGAAATCTTATTCTTATATTTGAAGGGGATGCAAGACGTAGATTTAAAATAAGACTTATAGATATTGAATATGAAGCACCAAGTCCACCAGACCTTGAGTACCCAACTGAATTTGAGATTCCATTCAGTCTTCTTAAAAACTCTATTCAGGATATTGAAATAGTCTCAGATAAGATTGCACTTATGGTTGATGAAGATAAATTCACTGCAGAAGCTGAAGGTGAATTTGGGGATGCAAAAATCGAGTATCTTCACGGGGAAAAGATAGATACAAAATCAAAATCCATTTTTTCACTTGAGAAAATTAAAGAGATGCTAAAAGCAGATAAATTTTCAGATGCAATTGTTTTAAAACTTGGAAATGATATGCCTCTTAATCTTTCCTTAAAAATGGCTACAGATGAAGGAGAGCTCAGTTTTCTTTTAGCTCCACGTATAGAAAGTGAAGAATAGAAGTAAATACAAAAAATTAATTGACTAAACACAGATACAGTAATCTATAGTGAATGACGTAACTTTTTAAACGCTTAATTTTGACAGTAACTTGATCAAAATTTACATCTGACAAATTGAGGAAATCTCTCAAAAATCCCCTCGAAAACTTGTTTTCGGGGCCGAGGAAACGTAGTTTCCTACGGCATCAAAAACATACGGTTTTTGAAGGCTACGAATTTTTGCAGGTTGAAGGAAACTCAGGATGAATTTCCTGAACCGCAAAATCGTAGATTTTCGAAAGTTCTCAAACACGATGTGTTTGGAACCCCAAAATTTTTGAAGGTTTAAAGCATATAAACAAATTACTTTATAAGTAATTAACCTAAAGTATTAGGTCATTCACTATAAAAGCGAGGAATAAGGTTGGATGAGTTTTTCCAGAGATTGAGGGAAATCCAAAAAAAAGAACGTAGTACAAGTGGGTTAGCTGATGTTGGAGATAACTTCTATAAAGATGTTCACAACTATCTAGATAAGTTGATAATGAAAATAGGGAATAATCCTTTTTCTTTTGAATCATATCTCCTTAGAGATGCGAGAAGAATTGCAGCAGAAATCTGTGAAAGGCGAGAATATAAAATAACAAGCAGTGCATTGATGAATGTGCATCGCACCTATAGAATATTCGATGAAAAATCTGAAAAATCAGATATAAATTCTCCTGCTATTCCCCCTGCAAACTTAACCCCCGAGGAAGAAGATCTTTATTATTCTCTCGTAAAATCACTTTCAAAATACAGGCAAGGGATGAAATCTCCTTTAGCTAAATTTAAAGCTAAAAAGGCAAAACCGGAGTTAAAACCTAAAGCACCAGATACGCCTGAGCCATCTGTGCCGTTAGCTAATGAAAATCTAAGCACAAGCAAAGTTAAAAAAGCGGCACCTGCTGGAATTGAACAGGATATTGAAAGTTTTCAGGCATATGCGAGTCCTGGATTTGAAGCACCAGATATAGAACCTCCTATAGAACCGGAATTAGAACCTGATATCGGACCTGAAATAGACTTTGAAAGTCTTGAGAAAGGAATTTCAAAGGCAGCTGATCAAAAGGATCCAGTTAAAACACTAATGGTTCTTGAAGAACTTCCTTCTATTATGGGTATTGATAAAAAAGTTTACGGCCCTTTATCTCCTCAGGATATAATTACGATGCCTGAACCAAATGCAATGATACTCATAAAGAATAATAAAGGGAAATTTATTGAAAAATACAAAAAAATAGCTTATAGATGAGTGCCAGGCATATAATATTATTTAGAAGCTATATCTATTAAAAATACATAAGAATGTCTTCACTAACAGGATTATGGCATTGTAGCTAGTCTATTTATAAAGATATGGTTACCAATTGTAATACATATTATCTAATTTTTGCAGAAATTGATGGAATTAATCCAAACATATAAATAAACTATTAAGAATAAATAATGCTAATATCGATTGAACTTTGAAAATCATGATATTTTCAAGCCAAAAAACCTTAGGAAACTGTATTTCTCAGGTTTCAAAATCCTCGATTTTGAAAACCGCTGGTTTTAAAGGTTTTTTTAGGAGTTTAATGTAACTATATTTTTAATCATAAATATATGGTTTATTTTTATAAATAGAGGTGATTATAATGAAAATTCCAAAAGAAAGAAGAACTTACTGTCCAAGCTGTAAAAAACATACCCTTCACGAAGTATTCCAATCCAAAAAAAGGAAAGCAAGCGAGCTTAAATGGGGGCAACGTCAGTTCAGAAGGGTCACAAGCGGGTACAGAGGTTATCCAAGGCCACTTCCATCTGGAAACAAACCAGTCAAAAAACTGGATTTAAGATACAAATGTAAAGAATGTGGAAAAGCACACATTAAAAGAAACTCATTTAGAGCAGGAAAAGTGGAGTTTGTAAGCTAGGTGATCTCATGGCAATTGCAGGAACTCAAAAAAGTAACTTTTTAAAAGTCAAATGTTTGGACTGCGGAAATCAGCAGACTGTATTTGATCACGCAGCATCAAACGTCCAGTGTATCATATGTGGGAAAACACTGGTGAAACCAAAAGGCGGAAAATCTGAAATAGTAGCTCAGATTATTGAAGTCCTTGATTAAGTGAAGTTAAGGGCTAATCCAAAATCAGGTGTTTTAATGGTAAGAATGAAAAGAGAATGGCCTAGCGAAGGAGATTTAATAGTAGGAACAGTGCACAAAGTTTTAAACTATGGTGCATTTGCTTCTCTTGAAGAATATGAAGGAAAGGAAGCTTTTATTCATATTTCTGAAGTATCTTCTGGATGGGTAAAAAATATCAGGGATTATGTCCGTGAAAATCAGAAAATCGTTGCAAGAGTCTTAAGGGTAAACCCTAAAAAAGGCCATGTCGACGTTTCCATGAAAAGGATAAGGGAAGATCAAAGGACAAGGAAAATTCAGCAGTGGAAAATCGAGCAAAAAGCTGAAAAACTGCTCGAAATATCTGCAAAATCAATAGGAAAAGATCTTGATACTGCATATGATGAAATTGGATATGCTATCATAGATGAATTCGGTGATCTTTATGAAGCATTTGAAACAGCCGCGGAAGAAGGCGAAAGTGCACTTAAAGATAGAGGAATAGATGGGGAATGGGCAACAACTATAACTGAAGTTGCTAAAAAGAATATATCTCCTCCTGAAGTTCAGATAACTGGATACATTAATTTAAAATCCTATGCACCGAATGGTGTTGATATAATAAAGAATGCACTTGGATCTGTTGAGGCTGATAACATTTCAGTCCAATGTGTTGGAGCTCCAAGATATAGGTTAATAGTCAAATCTTCTGATTACCTTACAGCAGAAAACTTAATGAAAGATGCAGCACAGCAGTGTATTGAACTTGTTGTTGAGGAAGGCGGGGAAGGCGAATTCCAGCGTGAATTAGAATAGGAATATGCTCCATAAATAGTATGCTACAGGTCTTTTAATGAAAATGAAAATGAAAAAGTGTAAATCCTGCGGGGAATATACACTTAAAGACAAATGTCCTTACTGTGAAGGTGAAGTTGGAGTGGTATATCCTCCTAAGTATTCTCCTGAAGACAAATATGGGAAGTACAGGAGAATGCTTAAAAAACAACTGCTTAATAAAAAGGAGTGATTAGATGAATAAAACTTATGTGAAGATGATGGAAGAAGTGGACCTTACAGAACCCATATTCATAGAGGCACTTCCTGGAATCGGTCACGTTGGTAAATTAGTTGCAGAACATATAATTCACGAACTCGACGCAAAAAAATTTGCAGAGTTATACTCACCATCATTCCCTCCACAAGTCTTTGTAAGTGAGGAAGGACTTATTGAACCAATGAAAAATGAGTTTTATGCACTTAAAGGCCAGGATGGACAGGATTATATTATTCTTGTTGGAAATACCCAGGGTTTAAGTCCTGAAGGTCAACACGAAGTATGTGGAATTATACTTGATTTGATAGAAAAATATGGGGTTAAACAGATGTTCACCCTCGGCGGTCTGGGAACAGGTCAACCTATTGAAAAATCAAAAGTTTTAGGTGCAGCTACTACATTAGAACTTGCAGAAATGTTAAAAGAACATAATGTAACTCTAAGATCCGCAGATGGCGGTATAATCGGGGCATCAGGCCTTCTTTTAGGAATGGGAATGCTTAGAGGTATTAATGGAGTATGCCTTATGGGTGAAACACCTGGATATTTCATAGATGCTGACGCTTCTAAAGCAGTTTTAACAGTTTTACTTGATATACTGAATATGGAAATAGATATCGCTAAATTAGAGGAAAGAGCAGAAGAAACTCGTAAGATGATATCTAAAGCTCAGCAAATGGAGCGAGAAATGGCTGAAAGAATGCATATAGCTCCTGGTGAAGAAGATTTAAGATACATCGGGTAATTATATTATTTTTAAACCCGATTACTATTTATTTTAATTTAATTTGTGATTGATATGATTATTAATGCAGATCTACACATTCACAGTCTTTATTCTATGGCAACTTCAAAAAGCATGGTTATAAGCACAATTGCATCTCAATCTAAACTTAAAGGTCTGGACTTAGTTGGTACTGGCGATGCATTTCATCCTGAATGGCTTAAAATCATAGAAGATAGTACACAACCTTCAAAAACTGGAATATATTCAGTTAAAGAATGTGGAGATGATTCACAGACGCGTTTAATAAATAGTGTGGATCATCCTGAAACCGGCACGGCTAAATGTAAATTTATTTTAACAGCTGAAGTTGAAGACCGTAATAGAGTCCACCAACTGCTTATTTTACCTTCAATTGAAGCTGCTTACCAGATAAGGGAAGAATTACCATCTAAAAATATAGATAAAGAAGGTAGGCCTAGAGTTAATATGAATGGGGCAGAATTAATGGATTTAATTAAAGATCATAACGGATTAATAGGCCCTGCCCATGCATTTACTCCCTGGACAAGTATTTACAAGGAATTTGACAGTATATATGACTGTTATAATGATACTCCTGATTTTTTAGAGCTTGGACTTTCTGCAGATACGGATATGGCCGATAGAATAGAAGAACTTCAGGATATTCCATTTATTTCAAATTCAGATGCGCATTCGCCGTGGCCCCACAGGCTTGGAAGGGAATTTAATGAAATTGAAATTAAAGAAATGACATTTAATGCGTTTAAAGACGCTGTCCATGCAAAGAAAGTTGTAGGTAATTATGGATTTGATCCAAGGCTTGGTAAATACCATGAAACTGGCTGTGTAAGGTGCTATGACACAATTCCAATTGAAAAAGCACAAGAACTTAAAATGAGGTGCCCCTGCGGAGGACTTATAAAAAAAGGTGTTAAAGACAGGATAGGTGACATTGCAAAATGGAAAGAGCCGCACCATCCAGAATTTAGGCCGCAATATACTCATATCCTCCCCTTGGCTGAGATAATAAGCCTTGTCCATGGAA
Source organism: Methanobacterium veterum (assembly GCF_000745485.1). Classification (NCBI taxonomy): domain Archaea; kingdom Methanobacteriati; phylum Methanobacteriota; class Methanobacteria; order Methanobacteriales; family Methanobacteriaceae; genus Methanobacterium; species Methanobacterium veterum. The sequence continues at coordinate 35,104 of NZ_JQJK01000016.1, forward strand.
AAGGAATCACTACAGTTTATGTTCAGAAAATATGGAAGGAAATGGTGCAGACATTTGGAAGTGAAATAGAAGTCCTGATTTATGCACCTCTTGATAAGATTGCAAGAACTGAACCAAAACTGGCAGAGGTTATAAAGTCATTTAGAGAAAATACCTTGAATATTCAGTCGGGTTCCGGTGGACATTACGGGCAAATTATTTTAGACTGAATTTATTAATTTAAACCTTTTTTTTGATATTATTCTCTTTTTTAAGTAATAACTGCCAGTTTGATCAGCGGCATGTATAGATTTGATAAATAAATTTAAAGTAAAAAATTTTTAGGTGTTTTCAACTGTTAAACTGGAATCTTTTTGTTTTTCAGGCAGGGGGATAACTACTGTCTCTTCTTCGCATGCTCCTGCATCATGGATTAAACACCCTTCAATTTTGGAGTGAATGGAGGCAGCGTTTTCTGTGTCCACCAGGTCAACTATTTCGATTTGATCTCTAAATCTCTGGACTGCATCTTCAGTGACGTTTTCAAGGTAGGGTATCGCCCCTTCAGCACCTACTATCCTTTTTTTTGCATCTACACCATTTTCATGCAGAGCTTTAATAGTTTGACCAGTAATATGTCCCTGGACCTCTGCACCGCAAACCACAAGGAATCTTATGTTAGGATTGGAAACAACGTTACCAATAACCTTTTCAATACCCAGATTTTCAGTATGCAAAGATCCTGATATTGATGCTCCTGCTTCGGTAGGTTCATTTCCCATATGGGACCCGAGGGTAACTACTGCCACAGCACTTTCTTCATCTCCAACGGTATAATCACCGACTATTTGTGGCCATCCTTCAGCAGTGGGTTTTTTGTTTACCATACTTTTCCATCTCCTGCAAATTTAAAATTTTGCGGACCCGAAAATTGTAAATTTTCGACGGTCCAGTAAAATCTTTTGATTTTATGGACCCAAAAAAATCATAGATTTTTGACGGTCAGAAAGTCTCCCTCAAAAATCAGATTTTTTAAGGTTTAGCTACAATTTTTTTTAATGATTCTTTAACCAGTAGTTAATTTTTAACTATCAGTTAAATTTTAACTTGTAGTTAACATTATATAAAACTTTTGATTAAAATTAATATGACACAAATCATTCAATAGAAAAAAATTTTAAAAATCTAAATTATAGTTCTAACTTTAACATATTTGGATATGTGGGTTGTAATAATGTTTATCCCTCATATAAGGGCATTCGAAGCTCAGCATTAAATTTGTAAGACCGAACCTTTATTATATTCTTAAACTAATTTTAAAATAGTAAAGAACTTGCAATTACAGATATACGTTTGTATGGTGAATAATAATGGCTATTTCCAGAAAACAACGAGAAAGAGAACAGAGGCGCAATGGACTCATAGACGCTGCAGAAAAGCTTTTCTTTGAGAGAGGTTACGATAATGTTACAATGGATGAAATAGCAGATGAAGCTGAGGTTAACAAAGCACTGCTGTACTATTACTTCAAGAATAAGGAAGCACTGTTTTTTGCTGTTGATCTTAGGGGAGTTAGGATACTGCATGAACAGTATGTAAACTGTTATAATATTGATGTTGATGGTTATACTAAAATAAAATCTATGATTCAAAGTCTTTTTGAATTTTCTAAGGATTATCCGGATTATTTCCGTATTTACCGTTATGCAAGAACAGAACGGTTCTAGATGAGTGATAACGAAGATGCAAAAGAACTTGTAGATCTGACAACTGGAATATGGAGACTCATGGTTGAAGCTATTCTTCAGGGAATGAAGGATGGAACCATTCGAAAGGACATAGATCCTGTAGAAATGTCTATTTATATTAATGTTATGAGTATGAGTGCTTTAAATATTGATATAGGTTTTAAACTTATATTGGAAGGTAGAGGAATACATCCAGGCAAATTCTGGGAAGATTTACAGCGTTTTTTAGACCCTGCAATTACAAATCGTTCTTTAATTGATTAAACTGTGTAGATAATTTAATTGATTAAACTGTGTAGATAATAGTTGCAGCTATTGGAAAATGAAATTACATGCATTAACTAAATTTTTTATATTAAAATGACTAAAGGTTACACAATAGTTTTATTTTAAATTATTTGGCCTGGGTGAAACAATGGCAATTTCAGATAGGAAAAAAAGAGAGAAAGAGCAGAGAAGGCAGTCTATTATTGATGCTGCTGAAAAGCTGTTTTTTGAAAAGGGCTATGATAATGTTTCAATGAACGATATTGCAGGTGAGGTTGAATTGAACAGGGCCACAATTTATCTTTATTTTGAAAATAAGGAAGCATTATGCTTTGCGGTTATTTTACGAGGGGTTAGAATGTTAAACGTGATGATCAAAGATAATGTAAGGAAGGCAGTTGACCGTCAAAAAATAAACACGGTAGGAAGGTCATATTACACGTTTTTCCAGGCATATCCTCAATATCTTCAAGTATATACTTTTTTCCAATCTGGAAGGTTTGATTTAACTGGTTTAAGGGATCGTGCATATAAAGATGTAACTGAGATACTTAAACTGCAAAGGGACATTTTTGATTTTGTACACATAAATATTAAAGACGGAATAAGAAAAGGAAGCATTCTTTCGGATATAGATGGGGTAAAGAGAGAGGGAATTCGTCAAGATATAGATTCTTTTTATGCAACGAGTTTGATTTTAGCTACAATAGAGAGTATTATAAAACTTCCTCCATCTTTAGGAGAAGAACTTAAAGATAGAGAAATAACTGAATACCAATTTGAAGCGCTTTTAATGCACTTTGTAAGCAGATTACTTATGAATTAACGCTAAGAGTGTTATTGAATTTATAAATTAGTTTTTTGTCTTAAATTTTAGTTTTTTGGCTGCTATTTACATTTTGAAAAATATATTTATTTTTTTCTAGTTTTAACAGCTTAAAATGGTATATTCAATGTTTTTAGTCGTTTAAATTTCGATTTTTTATTTTTTCCGTGTAAGTTTTACCCAAACATTTATATTGCACTAACACTATGTTATAAAATAACACTGTGTTAAAAAATAACAACCTGTTATAAAATGACAGGTGGAAAGCCACGAGATCTCCAGGGTAAAAAAATTTGAAAACAGCCGATGGAATTAGCATTTTCCATCTAAAGGAGGTTAAATTACATGTCAAATAAAAAAACGCCAGCAGAAAACTGGCCTGTAATGTCTGGGGAATATATAACTGGTGATCCTGAAAGTGCTGTAGCAGTAGTCACTTTAGGATCACATCTGGAAGATATGCCTGTTGCAGCAGGAGCTGCTATATCTGGACCATTACATACTGAAAATTTAGGTATTGAAAAGGTCATTACAAATACTGTTTCCAATCCCAACATAAGGTTTCTGGTGGTTTGTGGTACTGAAGTTCAGGGGCATATAACTGGTCAGACTATCAAGGCTCTGCATGAAAATGGTGTAGACAAGGATATGAAAGTAGTTGGTTCACCAGGAGCAATACCAATTCTTGACAATATGACTAACGAAGGGGTTCAGAGATTCAGGGATCAGCTGGAAATAGTTGACCTGGTGGACGTGGAAGATCCTGTAACCATCCAGTCAAAAATTGAAGGATGTTTGGTCAACGATGCGGGGGCATATGAGGAAGAAACTTCAGTTATTCCTCTACTTGGAAAACTTAAGGACTCAAATATTGCAATTGAAGATGCACAGGTAGCTGAATGTGTCGAATAGTGGAGAAATTTTATGCCAATAGCAAAAGTAAATGATATAAACATGTATTATGAGATTCAAGGCGAAGGAGAACCTTTAATCTTTATACCGGGTCTTGGAACAGAAATCTCTTCTGCAGGCTTGTTTACAGCAAAACTTGCTAAAAAATACGGGGTAATTATATTTGATAATCGTGGCACTGGAAGGACTGACAAACCGGATGCACATTATTCTATTGAAATGATGGCTGAAGATACAGTTAGGCTCATGGATAAACTTAAAATAGAAAAAGCCCATTTTATGGGAGGCTCTATGGGGGCATGTATACTGCAGGTAATCGCTGCAAAATACCCGGAACGAGTAAATAGTATGGTATTATATTTGGCTACTCCTCGGTTCTCTGACGCATTGAAAAATGCAATGATGCCTTTTTTAAAGCCGCAAAAAGTGGAAGAAGGGAAAACTAATCAAATGCACCCTCTATTTATGCAGAAATATCCTCCAACTGAAGGATCTTTATCAAGACAGCTTGAAGCGAATATGAAATTTGACGGTAGAGATTTGATTGGCCAAATTAAAGCACCTACTCTTATTATTAATGCTACAAAAGACCGGTTTATCCCGATAGAATCTACTGAAGAACTAGCAGAGGTAATACCTCATGCAAAAGTGATTCTTGTAGATGGAGATCATTTATTCCCAATGACAAAGTCGGAATTATTAATTAAGCCTGCTATTGTGTTTCTGGAAGAAATGGATTTGAAATATTAATGGAGGAATATCATGCCTGCAATAAATGATGATAAAAACAATGGCGTGGCGGGACAAAAAAATTACGTTATAAACACTTCAAGATATATTCGTAAACTTTCAAATTTAGAACGAATGTATTTATGGAGCCCTTACAGCGACGTATCGATGGTAGCAAGAATTAAAGGAAATGTTTCAGAAGAAAAACTGCTCAGTGCATTAAATATAGTTTTGCAGATGCATCCACTTGCTGGTGCAAAGATCGTGTTTGATGATGATTATAACGCGTGGTTTTCAATCGATAATGTTTGTAAACCTTTCTTTAAAACTGTAAACAGAGTTTCAGATACACAATGGCTTGAAGAGCTGCAGTGTGAAATTCAAATACCTTTTAATCCAGAAACAGGGCCATTGATCCGGTTTATATTGGTGCATTCTGAAACAGTATCAGATCTGGTAGTTATATGCAACCACAGCATCTGCGATGGAATGTCACTGGTATATTTAATTCGTGATCTGCTTGATATTTACACAAATCCAGAGCAGGAAATTAAAGTAACCAATTCTGTGGATATTAGGGATTTTCTTCCAAAAGGAGGGTTTTCGCTGCAGTCAGTCATGATGAAACTTATTATGGGCAATGCTAACAGGAAGTGGGAGAAAAATCCATATTATTTTGACCATAAAGATGCAGTTGCTGTACAGAACGCATATTGGGAAAAATATGTCTTTAACACAGTTCTTCTTGAGCTTGAACCTCCAGAAACAAAATTTCTCTTAAAACAGTGCAGAAATAAGGGTATTTCAGTTGGCTCTGCAGTAATAGCTGCTTTTATAGCAGCTCACGAATATATTGTCGGTCCATTCGTTAAAAACCAGAAACAGTTATGGGTCCCTTTTGACATGAGGAGACACGCAACTACTCCAATTGGTGATGTTTTCGGTCTTTGTATTGGAGCACCTCGGTTTTCATATACATACAATGCAAAAAAACCATTCTGGGAGAATGCGGCAGTTTTACATAAAGAAATCCATAAAAGAGTCTCAAAATTAGACTCTCACACCATGGAAACTCCAGATTCTCATCCTACATTTATGGATGCATTATCTTCTTTTGCACTTCTTAAGGAAGTTGTTCCTGAAGCATACACTAAAACGGAGAATTTGAAGATGTATTTTCAAGATGAAAAGAACATTACTTTCTCATTTGCAAAAAGGTCCAGGAGCATGGTTCCAGGTTCAATTCCTTCAAATTTGGGGCCACTTGACATACCTGAGACCTATGGGGATCTTCAAATTGATAAAATGATCTTCTTCCCGGTAATAAGTGATTCTGTTCCTCTAAATCTTGGAGGGCTTAGTATTAGTAATAAAATGGTGTTCTCTCTTAGCTATCCTGAGCCAAAGGATAGAGGAAATATCATGACTGGTGAAATGATTCAGATCCGTAACAGGGCTCTGGAATATCTGGGTTTTCTGGATAAAGCAAGTGAAAAGGCAATTGTATAGAATATAGTATAAATTAATAGAGGTTTAAAAACATGCCAACTGTAAAAGTGAATGATATAAATATGTATTGCGGGTACATGGCGATGGAGAACCCTTATTGATAATTTGGGGAATGGGTGGAGAGATCTCCACTTTTGTTGATTACATGGATAGTCTGGATAAAGATTATAAATTAATCTTCTTTGATAACCGGGGCACAGGCAGGACAGATATGCCAGATGAACATTATTCCATTGAGATGATGGCGGAGGATACAATTAGTCTTATTGATGAAATTGGTATAAAGAGTGCTCATGTTTTGGGGATTTCTATGGGATCACGCATCGCGATTGTAATGGCTGCAAAGCATCCTGAGCGGGTTAAAAGTTTAATCTTAAATGTGGCAGCAGCTGGTTTTCCAGACATGTATAAATCTATTCTGGATGTTTCACTCGAAAATATGGATTTAAGAGAAAAACTACTTCGAAAAACAGGAATAGTATTTATACAGAAGTACCCACCTAACCCTGAATCATTTCTCAGGCAGTTAAAAGCTATGGCAGATTTCAATGGCAGAGACTATTTAGGTAAAATTAAAGCATCTACACTTATAATAAATGGCACAAAGGATCAGTTGGCACCTATGGAGTTAACTGAAGAACTCGCACTAGGAATTAGTGATGTGAAACTTGTTCTTGTTGATGAAGGACATTATTTTGCAGCATTAAAGCCAGAATTACTCATTAAACATTCTTTGGAGTTTATGAAAGAAATTGAAACAAAAACAGTTTAACAGAATATTAAGATGTAAAAATCACGATGAGATGTGTTAAATGGAAAAAATGGATAAATGTAAAGATTTGAAAAAAATGGTTTTAGAAAAAGGATATCCTGAGGCAAAAATCATTTCAGCAGACAAAGTGGTAGTAGAAGATAGAGTACGTCTTAAATGTATGGTGGGTTGTCCTCATTATGGTCAGGGCCTAAGATGCCCACCTTACACGCCAGATATAGATGAGTTCAGAAAGATGGTGGGGGAATATAGCTTTGCCATGGTTGTCAAGATTAAGCCTCAGGAAATACCTGATGAAGTCACAGCAAAATATAAATTGGAAAAGAATAAGGAAGAGCCGGTTAGGTTAAGGGACCAATATGAAGATGCAGATAAAATGTTATCGAGTGTATGGTCTGATTTTGCGGACTATTACAAAAAATCTTTACTGGACTTGTTGGACCTGGAAAGTGCTGCTTTCAGTTTGGGGTATACCTTTGCCACTGTGTTTTTTGCTGGAAGATGCATGCTTTGCGAAAAATGTAACGTAAAAGAAGGGATATGTAGAAACCCTGTAATATCGCGTTTTTCTGCAGAAGCTATGGGTATCAATCTATTAAAAACAGCTAAAAATGCAGAAATGAACCTAAAATTTGATCCAGATAGTACTCCAACTCCAATGGCAATATTGCTCGTAGATTAATGAATAAAATTTAACATGGCAGCTGGAGACAGAAACTTAGAAATTATGAAATTCATCAGCAGAAGTTAGTAAGATGAGTATAAATAGTATTAGTAGACAGAATGGAAAGAATGGTGATTTCATGAGCGAGATCAGTTTAGATACAAATTACGTAGAGGAAATTTTAACTCAAAATGGTTACATTCCTGATGATAATATAGTTACTGTGATGTTTTTAGCATTATCCCTTAAAAAGCCAATATTAATTGAAGGTCCTCCTGGGACTGGTAAGACTGAGCTCTCTAAAGCAGTTTCTAGAGCGTTTGAAAGGGATTTTTTTAGAGTACAGTGTTATGAAGGCATAACATTTGAACAGATCGTTGGGGAATGGAATTATCAAAAACAACTCCTGCATCTGGAAATGTCCAAGATAAATAAAACCGCACCGGATAAAACAGAACAAGATGTCTTCAGCGAAGAATTTTTTATAAAAAGGCCGCTTTTATCAGCATTTATGAATGAAAAACCTTCAGTTATACTCATAGATGAAATTGATAAAGCAGATGAAGAAGTAGAAAGTTTCCTGCTTCAAGCACTTGGAGAAAAACAGATCACAGTCAATGATCTGGGAACATTTGACCTTAAGAACGATTTACTTGTTATCATGACTTCAAATTCTCAGAGACAGCTCCTTGACGAGACAAAGGACCGCTGTTTATATTTATATATTGATTACCCCACTTTTGAAAGGGAAGTGGAAATAGTTAAATCTCACGTGCCTGATGCTTCTTTAAATCTGATAAAGAGTGTTGTAAGGGCTATGCAGAAAATACGCAAACTTAGTTTAATTAAAGTGCCATCAATCAGGGCAACTGTAGACTGGATTAATAGTTTACTTATTTTCGGTAAAGATGACTTAGATGATGAATCATTTAAAAAAACCATTAATGTTGTCATAAAGAATGAAGAAGATAAAAATAAAGTGATAGAATCCTTTAAGCTGGATTAAACTACTTCGGCTGATTGGTAATATGTTAGAAGAGATAACTAAATTTTCAGGAAAGCTCCGGGAAAGCGGGATCCCTGCAAGTATTAGGAGTACAGAAATAGCATGTCAAGCGGTTCCACTAATTAAAGAGAATGATGGAGATTTAAGGGAAGCTCTAGCATGCATCTATCTTAAAGACCAGCGGCAGAGAAAGAGATTTAATGAAGTGTATGGTTCTTTTTTTGAAGGAAAAGGAACAGATAATGGGGAGCAGTCTGTAAAGAAACAATCTAAACATACAAAACATGTAAGATCTTCACTGATTACTACATCTTCACCAACAGGTGCAAACACTGCTCCTGGCTTAAACAGCACTTATCATGCATGGGATCATAGAATGAATCATATAAATGATTCTATAATGGATAAAATTAAGATAGAATACATCGAAAATACCCTTGGAGGTAGCAGTGACGATGGTTCTATAAATGACAAATCAGGTTTACTTAAAAGTAACATAATGACTTTAAATTCTCTTCAGCCTGAACTGATAGATTTGTGCCAGAAGCTTGGTAGAAAGATTGCTACAAAAAGAGCACGAAGATATAAACAATCTAAGAAGCAAAAACCAGATATTAGAAGGACTATCAGAAAGAATTTAAAGCACGGCGGAACTCTTCTTGAACTTGTAAAAAGTAAACCTAAATTAAAGAAACAGAATCATTATTTTTTAAATGACGTGAGTGTTTCATGCGACTGGATAAGCATCTGGTTTTTCTGTATGGTTTACGCGGCACAAAATTCATTCACTAGGGCAAGGGCATTTGAATTTGATAACAGAACTGCTGAGGTAACTTCTGCTCTCTATGAGCTTAATGTAGTCGATGCATTCGTTAAAGTTTTAAAGATCAGACAGGAAAATGCAATGATCCATGGTAAATCTAACATGTATACTGCATTTGGAGGTTTCCTTGATCAAGCGAATCTGAATAGTAAATCATACGTCATGATCTTAAGTGACTGCAGAGATTGGGCAGGGCCAAAACATAACAATGAACCATTGAGTGCAGAATTTATCAGTCAAATGTCTCAAATAGCAAAAAGGGTTTTAATATTAAATCCTGAACCAAAGAATAAATGGAACGTAGCCGACAGCCGTGTTTCATATTATGAAAAGGCAGGGGCTGAAGTTTTTGAGGTCCGTGATTTAGAACAGCTTGCTAATTTAATAAGTGAGATTTAGTTAATTTTAAATTATATAAACTTATATTTTATTATTAAATGGTGAATTCAAATGTTTATTTTGAAATTGAAATATTCTAAACATGTAGATGAAGTTGATAAAGTATTGGCGTCTCATACGAAATATTTAAAAAAAATACTGTTCATTAAAAAAGTTTATTTGCACTGGTAGGCTTAATCCAAGGACTGGCGGCGTAATTATTTGTAATGCTAAAAATAAAGAAGAAGTTGAGACTCTGATAAAAGAAGATCCCTTTTACACTAATGAAGTTGCAGAATATGGGATAATTGAGTTTTTACCTAAAGTATATGCCGAAGGATTTGAAGAATATATAAAATAAAATATTATTCTCTTTTAAATGTGATGAAATAACTTATGTGTTGTTTAATTTTAATAAGGGGTTTAAATATATGCCATATGATAAAGAACTAGAAAAATTTGGTTTTTTAGAAAAAATAGCCCTGAAAATGGGAGCTATTGATACAAAAGTTATAACTGTAGACGATGTTTGTGTAGAAAATAGAGTGACACTTAAATGTAGGGCTGGATGTGTTGGCTACGGTAAAAAGTTAACGTGTCCTCCTTATGTTCCTACAGCGGGTGAATTTAAGGATATTCTAAATGAATATCAATATGCAATGCTTGTGAAATTTAAATCACCAGCAAAAGCCGATGAAGAGACTGTATGTTCAATATACAAGAACTGGTTTGATCCTGACACTCCAGAAGACTTGAAAAATAAAGCTGATACATTCTGGAATGATTATTTTGATTACAGCCAGGATATACATAATATCATGCTTGAACTTGAGAAAACAGCATTTAACAAGGGTTACACATTTGCCCTTGCATTTGTAAACGGTTCATGCAGGTTATGTAATGTTTGCAATACAAAGAGCGGAGTATGTGTTCATCCAAACAGGGCAAGGATACCTGAACATGCAGTGGGTATCAACATGAAGAAAACAGCCGAAGATGCCGGAATGGGGATTCAATTTCCATTTTCAGGCCATCCTGAGCCCATGACTATATTATTAATAGATTAAACTTTTAAATTCTTTTTATCCTTTTTTATTGTTTGTAATTTAGTTAAAATGCTATTTTAGATAAATTTTTATATTTATAGGGGCTAAAATACATACAGCTGTTTCATGAAACCTGAAGAACTTAACATGAGACAAACAGAACGAATTGAAATTTCTGATTTTTTTATAATATAGATGTTTTACTTTTATCCTGAGGGATATATGAAATTTAAAAACGTTGATCATCGTTTAAATGTTTTCTTTTTTCGGGTTAAGACACTTATTTGTTTTTAAATTTAGATATATATTGATAAAACTTTTGAAATGAAAAATGTAGCCTAGATTTAATTTTTTCCATAAAGTCTATACAAGATAACGATATTAAATAATTACAGGTGATATGATGATAGAATATTTAGCTCAAGAGGAAGGGCATACTACTTACCAATTAATTTTTAAAGATACTGGAATCTCAGAAAAGACATATAAAATTCTAGAAAAGCGTTTAAAGAAATACGATGAAAATTTAGTATTGACACACGTGCCTGTTGCAGGTGAAGTGGTAATCATTGTAAATAAAAAATGCGAAACTGATGAATGCCGTGAGGCGGAAGCAGAACGGTTTATTAAATATTATGTGGGGATTTCGAGAAAACTTAAGTAGATAGCCATAACTTAGCTACAGTTTAATTATTAATAGGATTAGTGTATTTTATGGAATTTAAAATCGAAAAAATGAAGCATGAAGATTGGGAACAGGTTTCAAAAATATATAATGAAGGTATTAAAACTGGAAATGCTACCTTTGAGACCGAGGTGCCTTCGTGGGAATCCTGGATTTCAAAACATCTACCTTGCTGTAATCTCGTCGCGCGCAGAAATAAAATTTTAGGTTGGGCAGCAGTATCACCAACTTCAAGCAGAAATATTTATTCTGGAGTGACTGAAGTCAGCATTTATGTAAGTAAAGAATGTAAAAGAACAGGTGTAGGTTTATCTCTTCTTAAAAAATTAATAGAATTATCTGAAAATAACAGTATCTGGACTTTACAGGCGGGAATATTTCCAGAAAACGAGGCAAGTATAAATCTGCATAAGAAATGCGGATTTAGAATTGTAGGCATCCGTGAAAAGATAGGAAAAATGGATGATGTCTGGCGTGATGTTGTTTTGATGGAAAGGCGCAGTAAGAAAGCAGGTATAACATAGTTCGATAAATTATATAATTTGAATTCTTATTTTCAGCTGTTTTAATAACTACTCTGTTAAATTCAGTACAGTCATTGTCACGGTTTGACCTATTTTATTCATATCTTTTGAATTGAGCTTGTCAAAGGTATTGGCACTGCTCCATGGAGCAACTTCAAAGGGCTGGCTCATTACCTGCAAAACAGGCACTTTATCATTGTTATAATAGAATGGATAAGTATCGCTGGGGTATGTTGTAGTTCCAGTAACAGCAGAGTATCCTAATTGTTTGGCGCATTGCTTCATAAGATCTATAAGTTTAGGGTCTCCATTAACAGGCTTTGGTTGGTTACTGTGACCAATTAGAGATACCTGTTTGCCGGCACCAACACAGTTAAGGTCGATCATCGCTTCACAATTTTTAACAACTTCTGGATGCCCCTTTACAAAGGCATCTGAACCTTTAAACCACATTTCTTCCCCTCCAAACCCAACAATGAGAACTGTTTGTTTTGGTTTGTAACCCGTGGAAAATACTCTTGCCATTTCGGTTTGTATTCCCATGGCTGCTGCATCATCTGTGGCCCCTTCGCAAAATCCCGGAGAATCAATATGTGAGCCTATTATAATGTATTTTTCGGGACTTTCTGACCCTTTAATTTCCCCAATAACGTTGTATGTGTACTTTCCGTTGCCAAGATCTACTTTTTCTTTGTATGCATTTATTCCATTGTTTTTAAATTCAGTTTCCATGTTATCTGCAGCTTTTATTTCAGCGTCGTTACCGCCGTATCGGGGGCCTAAACTGCAGATCGTTTTGGAAAAATCAAGGGCGTTTTGTGAATTAAATTCTTTAGCTTTGGCCAGTGGATCGGTTACAATTGGTTGAAACTGATCAAGGGTACTGGATGAATTGAACATGAATGCACCTGCAAGCACCACTGCGCATAACGCTATTCCTGCAATTAAAAATATGTTTTTATTTTTCATAAAAATCCCCAGTCGCATTTAATTAATTATTTAAAATGGTGATAATCATTTGATCATGATTTAAACTAAATTAGAAAGTTTAAAAGAGTTAGAATCACAATATCTCAGATTAGTTATTGATTTAGTACTGCTAACTTTTGAGTTAATTTCCTGCACATAATTTCTTTATTTAAACTTAATAATAAACTTTATTAGAATAGTAATAATTAGAATGTTATTAGCAGATTAATTTTTATTTGATAATGATCGTAAAATGAGTTATTTGTTATTTAGAATGTTTTTAAAACTATTTTGAGCAATAAAATGGATTTAGATTTTAAAATAAATAGTTTGTTTTTGAGATTTAGTTCGCTTTTGGGATTTCGATCTTCCGAGCGTTAGCGAGGCAAACTCAATTGGTTTTGAAATATTATAAGAATTTAATAAAAAGGATTTGTTAACGCTTAGAATGTATTTAAAATAAAAATTCACTTTGATTTTGGTTTTCCGGAACTCAAAAATTTTTTATTTTTGAGTGAGGATTTCGGTTCATCCTTTTTAAAAGCCCTCGAAAATTCATAGAATTTTCGGGGCACCAAAATTCTTCGAATTTTGAGTGGATGAGCGGACCCGCCGGGATTTGAACCCGGGACCCTCAGATTAGGAGTCTGATGCCCTGTCCTGGCTAGGCTACGGGCCCACGTGTATTCAGAATTAATTTGTTGTATCTGATTTATAAGTTTTTATTTTAGTATTTAACTTGTCCGCTTTTTAGATTTCGATCTTCCGAGCGAAGCGAGGCAAACCCAATTGTTTTTGAAATCTTCAGTGGATTTAAATGAAGAAGATTTAAATTAGAATTTGTTGGAATTCAGATAAGAATTAAAATTAGAATTCGCCTTGATTTTGGTTTTACCGCAACTCAAAATTTTTTATTTTGAGTGAGGATTTTGGATTAAAACTTTTCGTAAAAGCCCTCAAACACTTCGTGTTTGGGGCACCAAAAATACTTCGTATTTTTGAGTGTTTTAGCGGACCCGCCGGGATTTGAACCCGGGACCTTCGGATTAGAAGTCCGACGCCCTATCCAACTAGGCTACGGGCCCGTATGATACTGTTCAAAGTTGGTAATTACTAGATTGTTGGTTCTGCTATATAAAATAAACTGTTACGTGTAACTATTTTTATAATAATTACGCGCAACCTATTAAAGCTCATTTTATAAATAAGTTACATGTAGGCTGGTGATTCTGTTTCACCTTGCCCCTGTACCGTTTGAGCTAGTTCTTTGAGTCTATTTTCTATTTCTTCCGCTTCTTTTATGAGGGGCTCTGCATTGATGTTTGTGCCTAACATTTTGTTTAAAACGTTTGTAACATCTGCAGCAGCCCGTGGATCTGGATATGGGCTTGTTATTTCTGCAAATAGACAGGATCCTGGTATGCCTTTCATCATGCTTCTTGTAAGTAAAGTACCTGATAGACCGCTTATATTTCCGAATGGTAGAATAGGCAGGTCTAATTTTCCAAGGCGTTCCAGAGCTTCATCTGAGTTTGCAGCACCTGCAGCTCCCTGGCTTTTTTCCCTTACAACTATACTGTTAAATGTAATTATCTCCTTACTGTTGTTTCGTTCCATCCAGTCCACTATGCCGTTTGTCATGTCAAAAGCGACATTTTGAGGGATGATGAAATCTGAAAGGAATAAAACAATCCCTTCTGTGGCATATATTCTAAACGGATGGATTGCTTTACCTTTATACAGTACTGCAAGAGGAGGGAAATATTTGGAGTCAATATATCCTATTTCCTCCATGTTAAGCTCTTCAACTAAAAGCCATCCTAGTATATTTCCTATAAGGCCTAATTCAGGTGATCCTTCTAAGACTATTGCATCTTCAACATTTTTAGAAATTATTTTACAACATTCATATTCAGTCTCAACCATATCAACCATCTACGGTGCACCTCCTGCACCTCCAACGTTTTTACCTGTTTGAGCGTCTATCCAGATTTCTCCGGCTTGTTTACCGTTGTATATAATTGGAACGACGTAAACTTTTTCACCGTTCATTGTTGTAAGTTTAGGAGTGCCTGCTTTCGCCCCGTCCTGTTCTATGTAATTATTTTGAACAATTGATTTGGCTTCGCTTGCTGATATTTTCACACTACTACCTCCATTTGAACTTGAAGTGTGGCTTCCTGTAGAAGTTGTTTCACTTTGGGTTTGGGTTTGACTTCCGTCAGACTGGGTAGTTGTGCCCTGATCTGAAGATTGTTGATTGTCCTGTGAAGTAGTAGGCTGCCATAAACCCGGAGTAGTTGTAGTAACATGATAAGTAGCTGCTGCGACACCTATAAGTAATACAATGACAACGGATAAAAGAATCTTTGTGTTAACCATTAGTTCACCTCTTCATAGAATTGCACTGATCTCTAAATTGGAGTTATTACTTAAATAATGTTTACTAATATAAATCTTTGACTTATTATAGTTTTAGTGTTCCCGATTATACGTAGAAAAAAGCTTTTAAAGCGCGTTAATAAAGTGTTTTTAAAAAATTAAAGATGTTTTCGCTGTTTTTATATTCCTACAAAGTTAAGCTTATTAATCGGAGGTTGTTAATTAGTCTTTTATAATATATATATTTTTCATTTTTTTTTTCAAAGAAAAGCTTATTATTATAGATAATAAATTGAAATAGTGATATTCGTATATTTTAAAAACAAGAGGTGATACATTTGAGCGAAAAGATTGTTATATCGCCAACATCACGACAGGAAGGACATGCCGAACTGGTCATGGAAGTCGATGATGAAGGAATAGTAACTAAGGGGCGATACTTCAGTATTACTCCAGTCAGAGGACTAGAAAAGATAGTAACAGGCAAAGCTCCAGAAACCGCACCAGTAATCGTGCAGAGGATCTGTGGTGTCTGTCCTATACCTCACACTTTAGCATCAGTAGAAGCTATGGATGATTCATTAGGTATAGAACCACCAAAAGCAGGTAAACAGTTAAGAGAACTAACTTTAGCGGCTCATCACATAAACAGTCACGCTATACACCATTTCTTAATAGCACCTGATTTTGTTCCAGAAAATTTAATGGCAGCCGCCATAAACTCAGTTTCTGAAGTAAGGAAAGTTTCACAGTATGTAGTTGATATGGTTGCTGGGGAAGGTATACACCCATCAGATATTCGAATTGGTGGAATGGCAAGTAACATTTCTGAAGTTGCAAGGAAAAGGTTATACACAAGATTAAAAGCACTCCAGCCAGTACTGGATGAACACGTAGACCTTATTGTAGGTTTAGTAGCTGATAAAGACTTACCAAAAGGCTTAGGAGTTCACGACCAGCCAACACTTGCTACCGATGTCCTTTACGGTAACAGAGACAAATTTGATCTTGACAGATTTACCGAAATAATGCCAGAAAGATGGTATAAGGACCCAGAAATAGGTAAAAGAGCTTGTTCAACTGTCCCTCTCTATGACGGTGTAAACATAGAAGTAGGTCCAAGAGCAAGAGCTGTTGAATACGGCGGATTCTCCGGAAAAGGTACCGTAGCTCAACATATAGCTCGAGCAATGGAAATGAAAAGGGCTCTCTCAAAAGCAATAGCCATACTTGACGAATTAGACACATCTGCTCCTGCAAACGTTGGTAACTTCGATGTTAGAGGTACAGGTAAACTCGGAATTGGTGCAATAGAAGGCCCAAGAGGAATGGACGTTCATATGGCTCAAGTAGGCGAAAACGGTAAAACTGAATTCTACAGCGCTTTAGTCCCAACAACCTGGAACATTCCAACCATGGGACCTGCAACCGAAGGATTCCACCATGAATTTGGCCCACACGTAATAAGAGGATACGACCCTTGTCTGTCTTGTGCTACCCACATGATAGTATTAGACGACGAAGATAAGAGCGTCATTAGAAACGAAATGGTCAGATTATAAGGGAATAAAAATGCCATACGATGCGGAGATTTTAGTTGTTGGCTGCGGAAATGTCCTTTTCGAAGATGACGGATTTGGACCTGCAGTAATAGAGGCCTTACAGGAATATTTCAAGGATCATGAGCTTCCAGAGAACACAATGTTAGTAGATGCAGGAACCAGCGCACCACACTACATATTTTCTCTTCCACACAAATCATGGAAGAAACTTATAGTAGTAGATGTGGTAGAATCTAATGCTGAACCTGGATCAGTGCGGAGATTTGAGGTAACAGAACTTCCAAGAGGACGATACGACGATGCCCATTCATGGTCGGTGGAAGAGCCTTTACATGAGTTGAGTAAAAAATGCGAAGTTTTTGTAATTGGATGCCAGCCAGAGTCTATCTCTGCTCCAGATGTTATAATGGGCTTAACTAAAAGTGTGGAGGAAGCTATTCCCAAGGCCATGGAAATCATTTTGAAAGAAATAGGGGTTTAGCATATGTTAGCCCGAATTAAGAGATTTTTAGGAATGGAAGCTAAGCCAAAAGAAGATGAAAAAGTTCCAGTTGAAAAAAAAGTGCCAACGGAAGAAAAAAAAGTAGCTTCAGAAGAGGAGGTTGAAAAAGTGGCTGAAGAGAAACCTAAACCAAGAATTGGATACATCCACTTAAGCGGATGTACCGGAGATGTAATGTCGTTGAGTGAAAACTACGACATTTTAGCACCGTTACTTACTGAAATGGTGGATATAGTATACGGACAAACACTGGTAGACCGATGGGACATACCAGAAATGGACATAGCATTAATAGAAGGATCTGTATGTCTTCAAGATGAACACAGCTTACACGAATTAAAAGAAGTTCGTGAAAAAGCAGGATTAGTAGTAGCATTCGGTTCATGTGCTGCAACAGGATGTTTCACCAGATATTCAAGGGGTGGACAGCAAGCACAGCCAGCTCACGAATCATTCGTGCCAGTAGCTGATGTAGTAAAAGTTGATTTAGCAATCCCAGGATGTCCTCCATCACCAGAAATCATCGCTAAAACAGTTGTTGCTGTAATTAACGGTGATATGGATTACTTACAACCAATGATGGATCTTGTTGGCTACACTGAAGCATGTGGTTGCGACTTACAGCTTAAAGTGGTAAACCAGGCATTATGTATCGCATGTGGTACATGTGCAATGTCATGCCCAACTCGTGCAGTAAGTATGACTGCTGGAAGGCCAGAAGTTAACAGTGACAGATGTGTCAAGTGTGGTGTCTGTTACATCCAGTGCCCAAGAAGCTGGTGGCCAATGGAAAGAATTAAAAAGGATACTGGATTATAGGAGGCTAAAAAATGGTATTAGGAACATATAAAGAAGCACTCTCTGCAAGATCAACTGACAAACAAATCCAGAAAATTGCACAGGATGGAGGAATTGTATCAGCTCTTTTATCCTTTGCTCTTGATGAGAAAATTATAGATGGTGCAGTTGTCGCAGGGCCTGGAAAAGATATGTGGAAACCAGAACCACAAGTTGCATTAACATCTGATGAATTATTAGCAGCAGCAGGTACCAAATACACATTCTCTCCAAACGTCTGGATGCTTAAAAAAGCTGTAAGACAATACGGTCTTGAAAAAGTCGGTACTGTAGCAATTCCATGTCAGACCATGGGTATAAGGAAAATGCAGTCATATCCATTTGGTGTAAGATTTGTCGCAGACAAAATTGCATTACTTTTAGGTATATACTGTATGGAAAACTTCCCATTTGCATCTCTCCAGACATTCATCTCAGAGAAAATGGGAGTTAGCCCAGAACTGGTCGAAAAAATGGACATAGGTAAAGGTAAATTCTGGATATACACCGCAGATGATGAATTAAGCATTCCACTCAAAGAAACACACGGATACGAACAGAGTGGATGTAAAGTTTGTCTTGACTACGTTGCAGAATTAGCTGACCTTTCAACAGGTTCAGTAGGTTCCCCAGACGGATGGTCAACAGTACTTACACGTACTGACGCTGGTGAAAGCGTATTTAAACTTGCCGTTGACGCAGGTTTAATTGAAACCAAACCTATGGCTGATGTAAAACCAGGTCTCGGTCTCTTAGAAAAGCTTGCAAAAGACAAAAAAACCAAGAATCAAAAAACAATTGATGAAAGGATTGCAATGGGATTACCTGTCCCATACAAAGCAAGCACAGAAAAAGAAGACCCACTTGCAAACTTCTAAGTTTGAAAATGTAGGAATTAATTCCTACTAATTTTATTTTTTTTGTTTAAATTATATTTCAATGATTACAACTATTATGTGGTTAAAATGGACATAATTACACTTTTAGGGGCGATGTGCCTTGCTTACGGTGGTATGTTAATCCTGTATTATAGGTTACGTACAACCGAAAAACGAAAAGAATTATCTTACCTTATGCTAAATGGAATAAAAAGCATGCGCCGAGGTAATTTAGATAAAGCATTAATATATCTTGATAAGGCCTATGGATATGCCATTGAAACAGGTAACAGGGAAGAAATGGCAGATGCACTTTATAATATTGGTATAATATACAAAGAAAAAGGGGAAATGGACAGCGCAAGGGAATACCTAAACAGTGCACAGAGTGTATATGATGAAATACAGGATAAAGACGGTAGTAAAAAAGTAACAGTTGCCACACGCTCAATCCGATAATAAAAAATGATATTGGTTTTAATGGAGTCCTGATAAATGGAATCATTAAATTTAACTCCTGCTGAATCCCTGATTATTATATCTCCTAAAGCCAGTGGAGATAAGATGATAAAATTCACATTGATGGATTTACTCTTAAAAAGAAGCCTTAAATTAGATATAGGTGAGAAATTCAACTTTTTAAAAGGTTCCTATAGCGGTATAATCATTAGTGAAGGCGAATCCTGTCACTGGCCTTTTAAACCACATGAAGAGATATTAATAGACCTGATTTTGGAGCATCATGAGTTGAGGCTCGATGAATTTGTAAATACATTATATAAAAAGATTGGCTCGCCTATAGAATATAAAAATAGATATGTAAGAGATCCTCTCATTGGTAAAGGCTACTTTAAAATGCAAAAGAAGATGTTAATGTCTCTTGCTCCTTATAATATGTATTCACTGACTGATAATGGACTTAAAGCGAAGTATAAAATAAATAAACTACTTAATGAGGCAGAAAATCTTAAAAAATGGATGAAAGAAGATTTAGGTAAAGCAAAAGCGTATCTATCTGTTTTAGGATCTCATATACTCTTAACAGATATTGATATAGAAGATATTAAAAAATTCAATAGAATACTATCTTACATAAATCCTGAACAAAATACCTGTGAATATTACAGTTATTATCTTTATACTGTACCTTTTGAATATTTAGACGATTATGGTAATCTTAAAAGCTTTGATTTTTTAGATATATCTCTACTTGATCATTTTAACTCTTTCAGTGACTTAACTGATAAAGAAGCACCGATTAATGGAAGAAGAATAGAAAGAAGGCTGAAAAATAGGGATGTTATTCCGTAATTACCGTACAACCATCACTTTCAACAATAACAGTGTGTTCTGACTGTGCAACAACTGCATCGCTCTTTTCTCTAAGTACATGATATGGATAGACTGCTCTTGATGAAATTAACATTCTCATAGCGGCATTAAAATGATGCTCGCTGAAATGACTTCTAAGCCATCTACCTGAAAATGGTAAACTTCTATATTCTTCTTTTATAATTTTTAGAGCTCTTCTTGCGTGTAACAGCCTCATGGGTCTGTCTCTTAAGAATTTGAATATGTATGTTTCGTTCATATCTGTAACTCTTCCAATACCATCGGTTGCAAATGGTTCTATGGCTAGAACATCTCCTTCTTCTAATTTATGTGGATTGTTTTCCTTTATGTTTGGCATTGAAAGCCCTGCGTGGAGTATCCATTGGTCCATACTATGGCCTGTTAAATTAGATACAACGTTAAATCCCCTATCGTTTATGGCTTTTTCTATAATTTCTCCGACTTTTCCGATTTCTACACCTGCTCGTATGGCACTTATTCCACTTTCAAGCCCTTCCTGGGATGCAAGTATCATATTTTCATGTTTTTCGCGCTGTTCTTCAGGGATATCCTCCCCAACAAGCACACTTACGGCAGTGTCTGCTATGTATCCGTCTATATGTGCGCCTAAATCAATTTTGACAACATCTCCAGATCGGATTATGTTTTCGTCGCCAGCGGGGGATGTGTAGTGGGCAGTTATTTCATTTACAGAAATGTTACATGGAAATGCAATATTACCTCCGCGCTCTACAATTTGGTTTTCAACGAATTCTACAAGGTCTAAAACTTTCATGTCTTCTTTTACATAGTTTACTGCATCTTTTCTAACTTTTGATGCTATTTTTCCAGATTTTTTGTACATATCACTCATATAATCACGTAAATTCAATTCATTGATGCTTTAATTAGTTTAGATAAAAATTAATGATATAATTACTTAGTGCAAAAATCTACGATTTTTGCAGGCTCTTAACATAAATAACATATCTTATTAAACAGCTTTAAAACTGTATATTTATTC
The DNA here is from genome assembly GCF_000745485.1 of Methanobacterium veterum. Taxonomy (NCBI): domain Archaea; kingdom Methanobacteriati; phylum Methanobacteriota; class Methanobacteria; order Methanobacteriales; family Methanobacteriaceae; genus Methanobacterium; species Methanobacterium veterum. The sequence continues at coordinate 56,458 of NZ_JQJK01000016.1, forward strand.
ACTATAATTTAATTATAATCGTCATTTTCTATTTTTTCATTAATAAGTTTTTAATGATTTGGTTTAATCATATAAAATTAGGATATATAACTTGAAAATTTAATAAATTTGATTCATTGCATGTTTTTGTTCTATTAAAATCATAAGATAATTTATTTTTAATTATGTATGACTTTTTAAGCTTAATTTAGTATTGTAGAATAGTTTAATAAAGTAAATGTATAAAAATCAATTAAGAAATGCACTAATCTTTTAAGGATAGATTAGGGGGTTAAAAAAATTCCAAATAATAATAAAAATGAGGTTGGCTATATCACTGGTTCTTTCCCAGCTTTTTTATTTGGTGGAGACATATTTCAAATTTTTATAGCGATTGTATTAGTTTTAATTTTAATTTCGGGTGTTTCTGTCATTTACAGGAAAAGAAAGTCATCCAAAAAAACTGATGAAAGGCTTTCAAGCTTAAGAAGAGAATTTAACTATGTAAAAGAAGAAAGTTTTGATGAAATCGAGGATGATTGGTTAGAAAATAGATTAAATGCCGATGATCCAGATCTAGAAGATTTAATTTATGTAAATAAGAAGTAAGCTTATTATAACTCTATTTAAATTAATTATACTACTTTTTATTTAAATTATTCAGTTTAAGGTGCTTATAACTCCCTGACTTTAATTTTATTTATTTTAAGGATTAAAATTTCAAATTATTTATATTGGATTACTACATATAAATTTAGAGTTAATTAAAGGCCACCTAAATGACTAAGATTATATATAAACTTGGACAAAAATATTAAAAGGTGAAATCATATGGCTGCATTCGATACAACTGCAATATCACAAAATATCGTCTGGATAATTATCGTGGTAATTGCGGCAATTGTTGTTATAATTGCATTTAGTGAATGGAGAAAAGTAAGGGAAGCTCAAAATAATGTAGCACTTGTTGAAAAACAGGTTGAGCTCAAAAAAATTTCTTTAGTAGAAAAAGATATTGAAACAAAGCGCATGATGGAAAATGTAATTCCATTACCTAAAGATCAACAGGAACAGCTTGCTAATATTAGACAGGGTACTTCAGATATAATGCACAAGGTAGGGTATCTTCACAGTGAAATAAGCGAAAGAGTAGCACGCCTTGAAGCTAAAGCAGAATATGGAAAACTCCAGAAATTAATGAAAGACCTTGAAAAGAAAGAAGCAGAACTTGATAAAAAAATGGAAGATAGCGCCAAAGGGAGGAAATAACCAATGGGACCGCTAGAACTATTTGCAATCCTTGTTTTAGCTGGTGCAATAATCGTACTTTTATATTATTACCTTCAAGAAACAAAAGGAGCTTCTTTAGTAGGTGTACGATCCAGTATTTCTCAAGTGGGTAGTAAAGTATCTGAGGGGATACATCCAAATAATACTCAAACTCCTGAAGGAGAAAAGAAAATGTCAGGCATGAGTGAAAAAGTTTCTGAAATGAGTGAAATGTTAAAAGGAAAAGTTAACGTTCCTATAAGTACAGATAGTTTGTCTGGGAGAATAGATGAATTTTTAGATGAACAAAGTGATAGATTAATAAAAGATTGGGAACTTGCCACAAAATCCGATGTAAGTACTCTTGAGAAAAAATACAATAAAGTTTCCAGGGATATAGATGACCTAGAAAGAAGATTCAATGAATACAGAGGACATGCAAATAAAAAATTTGAACACATCGAAGAGCGGCTCAGTAAATTAGAAGGTAAAGGGCCTGAAGAAGATGAATAATTAAATTCATTTTCCTTTTTTGATTACCATGGTTGATTATGGGATAATAATAGTAGACATTGCAAGTATTCTTTCTTATTTTGGAGCTGTAGTTATTTTTTATGGAGGTATAAGAGCAGCAATTGGAGTGCTCTCCATTGAAATACTCAAAAGAAAAACCAGTTATAATGATGTGAGACTGGATTTTACCCCTAAACTTCTAATTGGCCTGGAATTTTTCATTGCAGGAGACCTCATAAAATCAATTTTAGAACCCAATTTAAATCAGGTAATCATACTGGCTGTAATTGTAGCAATTAGAACGGTTGTAGGCTTTTCTTTAGGTAGAGAAATTAAAGAATTGGAACAAATGGGTAAAAAATAACTGTTTAAGAGCTATAATTGTGCATTAAGTTGGCTAAATTATATGATATGTCACATGAAATTTTGATTTTATTGGTGCATTTGCATAAATGACAGTGTTGCATTTAATTATTATTAAAAATATTCTAGTTTAACGCAATTAACTTTAAATAGCTTAATTTACTAAATATGTTTAAGGTATTAGTTGAAATTAAAATTTAATTTTTATTAATAGACTAAGAGAAACCTTTATATACTCTTAAGTACAAACCATGATAGTACAGCGGGGTGGGGTAGTCTGGTGATCCCGCGGGGCTCATAACCCCGAGAGCCCTAGTTCAAATCTAGGCCCCGCTACTCATTTTTAATTTGACTTTAAAAACTCAAAATTTATATTCAAGTTCAATTTTACTTTATTTCATGAAAATTAGTATATTTTTTTCTAAAGTTTTATAAGTTGTTATTTAGAAATAATTCTTAAAGGGGGCGAAGCCCGCTTAATTTAGATCACTCACTCAAAAATTTTTTGAGTGGGTTTTGGGTAAGCCGAAGAGCAGCTACCGGTTTCTTGCGACTCGCAAGTTAAACTGAGGAAACTCCACCCATCATACAGAACCATGGTGTCGTGAGGCATATGCTGAGAAGCATGACTCTGGAGCAGAAACGAGACGTCTTTTGATAGATGAACATGATGCATAAGCTGATGATGTCAAAAGGAACGGTGAAACGGCCATTTCGTGGGATGTAAGGGCAAATGCTGTCGGTGAATCCTGTATGAGACAGAGGTAGCTCGCATAGATGAATGCTGCTGAAACAGGAGGTGGGTTACTCTCGGCATACCCTCAATCACTCAAAATTCTTTGAATTTTGGTGCCCCGAAAATCGAAGATTTTCGAGGGCTTTTTAAAAAAGTTTTAATTCAAAATCCTCGTAAAAAATCTTCAATTTTTTACTGCGGAAAACTAAAATCAAAGTTAATTCTATTTTAATTCCTCTTTATAATTCCAAAAATTCTCATTTGAATTCTTTGTTAAATTCTACTAAGATTTCCAAACAATCGAGTTTGCCTCGCTGATCGCTCGGAAGATTGAAGATCAAATTAAATCCTATTTTAATTTCTATTCAAATTCAAAAAAATTTTAATTTGAAATCTCTTCTTTAAATTTTACTAAAAATTTCAAAAATTTAGATCCTCGCATTCGTGCATGAATAAGATGGAACATTTATATCTAATCTGATATTTTTCTTTTAACAGAAATAATAACAAATATATGTTCTAATTAACATAATATTCACATTAAACTGTTAATGATTCTGTAAAAATCTAAAGAAAGGGTTTAACATGTCTGAATTATCAACTTTACTCTTTGATATACTTCCGTTAGCATTTGGTGCAGCGGTAAGTCCTACTGTACTTATAGGAATAATTTTAATTTTATCAATATCAGACCGCCCTAAATTAAGCGGAATTGCTTTTTATATTGGATCTATAGTTATACTACTTGCAGTGGCTACTGTGGGAATATTATTGGGAAAAGGAGTAGCAGTCGCATCAAGTAAGCCTCCATCTGTGACGTCGGCTTATATTGACTTTGCAATTGGAATATTTCTAATTCTACTTGGAATCTGGAGGATCAATAAAAGGGGCAGCGACGCGCCTGATAAAGGTAGATTCGGCGGTAAATCAAAATCAGCCGTCTCTGATTTTATAAAATACATGATTTTGGGGTTAGGAATGTTCACTGTTAATTTTACAACTACTGTACTTGTATTTGCAGCGGGTAAAGATATTGGAATTTCCAGTGCAGGCATTACTGACAAGGTAACTGTGGTGATTGTTCTTACTTTAATTACACTGCTTGTGGTTGAAATTCCGCTTTTAGTAGATTTTACAATGCCAAAACGTTCTGAAAAAGTTTTAGGAGTTCTTAATGTCTGGATGCAGAAAAATAGTCGTTATCTGATGGCGGCAGTAATGTTTGTATTTGGAATTTATTTGATGATAAAAGGGGTAAGAGTTTTATTTTAAACTTCTTTAAAATTCTCATAAACTCTTAATGACTTGGAGAGTGCATCGGTCTCTGCTATTAAAGCTCCCATTAAAATAGCTAGAAGCAACTGTTCTTGTTTAGCTCCAAATTTCTCTGCAACTTTAAGATGAGTTAGCAAACAATTTTCAGCCCCTATTGCAGATGCGGCGCCTATAGCTACAAATTCCTTGGTTAAGGGAGGTAATGCATCATCATTATTTATTGTTTCTACTTTTTCATAATAGGCTTTTAATGTAGCTGGCTTTTCTGCCATTACCTGAAAGATCTTGGGGACAAAACCGAAGTAACTCTCAATTTTTTCAAATATTTCGTCTACATCTATTTCTTCTTCCATGTTCATTGAATCATCTCCCTAATTTAGCTGATCTTATGGCCATTCTATTATTTCTGTATTATGAAATGTTATTTTTTGAATTGGAATGGTTGAAAAAATTAAATTCTAAAAAATAATAGAAACAGTATTTTAATGGGATACTATTGGAATCGGCACGCTTATAAAAGTCTATATTTATAAAAATCCATAACTTTGACTAATATTTACCCTAAATGTACATGGCTTTATATCAAACTACTCGATATTTAACTTACTTTAATTAAATATAAAGTATATCTAATAAAAAGCATACATAGAATGATACATTTGATTTATTCAAGCATTCATTCTATTTAATTGTTTTAAAATAAGTACTAGATATTAAAAATATTTTCAAATTATTTGATATATTAATTTTTAATTAAAGTTTCAGTTGCAACATGTTTACTTGTAGCAGCACCCTTTCCACAGTAGTAAAACCGGTTTAGTTTATATTTTATTTCATTGGGACAGTGCAAACATAGGCATCCTCTTTTGTCGATTTCACATTCTGTACTGCCCCTGGAACAGAAGAAAGATTCTCCTTTTTTATGCATTCATTATATGCTGGACAATCTGGGCAGCGGCATCTTGCTGCGTTTTCTTCTGTATCCGGCACAATTCTATCATTATTCATTTTAATTACCTTGTTATATTTAATTAAACAACTTCATTTCCATTTAATATTGATTTTAAACATGACAATTTTATGAAATATTCCTCGGTTTTTAAATGTATAATAAATAGAACAGTATTAGTAATAATTTATATTCAAAAGTTAATAAATATTATAAAAGTCTAAAAAATATGGGGGAATGTTATGGTAGAAATTGGTTTTAAGCTTGGAAGTGAAGTATTTGGACCTCAAGAACTTATAAATTATGCTAAACATGCTGAAGAAGCAGGGTTTGATTTTGCAAGTATATCTGATCATTATCACCCCTGGTTAAGTCAACAGGGTAACAGTCCTTTTGTCTGGAGTACCCTTGGGGGAATATCACAGGTAACTGAAAATTTAGGGTTAATGACTGGAGTTACGTGCCCTACAATCAGGCAGCACCCTGCTTTAGTAGCTCAAGCCGTAGCTACAATAGCTACATTAATGCCTGGAAGATTTATTTTAGGGGTAGGTTCTGGTGAAAATCTAAACGAACATATTTATGGAGATCACTGGCCGCCAGCACCAATAAGGATTGAAATGCTTGCAGAAGCGGTGGATGTAATCAGAACATTATGGCAGGGAGGAATGCAGGACTATGATGGATGCTACTATCACGTTGAAAATGCACAAATTTATACATTGCCTAAAAAGCTTCCACTGATATATATGGCTGCAGACGGGCCAATAGCTGCAGCTACTGCTGCGGCAAATGGCGATGGACTAATTGTAAGTGGTGGGAAAAAAGAAATTTTAGACATTTTTAATGAAAATGGAGGAAAAGACAGGCCGTCCTACTCGGAATTTTCACTTAGCTGGGCTGAAACTGATGAAAAGGCAGTGGATTTAGTCCATAAATACTGGCCTTTAATGGCTGTTAAAGGAAATTTAAGCTGGGACATTCCTACACAGACACATTTCGAAGAACTAGCGAAGAATGTTAAAAAAGAGGATATACCTGAAAGTATTCCCTGCAGTTCGGACCCGCAGGTGCATATTGACATAATAAAAGAGAATATTGGCGCCGGCTTTGACCGTATCTGCATCCAGCAAATAGGAAACAACCAGCATGAATGTATTGAATTTTACAAGAATGAAGTTTTACCTGAATTTAAATAGGTAATATAAATTTGGTAGCAATTGAAAAAAAAGAATATTTTGGAGATTTAAGGGTGTTATTTTAATGCTTAATAGCGTCTTTCATCTTGTCAAAGAACCCTTTGTCTTCAGTATAAATTTCTTTACCGCTTATCTCTTCAAACTCTCTTAAAATCTCTTTCTGTTTAGTGCTTAACTTTTTAGGCACGATGACTTTTGCTTTAACGTAAAGATTTCCTTTACCGTTCCAGCGTAGATGTGGCATTCCTTTACCTTTAATACGGAATGAAGTGCCGGGCTGTGTGCCTGCAGGGATTTTTAAGCTTACTACTTCTTCTCCTATGGTTGGGATGTCTACTTCATCACCAAGAGATGCCTGTACAAAACTTATGGGCTGTTCATAGATTAAGTCTGAGCCGTGTCTTTCAAATAGTTTGTGCGGCTTAACAGAAATCATAACGTAAAGATCTCCTGAAGGGCCGCCTTTTATTCCTACATCTCCTTCTCCAGGAACCCTGAGGCGTGATCCATCTTCAACACCCGGTGGAACTTTTATATGAATTGTACTGGTTTCCCTTACAATTCCTTTCCCACGGCATTCATGGCATGGAGTGTCAACAATTACTCCTTCACCTCTGCAGTCCCTACATGGTGTTACATTAACAAATTGACCAAAAGGAGTTCTGTTTATATGCTGTACTTGTCCGGTACCTCCACAGGTTGTACACTGCCTTGTTTCAGTTCCAGGTTCTGCCCTTGTACCTCCACAGGTAGGACATACTTTTTTATGGGGTACTTCTATGTCGGTTTCAAGTCCAAATGCAGCATCTTCAAGCGTAATGTCGAGTTCATAAAGTACATCGTTTCCTCTCTGTGCCTGGCTTCGTCTTCGACCTCCTCCAAAACCGAAAATATCAAATATGTCTCCGAAATCGAATCCAAAACCTTTAAAGATATCTTCAAAGTTTATATCTCTAAATGCATCTTCTGTGGAGTATCCACCCATTCCTGCATGTCCAAACTGGTCATAAGTGTGTCTTTTATCTTCATCTGAAAGAACAGCGTAAGCTTCACTTATTTCTTTGAATTTTTCTGCACATTCTGGGTCATCACTAACATCTGGGTGATATTTCATTGCTAATTTACGATAGGCCTTTTTAATATCTTTTTTATCTGATCCCTTTTCTACTCCAAGGACATCGTAATAATCACGCTTTTCTGCCATATCAATCTTACCTTCACCTTTTAATCAATTCATGATAAAAATTAACTTTATTTATTGAAAAACCTTAATTTTTAAGGATTTACGCCCTGAAAACATATTTTCTCAGCACGTTAAAAATAGAAGAAGGATTTTCCTCCAACTTTTTATCTTATCTATCTATAAAATTTTTCCTATTTATATTTATAAAAAAGGGGGAGTAATGAAAATCCCTCCCTATTTAAAGATGAAGCTTATTTTTTAACTTCATAGTCTGCATCGATGGTGTCGTCATCTCCGCCCTGCTGGTTTCCTTGAGCACCCTGTGCATCCTGTTGGGCTTGCTGCTGAGCTTGTTGGGCCTGCTGTGCTTCCTGGTAGATTTTAGCACCTACTTCCTGGACCACTTTAGTTAGCTCTTCAGTTTTACTTTTAATTGCAGCGATATCGTCTCCTCCAGTTAAATCCCTGAGTTCTTTAACTAAAGATTCTATTTTCTCTTTCTGGTCTTTATCTACTTTGTCGCCCAGTTCTTCAAGAGTTTTTTCTGACGTATATATCATTGAATCAGCGTCATTTCTGACCTGGATTTCTTCCTGCCTCTTTTTATCTTCTTCAGCGTGCATTTCAGCGTCTTTAATTTTCTGGTCAATTTCGTCCTGTGATAATTTAGTTGAAGCAGTTATTGTAATTGCCTGCTCTTTACCAGTTCCCATATCTTTAGCTGAAACGTTCATGATACCGTTTGCGTCTATATCAAATGTTACTTCGATTTGAGGCATTCCTCTTGGTGCTGGTGGTATTCCTACTAACTGGAACCTTCCAAGGGTTGTGTTATCATATGCCATTGGCCTTTCACCCTGCAGGACGTGGATATCTACAGATGTCTGGTTGTCTGCTGCAGTTGAAAATATCTGGCTTTTCTTGGTTGGAATGGTGGTGTTTCTTTCTATTAATTTGGTAGATACATTACCAAGAGTTTCTATTCCGAGAGATAATGGTGTAACATCAAGTAATACGAGGTCTTTGATTTCTCCTGCTAAAACTCCGCCCTGAATTGCAGCACCCATAGCTACACATTCCATTGGGTCTATTCCTCGCTCAATTGATTTACCTATGAATTTTTCAACAAAGCTCTGTACAGCTGGCATCCTTGTTGGTCCACCTACTAATATAATTTTGTCAACGTCAGATTTGGACATTTTAGCATCGGATAATGCCTGTTCCATTGGTCCACTACATCTTTTAATGATTGGGTCAACTAATTCTTCGAGTTTAGCCCTTGTTAATGTAGTTGTCAGGTGTTTTGGACCTTCTGCAGTTGCAGTTATGAATGGGAGGTTTATGTCAGATGTTAAGGTTGTTGAAAGCTCGATTTTTGCTTTTTCAGCTGCTTCTCTTAATCTTTGGACAGCCTGGTCATCATTCATGATGTCTATTCCAGTTTCTCTTTTGAATTCATCTGCGAGGTAGTTCATGATTGCATTGTCCATATCGGTTCCACCGAGTTTGGTGTCACCACTTGTGGATCTAACTTCAAATACTCCTCCACCGAATTCCATAACGGTTACATCGAGTGTTCCGCCACCGAAATCGAAAACCATAATTTCAAGTTCTTCTTCCTGCTCTTTATCGATACCGTATGCTAAACTTGCTGCTGTAGGTTCATTTACTAGTCTTACAACTTCAAGACCTGCAATTGTACCTGCGTCTTTTGTAGCAGTTCTCTGGTTGTCGTTGAAGTATGCTGGGACTGTAATAACAGCTTTTTGCACTTCTTCACCGAGGAAAGCTTCTGCATCTTTTTTAATCTTTTGTAAGATAAAAGCAGAAATTTCTTGAGGAGTGTATTGTTTTCCGAGGACATTCACTTTATAATCTGTACCCATACTTCTTTTTATGGCACTTATGGTGTTTTCAGGGTTTGTTACAGCCTGTCTTCTTGCAGGTTCTCCAACTAACCTCTGTCCGTCAGAAGTAAATGCAACGTAACTTGGGAAAGCTTTTCCGTACTGGGTTGCCCCTTCTGCACTTGGTATGATGGTTGGCTTTCCACCAACTAAAACTGCTGCTGCGGAGTTACTTGTTCCAAGATCTATACCTATGATTTTTTCTTTCTTATTATTAGCCATTATATCACCTTATTTTACTAACATTTCATAATTTTTGTAAATATTTTTTAATTTAAAACATAATCGGTTATTTTTTGCAAACTTTAACCATTGCACATTTGATTACTTTTGATTTGAGGGAGTATCCCTTTGCAAGTTCTTCGGTTACGACCCCACTTTCATAGTCTTCATGGTTTTCTGTCATCAATGCTTCATGTTTAAATGGGTCGAATTTTTCACCGGTAGTTGGAATTTCTTCAAGTCCTTCTTTTTCAAGTACATTTTTAAGGTTTTTATAGATTAATTCGACACCTTCTTTGAGGTTTTCACCTTTTTCACTTGATTTTAGGGCTCTTTCTAGGTCTTCATAAGTGTCTATCAATTTGATAATCAGGCCTTCATTGGCATACTTTCTGAAGCTGTCAATATCTTTTTCTGATCTTCTCTTGTAGTTTTCAAAATCAGCCTGAAGACGCTGCAGTTGTGAGAAATAATCATCGATTTTCTGATCCTTTTCTTCAATCTGCTTGTTTAGATCTTCAATTTCTGATTCTTTCTCTTTCAGATCATTTTTTAGCGTTTTTAACTCATCTTTATCAGTCATTAATTCACCTTTTGTAGTGATAAAAATAATAGTAATCTTTAATAGGTTATAGTTACAAAAGGTTATATAAATCTTTCTACCAATATAATTAATTGTATAAAAAAGCAGAGTGTTTGTATTAAATTTCTTTATAAGTTCATATTTAATAACTTACTGCAAGACAATTATATTATAAATTGGAACGTTGTTTAAAATTTTTAAAGTGTATAAATTTAGATACGGTAACACTTGCATAACATTCAGGTCATGAATATATGAATACTAATATCTAATTAATGGAACTTCATATATAAATTTTAAATGGAGATATTTAAACTAAATAACTTTAATCAGGGATGAAAAATGGATCTTGAAGCAATACTTGATGTCATGGGATGTAAGACAAGAAGAGATATACTAATTTTATTAACAGGGGAGCCCCGTTTTGTAAGTGAAATATCAAAAGAACTTGAAATAGGGCAAAAAGCTATTATTGAACATTTAAAGGCAATGGAAGAGTTAGGACTTTTAAAATCTTCTTTTCAAAAGATAGAACGAGGTCGCCCTAGAAAATATTATGATATATCTCAAAAAGTCGAAATTCAGATATGTATAGATAGGGATACTATCAAAATGGACGTTAAAGGGGATGATTTCTCAAAATTACAGGAGATAGAGGCCCGGTTCAGTTTAGGGCATGAAGATGTAATTGAAGATCTAGAAGAATTAATAGACAGATATGACAAAGCAAAAAAATATGCTGAAATATTGTTAATGGAAGCAAAGAGAAGAAAAAATATAATCAAATTATTAGAAGGGAATATTGAACGTCCCTATTAACTTTAATTTTGCATTATTTTGAATCTAAGTTAATTTCTGGAACTTAAAATTAGGTTCAAAAAATATTTAATAGAATTAATTTTTTTTATTTAGTAAGATATCAAACTATTTTAAAGTTTATATTAAAATGTGACGATTTATTTTAAAAAATAGGAATTTAAAGATAATCAAAAGCTATAAAAGCTTTTGATCATCTAATAATTAATTTAGCTAATTAGCAAGAAGCTAAAACAGTCATTCCGGGCTTACTTGAAGTAGCCTTGAACATGGTACTGTAGCCGTAGCTTGAGTATGGAACATCTACCCATGCACCGTTTTGATACAGTTGAACTGATCTGTGTCGTGCTGAGTATGCTGTGCTGTACTGAACTATTCTTGAATGGATACCTGCTGCAGAGAGTTTTCCGTATAGGTATTCACTCATTGCCCAGCAGTCTCCGCTTCCTATTGCTACCATTCCAGCTGCTGTACTGGCTGAGTGACTGTAACCGTATTTAGCACCGCTTGCAAGGATCGCTGATAAAGATGCAGATGATGTTGTACTGGTTTTTTTAGCTGTGCTTGTGCTCTGTTTTTTAGTTGTACTTGTTGTCTCTTTTTTAGTTACACTTGTAGTTGTTGAGCTTGTTTTGTTTACACTAGATTTAGTGGTAGTTGTTGAGCTTTTGGTTACGTTTGTTTTATCTGTTGATTTGACGTTACTAGAACTTGTAGAAGTTCCAAATGCTTCTTCAAATATGTTTACACCGTTTATGTCTTCCATTGCACATGTTGTTTGATTTGCAACCCATCCATCTACGATTATACTGGAATCGTTCTGGAAGTATTTAACTGCTAGTTCTGTGTATGGACCAAATGATCCATCAACGTCTCCAGTGTAATATCCCTGTTCTTTGAGCCATTTCTGTAATTCAACAACGTATGTTCCGTTTGCTCCTATTTTTAAGCCCTTTTCCGTAACCGCATTTACGGATGAGCTTTGTGTTACATTAAAAGTTGTATTTTGGATTTCAGTAGCTGCTGCAAATGGCAACGTACTGAACATCACACATACTGCAACCATCGTTGCATATGTGAGTTTCCGCTTAATTGTACCGCCTCCGATTCTATGACAATGTCATAGGAAAATTTCTTGACCCAGTAGCCCACCTACTATGGTATCGCTTATTTCATAATACAATTTCAGTGCAATATTATGATTTTTTAGTTTTAATACATAATTTAAGTAGTGTATTATGAAAGTTTTTAACCATTTAAGCTATTCTGGGACAGCATTAGTTCACATCAGGATCACATATAAATGTTTTGGTTTTTTTTCAAAAAATCGGCACTCTTATAGCGTATTTTTGAATTTAAGGCATCCTGATAACGTATTTAACAATCGTTTCTCGGGCGAACTCACTGCATTGTTATTTTTAAGAAAATAGCCTAATTTATACTTTATTTCCATAAAATAACTTCATTTAGAGCTTTTGTATCAGCACCTCTGCAGTCCGAAGGGGGTCTCAAATGGTGTGGAATACACGCTAGAGTAATGTCAAATATAAATGGCTTAATAGCCAAATGGAACAAGTAATAGAATTACTAACCTGATTTGAAAGTTTTTAAAGGTTTTTCTAAAATAAGTCATTTCCTTGCTATTTTGCCCTATTTTTGCCTTTAAAATTAGTTAATACTAACTTTACTTTATAACTGAACGTAATATTATATTGTATATATTTAATACTTGAAAATGGACTTTAATCATAAAATCTACTGTGAAATTAAGAAATGTTAAGATGATCATTCTAAAAAGAGAATTATGTGAATTACTTTTGTAATTATTATTAAGGAATATAATATTCAAGAATGTAAAAAAAGAAAGGATAGAGATGCTGTATTAACATCCTATTTCTGTATAAATCTTTTATTCCGGATAAAAATCTTTTAATATGTCTTTAAATTTGGGTGGTTTGTATTCAGGTAGTGCAGTGTTAAGCATCTTGTTAATGGTGTTATCTACTTCGTTAAGGGTTAAAAATCCTGTTTTTCCTGCATTTTTATTGAAATCATTCCATGTGGTCATAATTTGTCCATTTTGGTCGTTGAAGTAAATACAATATACTGAATCGCCACCATCAAAATTATACTTACGCGCTTCTACTTTCCATACGTTTTTTCCATTTAAAGATACTTTAACGGGTTTTGAATTATTATAACAGCTGCCTAAGTCGGCATAGGCTGTTATGATGGATGCGGCGTATTGGGCTTTTAATTCATTGAGAGGTATCCATGAGGATTTTGCGTCTGTTTTTTTGCTTGCACAGTTTTTTGCATTAACAGTAACAGAATAAATGGGTCTATTTTTTTCGCCAGTTACTTTTATAATCCAATATTTATTATCGGGGCTTAATTTAGCGTTAAAATCCATTTTTTCATAATAATAAAACTCACAATCAAAATTATCATCGTATAATTTAGCAATTGAAATAGCTTTATTTTTATCAATTGTAATGGTGTTATTACTATCAATTGAAGATAAATTTGTTTTATTCTTCTCTTGAATTGGTGCTAAGTGTACAGATTGATCATTAATTATATTACTATTATCATTATTATTGCCATATGTGCCATACGTACCATACATCCCTAAAACTAAAAATGCCACAAATAGTAGGCCTAATGCCTTAAAATATTTCATTTTAACACTCTCCTGATTTTTTATTTAAATATAAACTAATAAGCCAAATAAAACAACTATAAGTCCTTTTTATACAAATAATTCATTCTAAAAGCATTTTATAATTGCATTATCAAAGGCATATCAGTTAATATATAATATAAAATGCTCTAATTGATAAACTTTACGTATGAAATTATTAAAACCGGTTAAACACCTTAAAAGTGGATTTAAGCATGATAATACTGTCGAAAATTATGAAATATCTCAAAAAATAGGAATTAAATAATACATGACAAATATGGTACAAACCTAAATTAGCATTATTCACTTGAAAGATAATTCAAATCTTTTAAGCTAATATCTAACTATGCTTTCTTTTTTAGCACAATATAATTTATATAAAAACTAATATTCAAATTTGTTCATTTAAAAAGCTTAATATGGATGTATTACAAGATAGGATTATAAACAGACAAATATGTCAGGTCATATTTGTAATACATAAAAAAAAGAAATTAATTGGTTTTATAATGTAAAGCCGCAATAGCAGCCTGTCCTAAAGATACAGAACCATCTCCAGCGCATGTGTTTTTATGTTGAATAAAATCATATCCATTTTCGGTTACAACATCTTTTATGGTTTTACTTATGGTCTCATTGTAAAATACGCCACCAGTTCCACCAATTACATCCACGTCAGTTTTATCTGCTACTTTTATACCTAATTTTGCAAGGCCTTCAGCAACAGCCCTTTGCGCAGAACATGCAATATCTGTTACAGGCATACCTTTCTTTTTATTTTCTAAAACTGAAAGCAGTATTTTAGATGTGTTAAGTATATACATTTCGTTATGTTTTTTAATTTCAACAGGAATTTCACAAGTATCTGCACCATAATAAGCTACAGACTCAAGTTTCATAGCACATTCACCTTCATATGTTCTTTCACCGCAAATTCCCAGTGCAGAAGAGAGTGCATCAAGAACACGTCCTGTGCTTGTTGTTTTCTGGATATTAAAACCACGTTCAAGCTGTTTTAATATAAGGTCTATTTCTTTTTCGCCGTGTTTGAAATAAGTAACATATTCGTTTTTCATGAGTTTTTTAAGCTCTTCATCCTCATAAAACTCATGCAACATGGCTATAACCATCCTTATAGGATATTTAGTAGTTAAATCTCCACCTGCCATATTTTGGGGCATTAAACTTCCTAAACGATTGTAGTTTTCGCCTGTAACATGCAGTATCTCACCACCCCATGCAGATCCGTCATCTCCATAACCTACACCGTCGGCAGCGATACATATCAATTCATCAATTCCATGATCTACAAATAACGCCCCTGCATGCGCATGGTGGTGCTGGACGCCGAAAACATCACATTCAAACTTTTCACTCAGCTCATGTGCAAGTTTAGTTGTAAAAAACATTGGATGAAGGTCACATGCTACAGCATCTATTTTTTCAACCCTTGTTATGTCTATCATGTAATCTATAGCTTCCTGAAGGTATTTATAAGTTTCATACTTGGTTGTATTGCCGATATGCTGTGATACGTAGCATTTTTTATCTTTAAGAAGAGCAAAAGTTACATCTAGTTCAGGTCCAAGTGCAAGAATGTTTATATCTCCAGCTATATTTGAGAAATCGTATGGTTCTGGCACATATCCTCTAGAACGCCTTATAAAAGCCAAATCTCCAGCTCTAAATCTAATAACCGAATCATCACACCGGTTAATTATTTTTCTATCATGGAGGAGGCAGTAATCTGCAATTCCTTCTATTTTGTTTACAATTTCCTCATTATCTATGAGCATGGGTTCTCCAGGTATATTGGCTGATGTCATAATATAAGCTGGTTCACTGGTTTCCTGGAATAGCAAATGCTGCAGTCCCGAGTAAGGAAGCATTACTCCAAGATTATGGAGATCTGGTGAAACAGAAGGGGCTAAATAGTAGTCACTGTTCTTGTTAAGCACGACTATGGGTCTCCTTCTTGATATGAGGGTCTCCTCTTCAAAATCCCTTACCTCTGCAAATGTTTTTATGGTTTCAATATCTGGTGACATGCATGCAAAGGGTTGGTTCATCCTTCCAAGCCGTTTTCTTAAAGTAATGACAGGATCATCTTCTGTTGTCTTTGCAACAAGATGAGTTCCACCTATTCCTTTTATAGCAAGCACATTCCCTTCATCTATGAGTTTTGCAGCCTCTTTTATTGGATCTTCCACGTTTAAAACTTCATCTTTGTAGAGGAAAACAGAAGGCCCGCATGTGGGACAGCAGGTTGCCTCAGCGTGGTAACGGCGGTCCAGTGGATCTCTATATTCAACCATGCACTCATCGCACAGGGGAAACTCATCCATGGATGTCCGCACGCGGTCATAAGGAATTGATTTTATAACTGTAAAACGAGGTCCGCAATCAGTACATGCGGTAAATGGATATTTGTACCTTTTATTTCCTTGAGTAAGTGTTTCTTCCAGGCATTTATCGCATATTGCAACATCTGGGGGAATTACAGAAGACCCTGAAAAGTCGGCAGAACTTTCAAGGATCATAAAATTATCAAATTCTGGCTCTTCATGAAGACCTAACCATTCTATTTCCAGGTGAGTTATCTTAGATATTGGAGGTTTATTCTGCTTTAAATTTTTTGCGAAATTCTTTATTTCTTCTTTTTTTCCTTCTAGGATAATTTCTACACTGTTTCCAAGATTTCTAACATATCCATTAAGTTTCATTTCATCTGCTATCCTGTAAACTGTTGGTCTAAATCCAACGCCCTGAACGATCCCCTGAACTAAAATCCTGGCTTTTTCCATTTTGTATTCCTCTAAAATATGTTTAATTGTACGGACTATTATTTTAATGAGTTAAATAAAATAAGTTATACATTCAAAATATTAATTTATACTTCGATCTTTATATAGTGAAGTGGACAATATTTAGTGATACCATGAAAGAAATACTTCAAGAACTCATAGATGGAAAGATTTCACTTCAGGAAGCCGAAAAACGGCTTAAAACAATGCAAATTGAAGAAATAGGGGATTTTGCAAAGTTGGACACTGGTAGAGAGGCAAGAACTGGGATTCCTGAGGCCATTTTTGCAGAAAGTAAAGAAGATGAAGATCTTATAAAAATCATACTTAAAGGTGCAGATAACGGCAGGTTAATGGTAACAAAGCTTGAAAGGGAAAGATATGATTTAATAAAGCCTCAAATTAGCATCCTTGAGGATAAAGGCTTTAAATTTGAATACAACAAGCGGGCCAAGATTTTACTTATTAAAAACCATGAAATCGAAAAAGAGGGTAAAATTGGAGTTATCACCGCTGGAACGTCTGATATTCCAGTTGCAGAGGAAGCACGAATAACTGCTGAAGAAGTGGGTTGTGAAGTCTTAACATCATATGATGTGGGTGTTGCGGGAATTCACAGGCTTTTTGCGCATATTAATGAAATGATTGAAGCAGATGTTAAAGCACTCGTAGTGGTTGCTGGAATGGAAGGGGCATTGCCGTCTGTTGTTGCGGGACTAGTGGATGTGCCTGTTATAGGTGTTCCAACATCAGTGGGTTATGGTGTTGGTGAAGGAGGATTTACGGCTCTTTTTGCAATGCTTCAGTCATGCGCTCCGGGAATTGCAGTTGTAAATATTGATAATGGATTTGGTGCAGGAGTATTCGCGGCTAAACTAACTAAGCAAACATTGAAATAGTCTTAAAATCATACTAATATAAAAAATAGTATGGGTTTATAAGCTATGAATAAGTTGATTATGGGCTGTTCGGCTGTAATTGTAATTATTACATTATTTGGAGCTTATAGCTATAGCGCCCATCCAAAAGATACAGTACGCATTGGATATCTGGATAATGACCAACATAGCGCAGCATTAGCTGTTGCAAATGCAAAGGGAATGTTTGAAGCTCAAGGGATGAAAGTGGAACTGCAGTCCTTTAACGTTGGCGCGGATATAGTAATTGCTATGGCTGCTGGACAAATTGATGTGGGATATGTGGGAATTGCACCTGCAACAATGGCTATAGATAAAGGAATGCCACTAAAGATAGTTGGAGCTGTAAATGAAGAGGGCAGCGGCATTGTAATTTCAAAAAATTCAACTATTGATAATTTAACTGATTTTGAAGGGCATACTGTGGTTATGCCATCTAAAGGATCCATACAGGACATTTTATTGAATTATTTACTTCAAGATAATAGTATAAACCCCAAATCAATTGATATAAGGGAAATGCAAACTTCTTTAATGCCTGAAGCTATTCAATCGGGGAGAATTGATGGATATATTGTATGGGAGCCGTATGTCATTCAAGCGAGTTCTGGCGGATATGGAAAAACCTTCATGTATTCTGATGAAATATGGAAAAATCATCCCTGCTGTGTTATAATCGCCAGCAACAATTTCATGCAAAATAATCCAGATAAACTTAGAAAAATACTCCAGATACATCAGAATGCAACTGACTACATTTACAGCAATAGAAATGATACAATTTCAATATTATCAAAACAGTTTAAAATCAGCTTTAATACTGAAAAAGAGGTGCTGGATCATATTAAATTTGTAGTAGTGCCTGATGAAGATTTTATGGATAATAGTTTAAAAATAGTAAGCATTCAAAGACAAAGGGGATATGTGGAGCATAATTTAACTAAGGGTGAAATATTTAACCTTAGTTACTTACCTTCAAAATGATTACAGGTGAGATTACATGAGAAAGATATTAACAGCGCTTATAATACCTGTTTTGATTGTTATAATCTGGTCTCTATTAACTTCATTAAATATTATCCCGGAATATATATTACCTTCACCATCTGAGGTAATGGGCTCATTTTTAGGATTAGTGGGAACTAATGAACTACTTATGGATACTTTAGCAACTCTTTCGAGGGTTATTACGGGTTTAATTATTGCAGCTGCAATTGCAATTCCTTTAGGAATTATTTTAGGATGGTCAAAAAAGGCTGAAAACCTCTCAAATTTAACCATTCAAATTCTAAGGCCGATACCTCCCCTTGCATGGATACCGTTCGCCATGCTCTGGTTTGGACTGGGATTTGAATCCGCTGTTTTTATTATATTTATTGGAACATTCTTCCCTGTGCTTATTAATACAATAGATGGGGTTAAAAGGATAAATAAAGTATTTATAGAATCTGCATATACATTAGGTGCTTCCGAACGTCAAATTTTAACCAATGTTGTAATGCCTGCATCTTTACCTTCAATCTTCACGGGCTTGAGAGTTGGAATTGGAATAGGGTTAATGTGTACTGTAGCAGCGGAAATGATCGCGGTAAAATCGGGTTTAGGTTATTTAATAATGCAGTCCATGAATTTAATAGATACGGGTGGAGTAATTGTTGGAATGATTATAATAGGCATCATTGGATTTTTGATGGATTATTCATTTAGAAAGGCTGAAAATAAGTATGTTTTATGGAGTGGAAACTAAACAATGGGTGAAACATGTCTAAAATAGCTGTAAATAATGTTTCAAAGATATTTGAAAGTAAGGGGACCACATTTAAATCAGTAGAGGATATTAATTTCAATGTTAATGAAGAAGAATTTTTATGTATTCTTGGCCCCTCAGGATGTGGAAAATCCACCATTCTCCGGCTTATAGCGGGTCTGGATAAACCTAGTTCTGGTCAAATTTTAATGGACAATGAAGCAATAATGGGGCCGGGTTGTAAGTGTGGAATGGTTTTTCAGGAATATTCTCTTTTTCCCTGGAGAAGTGTCATTGAAAATGTGGCATTTCCCTTAGAAATGAAAGGAGTTGCAGAAGAAGAAAGGCACAAAATTGCTGAAGATTACCTGAAAATAGTAGGGCTCCAAAATTTTAGAGATTCTATGCCTCATGAGCTCTCAGGAGGGATGAAACAGCGAGTTGCAATTGTCAGGTCGTTAGCAGGGGATCCAGATATACTTTTAATGGATGAACCGTTTGGAGCCCTTGATATTCAAACCAGAAGCCAGCTTCAAAAAGATCTGTTGAATATATGGGAAGATAAGGGTAAAACAATTGTTTTTGTAACTCATGACATTGATGAAGCAATATTTTTAGGGGATAGAGTTATCCTAATGAGTAAAGGGCCTGGA
Organism: Methanobacterium veterum; assembly: GCF_000745485.1. NCBI lineage: Archaea > Methanobacteriati > Methanobacteriota > Methanobacteria > Methanobacteriales > Methanobacteriaceae > Methanobacterium > Methanobacterium veterum. Next base: position 76,259 of record NZ_JQJK01000016.1, read on the forward strand.
AGAATTTTTAGAATATTTGAAGTTAATATTAAAAGAATTAGAGATACTTTAGCCCCTGATTTTTTACAGTTAAAACAGGAAATAATGAACCTGCTTGAAAGCGGGGACTAATTCAAAAGTTTTATTTTTAGGTTAAAACTTAGAATTTTTTTGAAATTATGTAATTGCGGTAGTTAGTATACAAAAGTACAGTATGTATCTTTCTTGTCCGTACTTAATTTAAATATAATTTAGTCTCAATTAGTACAGTATAGATATCTCGAGGTTGACAAAATTCATTCTGAATTTTGGAACCCCAAAAATAAAAAATTTTTTGAGGTGAAATCCATGCTAGTAGAATTTGATTTACCACACTGGTGCTGCGGCCCTAAAGGGTGCCAGCTAGAAATAGAATACGGCGAATTAATAGACGCAGAAGATGCACACTAGATATAGCAGGATAATAAACTTTAGAATAATTTAAATTTAATCAACTCATTTTTCATTTTTATCTTTTTGTCACTGTTTTAATAGATGAAAACTTGACAAAATTTAAGAAATAAAAACAATAAAATAATACTAATTGAATTTTTAATGTTTATCTTATTAAAATTTTTAATTTGAGCTGAAGGTGATTTTATGGATGTTTTTGAAGCTGTAAGTAAAAGGCGTAGTATTAGAAAGTATAAAGACACTGAAGTTGAAGATGAAAAACTTCAGGATATCCTTGAAGTGGCTAGAATTTCCCCATCTGCTTCTAACCGTCAGGAATGGAAATTTATAGTTGTTAAAGATCAAGAAACAAGAGAAAAACTTGTAGAAGCTGCACACGGTCAGCAGTTTGTCGCTGAAGCTCCAGTTACAATTGTTGCATGCTCAACAGAATCAGAAAGGGTAATGCCTTGTGGACAGCATGCTTATACAGTAGATCTTTCAATTGCAGTATCATTTATGATTCTGGAAGCTACAGAACTTGGCCTTGGAACATGCTGGCTTGGAGCATATGATGAAGAAAAAGTCAGGAATATTTTAGAGATCCCTGAAAGAATAAGGGTCCCTGCAATGTTTACTATAGGATATGCAGATGAAAGCCCACATGCAAGGCCGCGGAAACATCTGGATGAAATTGTAAGCAGTGAAAAATACGTCACTCCTTAAAATCTTTCATTTTAAATTTATTTTTTATATTTAAAATTATATGTTGGACTATTTTTGAGAATTTGCCAGTTGTAATATTAATTCACATAAAAAATCTCTTTTTAATTATAAATTAATTCCATTAAAATCCTTAACATTTTATTTAAGAAGAGATAATAACTTTATTGCAGCAATATATTACTTGCAGATAGTATCTTTAGTAGGGGAATGGCATGCGAAAAGTGGTAAAAGGTAGTTTCCTTAATTTATTTGGCAATGTTCTATTTAGAATAGGCGGCTATTTTTATAGAGTATTAATACAGTATTTATTGGGCGTTACAGGCTATGGTATTGTAAGTCTTGTTCTTCCTCTACAAAATGTTTTGATATTAATTGCTGCTGCAGGTATTCCTCCTGCTGTGGCAAAATACGTGGCAGAATATCACGCTAAAAATGATACTTATATGGTTAAACAGGTTATCAAAACCTCTGCAAAAATCATGGCTGTAATGAGCATTATTGCTACTTTACTTATTTTTTTCCTTGCAGAACCATTAGCTCCATTTTTGCATTGGCAACCTAGTATTATAATTCTTTTCCAGATAATAGGATTTATAACGCCTTTCAGCATAATTTTAGGATTGGTGAGGGGTGTATTTCAGGGTTATCAGGATATGGGCAATCTTCTTTTAACCAGGGCATTTGAACAGATTTTCACGATAATACTGACTGTAAGTCTAATCTTATTGGGATTTTATGTTTTAGGGGCAGTTATTGGTACTATAATAGGATTTGCTATAGCTGCAGTTCTTTCGCTGCTACTTTTTAGGCAAAAAATATGGAAAAACATCAAGGATGCAAAAAAAAGTTTAGGACATATTAATGAATATGGGCTGGCTAAAAAGCTTTTGATATTTTCATTACCTGTTACTGTAGTTGGATTGGCTGAACTGGCATTATTTGATACTGGGACCTATATTATCAACATATTTTTGAATGAAACCTATGTAGGTTATTACAATATTGTCAGCCCGGTCTCGAGGATTCCGCTTATAATTTCTTCATCCATTGCAGTTGCTATACTTCCTGCAGCTTCAGAAGCTTTAAGCCTTAAAAATAACCATATAATTCAAAAATATGTAATATATTCTTACAGGTACCTGATTCTGGTTCTTCTCCCTCTCTGTGCACTCGTTATGCTTTTTTCCCAGCCGATACTTGCAATTATATTTCCAAGGGCTCCACTTGCTTATCTTGTTGCAGGCAATGCACTGACTATTTTAATAGCTGCAATGTCATTTTTTTCTATTTATATAGTGTCATCAAGTATATCTCAGGGATTGGGAAAACCATATTTGCCAATGTATTTTTTAATTTTGGGAAGTATAGTTAACCTGGTTTTAACATGGCTGCTCGTTCCTTTATATGGTTTAACTGGTGCAGCAGCAGCTACAGCAGTCGCCACATTTATAATCATGGTATTTTCAGTGTGGAAAGTTCTTGAGACAAGCAATACTCAATTGCCCTATGTCAATCTGGTTAAAATATTATTTGCATCAGTTTTAACTGGTTTAATAATTGGATTAATTCCTAAAACAGTTATGGGGCTATTAGCTGCGCTTTTAGTCTTTTCATTTATCTATTTATTTAGTCTGGCATTTATGGGTGCTTTAGAAAAAAGAGATTTAAATCTTTTAAATAAAATTGGGTACCGTTTAGGTCCGTTATCCGGAATATTTATGAAAATGAATAGATTTCTGGAAAGATTTGTTAAATAGGGATAAATTTTTTATTTTCTTCCATGTGGGCAAACATAAATGCATAATCCGCAGACAGCCCAATCCTCACCTTCATCAGCATTATAAAGATATTCCTCACATTTTCGGGCATCATACCTTTCTTCCCGAGCTTCGTTTTCTCTAAATGGTTCTCCTGTAAAAGCGGATACGGGACATATTTCCACACATTCGTCGCATTCCCCACATTTTGTGTCCATAGGCTCTCCAGTTATGGTAAGAGGCGCATCTGTGAGTACAGTAGCCCACCTGACTCTGGGCCCTGCTTCGGGAGTTATGAGTAAACAGCTTTTACCAATCCAGCCGAGCCCTGCTAAATTTGCAGCTAATTTATGTGAAAAGACAGCACATATCCTTTCATTGTCAAAGCGTTCTGATGCAGGTACTGGAAGTGCTTTGTATCCTTCCTGCTGTATAATACTTCCTAATTTTGATGTTAAAAGATCAAGACGTAGATTTGTGATGTCGTAGGCATGGCGGTAATTAACTGCCACAGCACGGTTATCTCGATTAGGTAGTTCATCAACGATGGTTTGAGGCAGTCTAATACCTATAGAAATTGCTTTAGGATATTGGGTGCATATTTCGCCACCCTGATCTGTGATTGCTTCTTTTGCACGCGACAGGTCTGCAACACCAAAAAAATCAGCACCTTCGTGTTCTGCCATAATTCGGATCTGGTAATCAAGCTGCATAGTTTTCCCTCATTATTTATTGGACTGCTCTAAAATTATATGTTTTGGGAAGAAATTGTAGCGGCTGTAAAATGCGAGCGTATTTTCATTACCTGCTGCTACCATGATTCTTTTAGTTTCTACGCCGTTTTGATTCATCCAGTTAAGCGAACGTTTCATAAGAGTATCTCCAATACCTGAAGATCTATATTTATCATCTAAATATATTGAATCTACTTCTCCTATTTTTTCATCTGAAATAGAGCTTATACAGTATCCAATAAATTGTTTAGATGTTTCATTGTAGGCAGTATCTATTCTTAAAATTCCATTTTCAGATTTCTTTAATAAATCTTCTTTTCTTTCTTGAAATGTAAACTCAACGTACCTTTCTGGGAAATAGGGGGATAACTCTCTATGATGATCCCTTAATCTTTCCCATAACGGTTTGATCAAATTTATACTGTCTTTTTCAAGTTCCACATAACTTATATCCATATTGTACCTCTTGCCAGTTTTAGTGTAGAAAATGTATAATTTGTAGTATTGAGTCCCTGTATAGGTTAGTGTATTGTGCACCAATTTAAGTTACAGTTAACTTATTTAATTTTAGAAACTCAAATTCCTAAACAATGGGGGCATACAGTCCTGCACAGGTTGCATTTCTTTAAATTAAATCCACGTTCCGTTACAAAGTTTGACAGTTCTCTGCACAACTTTTGATCAACAGTTGTTCTTTCCAGTGCTTTTTGAGGGCATGAATCTATACAAAGACTGCATTTTTCTAAACAGCCTTCATAATTTGCTATAGGATCATTTTCAAGTGGTACATCTACTAAAACGGCCCCTATCTGTATCATATTGCCGTATTTTTCGTTTATAATCAGCGTATTTTTGCCCATGACTCCTAACCCTGCAAAATATCCTGCATGCCTCAGTGATAAAATACCTCTTGCATACTGTTCCTCAGCTTCCCAGTGTTCTGAAGGATCATCTGAAGGAATAGGAACTGTAGTTATTCCTAAATCTTCTAAAACCCGGCAGAGTTCCAACCCTAAGTTATCAACAAGTTGGGTAATTACATTATTTGCATGTGTATATGGAATGCAGTTTTCAGCATTTATAGATCCATGAGGAACCCTTTTTGCAAAGACTATCACTGATTTACAATCAAGATATATGTCTAAAGGGTGGTGACCTTTAGGGGCGTTATTGAACTTATCTGGGCTTGCTATTCCACAAAGATCTGCTCCAAGATCAGCCGCTATCTCTTTAATTTTCCTTGATTATATGAAATTTCCATGCTTCTGTCAAATTTTCCTTGTACTGTATTTGACATTTTTGCACCAATTAAAATTAATTATAATTCTCTTAAAGTGTTCTCAAATATTTTTAGCCCTTCTTCCATCTCTTCTTTTGATATATTTAAAGCTGGAAATATTCGGACTATGTTTCCATGTGTCACATTTAAGATAAGTCCTTTATCAAGACATTTTGAATTTATGGAAGATGCAACAATGTCGTCTATTAATTCTATGGCAATTAATAGCCCTTTTCCTCTTACATCTTTTATTATATCTGGATGTTCTTTTTGCATTTTATTTAGCTTTTTAAATGTGAATTTACTTACTTCTTCCACATTTTCCCAGATTTTGCTGTCAAGCATATAACTGATGACAGAATATGCAACTGCACAGCCAAGCGGGTTTCCACAGTATGTTCCTCCATGGTCCCCTATGTTGAGTTTATCATGCACATTCTCTGTAATTGCAAATGCTCCAAAAGGGAATCCTCCAGCGATGCCTTTTGCCATGGTCAAAATATCAATCTTAACATTATCTGAGGCAAATAGAGTTCCTGTCCTGTAAAACCCGGTCTGAATTTCATCTGCTATTAAAAGAACATTATTTTTGGTGCATAAATCTGATAAATTTTTAAGATAGTCCGGATCGGGCACATTAACTCCACCTTCACCCTGTATAGGTTCGACTATTACTGCAGCGACATCATCACCTATAACGTTTTCAATAGCCCTGATATCGTTGTAGGGGACAAAAATATGGTTTGGAATCAGCGGATTAAACCGTCCCCTGTGGCTGTCCTGTCCGGTTGCGGATACTGTACTTATGGTTCGCCCGTGAAAGCTGTTTACTGTGGATATGATATTTAATTTTCCAGTTGCTTTCCTTGCAAGCTTAATTGCAGCATCATTTGCTTCTGCTCCACTGTTTGCAAAAAATATGCGGGTCAAATTTTCAGGCAAGATATCCTGCATTAAGGATATAAGTTTAGACCTTGCTGGTGAGTATGTTGCTCCTGAATTTGGGTTTTGTATGATTTTCTGCCCCTGCTCTAGAAGAGCGTTTTTAATAACAGGATTTGCATGCCCTATACTTGTTACTCCCCATCCTGCAGTGAGATCTATATATTTTTTACCTTCTTCATCGTAAGCGTACACTCCTTTGCCATTTTCTATTGATATTTTTGTCTTATTTGCAAAAGAGGCGTAGTGCGTGTCTTCAACTTGAAATGTGTCTAAAATTTTGTCCATAATAAGTCCTCAAGGCTTTTAATCAGAATATATTTATAAAAAAGTTATGTTATTGATCTGGTTTGTCAGCTTTTAAGCATCGTCTTCTACATTTCCAGTATATGTAGCATAAAAACCATCTGTATCTGCATAAATCGCTTTAAAACCGAATTTTTCTGCTTTTTTCATGGTTTTTTTGATATAATCCCGTCCCCAGGCTGTTACAGCGTCGGCACATTCTCCACTGTACCACCTAAACCTTGCAAAACCGTAAAGGCCGTACATAGAATTTGCAAGGGTTTTAAGCGCCTGCTGCTGAACATTCAATATCTTTTTCTCCATGGGGTCATCTGTTTTTTTCATAATGTCCTTTATCTTTGCCCTTTCTTTCAGTAAATTTCCAATTACAGATGGTACAAAACCAACAGGTTCTTTTCTGAATTTATGAGGTACTTCAGGTGCGGTATGAAATTCTTCAGTCTCTTCATTTTTAAGCAAAGTATCTGGAGAGATGTTTTTAGAAATGATTATGCTTGGATACAGGCTCTTGAAATCAAATGAAAGGATATTTTCATGGAGGCCTTTTACAGGTTCTTTAACGTAACCACCTACGTATTTAAAACCTCTTCTTCTTGAATATTCTGATTGTGATGGTTTATTAGGTATTACTTCACCATATTCGTAAGCTTTTCGTGTAAGAAGCCATTCTACCATTTGTCCAGATGCCATTCTTGTGATATCAAAAAATGGCTGCCCTACAATCCTGGTAAGCTCTCTATTTATTGGCAGCATTTTATCTCCCACTTTATAGGCTGCGATAGCGTCGTCCATGGAATATGAAAACAGTTCTTCCAGTTTTTCACCGTTTGAATCCCAGTATTTCCAGATTTCATCTCCTTCCACATCTTCCTTGTCTTCACCAAAGAGCTCTTTATACACTCTTTCTAGGGTATAACGGTCAAGTGTCAGGTGGCGCCTCATAATTGGGTAGAGGTCAATATGCAGCCTGCCGCGGACTACAGCTGCTGATGTGAATCCACGCCTTAAAAATTTAATTCCAGAACCGTCCATTCCTATATTCATGGGAACGCCTAATTTTTTTGCCCTATCATTGATATATGGAAAATCAAAGTTATCTGAGTTGTATCCTAAAATTAGGTCTGGACACTCTGTATTTACAATTTCAGTGAAACGTTTTATCATTTCTTTTTCGCTTTCAAGTGTTTCTACGTAATCAAAGGATGAACGTTTAGTTGAAAGCACGCTTTCAAGCCCAAAGTTGCTTGCAAGACTTATCATGATTATTTCATCTTTATCTGCACTGGGCATTCCTTTTGGATTTCTAACTTCAATATCAAAACTCATAACTTTTAAATCAGGAATTCCTCCGGCTACTGGTTCAGGTTTCCCTTCCATGTTAAAAATACATAAATTTTCATCAGTTGATGATATTCCAGGTCCAGCTTTCTGTGTTTTGGTTTTCCCGTTTACAACAACTTCGCCCATTGGGAAGAGGGCGTTGTCAATTAAATATCTCCTGTAAAAAGGAATATCATGTTCTCTGATCTCTTTCACTTCGCTTAAATTCCATATTTTGTCTCTAAGCTTAGGAACATCTTGAGGATGGAACAAAATAACTTCCAGCATTTCTTTTTCCTGAGTAATGTCCTTTTTTTGTACGATCCTGATTTCATCCACGTCAAGTGTGTTAATCTGTTTGATACAGTCTTCAGTATTGCCCATGGGGATTACATAGATGTAAGGCCTGAAATGTCTGTCCAGGGCAATTATAGATCTTCCTTTATTGTCTCCACGTTCTTTTCCGAAGAGTCTAACCACCGGACGGTTGTTTTCTGTTACATAATCGATGTCTAAGAGGATGAATCGTTTAGTTTCCATAATTTTGTATATATACTATAAATATTATTAAAGTTATGCAGAGAAAAATTTAAGGTTTATTTTATTAAACGCTCATGCTGATCATGTCAGGGGTTATACATATTAAATTGTAACACTCATATCCCTTATTATGTGCATGGTTTATACTTCACCGTTATACTTGTTAGACGTGTTCCATTTATTTAATCAAAAATTATATAATAATTTAAATAGTAAATATTTGCACAATACTCCAGAGCGAATTGTAAAATAGGAATTATTTTAAAAACATATATTTTCAAAAACACAGGGAATTACATTATATAAACAACTTTCAGAGTGTTAGAATAAGTAAGTTAGAGGTTAGCGTGTTTAATACGATAATTATTAGTTAATGTGCAGTATAACATTTTAAAGGGTTATAACTTAAAAAAATGAAAAAGAGTTGATTTGCAACGTTTAACTAGGGCGCTTTACCCTTTGAACAGAAATATCCTCCGGGTTCGCCTTCACCCAATCTATTTTCTTTCCAGACATCGCAGGTACCGCACTGACACATGTTTTTTGGATCAAGATCTGGACATGTTGCTGTCCCTGTTGCGCAGTAAGCTTCAGGCACATGCTCTGGATGAGATGTTATCTCTTTTTCTTTGGCTACTGTTGTTTCTGGTGGATAGTCCATGGTTTTCTCTAAATTATCTAATTTGTCCATTGCACAACTGCTTTGAGTTTGTACTGGACATTCTGAGCACTTACATTTTCCAATTGTACCCATATTAAACTCTATATTGGCCATATTTCAACCCCCATTTTTATTAATAGGATCAAATAATAAACATGGGATTATTAACTGTACTTGATGTTAAAATTGAGTTATTTTTATAGAGGGGGTGTCATTTTAATAATTTTAAAACTACTTGAGTTAAGTGTTCTTAATCTAGGAAATTTTGAGATTAATCTATTAATTATTTAGCTTTTCCATTTTGACAGAAATAACCTGCAGGTTCTCCTTCATCTAATTTGTATTCTTTCCATACCTCACATTTAGGGCACTGGCATGCTCCTTCTGGATTAAAATCATCACATTTAGTTTTTCCAGACACACAGTACATTCCTGGAACATCTTCTGGATTTGGGCTGCCACTTATGCTCTGTAATTTGTCCAGTTTTTCATATGCGCATTTACTTACAGCCTGTACGGAACAGCAGGGGCACTGGCACTTTTCTATATTTTCATTATTAAATTCAATATTGACCATAATTTCAACTCCTGATTTACCGTGTATTATATAAGGTGTTCATACGTAATAAATTACAAGTATTAACACATATTCTTAATTGAAAAAATATCCGACGTAATAATATTTCAAATAGCCCTGAAAGATTAAATGGGTATTGATAATTAAGTTTAAGTATTAAAAGATTATAATAGTGTCACTTAGATTCATTTAAATCTGAATGTATTAAAAGGAGTATAAAATGAGGTTTATAAGACTTAATACTGATAAACATGACTTGAATAAAGTTTCTGAGCTAATTTATGAAACTGAATTAACAATATTTAAGCAGTTACTTGGAAAAGATGAAAAAGAAGCCACAGAAAATATAAGAAACCTTGTAAAATCTGGGAATAATTATTTTGGGCATGAAAATATTCATGTGGTTTGTGATGATGATGGGAACATGTTGGGCATTTTAGTTTCATTCAGCGGTAGAGAAACAAGCTCATGGAATGATCTTAAAGCGTATTTTAGGATATTGAACTTCTATAACTTTTTGAAGTGTGCAGTGAAAGGAACTTTAATAAATAGGTCCCTTACAGCAAGTCTTGGCAAAAATGATTACTATTTAAGTAATATTGCAGTTGATCCTCAATACAGGGGTCAGGGAATTGGAACATACCTCTTGAAAAATGCAGTTAAAACTGCAGAAGATAAAGGCTGCAAGCGCGTGCTTCTTGATGTGACATTTAAAAATAAAGGTGCAAAGAGATTATATGAAAGATTTGGATTTAAAGTTTACAGTAAAAATACTCCTAAGCTGTTTAAAGGCCATGGAACTTTAAGTATGGAATATTTACTCCATTAATATTTATTTTATTATTTTTTTGATTTTGGCAGTATCTCTTATTTTAGACGTGCAGATACCTCAAATTATGGGCTAATTTTTAATATATTTTTTAATTTAAGTGATAAATATTCTGTATCCCTAAACTATATATAGTACCTTGCAATATACAGTACCTTGTGAAATACAGTGGTACTATGAATGCTCAATTTAAAAAAGGGGTACTGGAACTTTGTGTGTTAGTGCTTCTTGACAGAAAGGACTGTTATGGTTACGAAATGGTTGATGAAATATCTAAAAATATTTCAATTTCGGAAGGCACTATCTATCCTCTTTTAAGGCGGCTAAAAAAGGAAGGTTTAGTAAGCTCTTATTTGAAAGAGTCCCAGGATGGCCCTCCTAGAAAATATTACCAAATAACAGAGCTGGGAAAAGAAAAAAAGGAAAATTTAGTTGCAGAATGGGATGAATTTTCTGCAGCTGTTACTGATTTACTTAATTAAAACGGAGACTAGGGTGGTTAAATGGATAAGGAGGAATATCTCAAAAAGCTCGATAAACTGCTGAAAAAATTACCAGAAGATGACAGAGAAGATCTGATTTTAGACTATGAGGAACACTTTAGAATAGGTGTGGAAAACGGCAGGACTGAAGAAGAAATTTCAGAGGCATTAGGGGATCCTGAAAATGTCGCTAAACAAATTAAAGCAGATTATATGGTCAAAAAAGCCGAAGATAAGCCGTCTCCAGGCAGTATAATTGAAGCAGTGCTGGCAGTGGCAGGACTTGGTCTTTTTAATATAGTATTTGTAGCCGGACCTTCTTTGCTGCTTGCAGTGGTTATTATCAGTTTAGTTGTGGCAGGATTTGCAATAATTATTATAGGAATTTTAACTATGTTATCACCTTTATTACAGGTATTTTTCCCAAAGTACATTCACTTGCCTGTACAGGGAGGAATATTGGGAACTTTAATAATGGTGGTAGGTGGTATTGGCGTAACAGTAATGGGTACATTTTTTGTAATAGTTATGGCATACGCAGCCAACAGGTTCTACAAAATAGTAATTAAACTATTAAAATCAAATTTGGATGATATAAAAAAACGAACTGAGGTATTTAAATAACTTGGAGGATTTCTATGGATAAATTTATTTGGGGGATACTTGCAGGTACTAAAGGAGCAACAAATCGTGCTAGAATTATAGATGAGCTGAAAAATAGGCCTTATAATGTCAATCAACTTGCTGAAAAACTTGAACTTGATTATAAAACTGTAAAGCATCATATTCGAGTTTTAGAAAGAAATAACATGGTCACATCAACTGGAAAGAAGTACGGTGCTTTGTACTTCCTTTCAGATAAAATGGAGCAAAACTACGATAGTTTTCAGGAGATATGGGAAGAATTCAGAAAATCTAATGAAGCATGTGCCATTTATGATCACGCCTCCTGATCATGAATATAACTAAATATGAGATTAAATTTGAATAATATTTGAAGAATATATACTCTATTCTCCTTTATCTACTACTTTTAGATTAATATATTGTCACTTAACGATTATTTTATACTAATTTTAAAAAATTGAACTTTTATCAATTAGATCCTACGTTTAATAATTTTCTAAGCGCATTAATATTCATTCAATAATTTCGTTGCTTAAAATGATATCTTGAAGTGAGTCTATTAAGTATAGCTCTAAATTTTTTTATTAAAAGTCTAATTTTTACATCTGGTGATTTACCAGGATTTATCATGAAATAACTGATTTATTTACCCTATTTTTTAAACATATCCTGCTGAATTTTGAGATTTGGGTGTAATCTGGATGGAATTTTGGGGCAAATTAGTGGAAAAGAAGACTTAATGTTGGGTTAATATTGGAAAAAGTACTTTTAAGGGTTCATATAAGTATATTAATAGGCAGTGTTTTACTAAATAAACTTTTTAGCCTTAATTGTACCGTAATAAGTTAAAAAGTCAGAATCACCGGTTTAATAGTAAAACACCCTGTCAATTTTAAACATTGTAATTGAGGCGAAAAAAATGAATCTTTATAAATTAGCGTTTAATAACATTCGCAGGAAAAAACTTAGGAGCGCATTAACTGCTCTGGGGATAATTATTGGAGCTGCAACAATTGTTGTACTCCTCGGAATAACTGCAGGAGCAACTTCTGCGGTCCAGGAGCAGACAGACAAGTATATGTATGATGTGGTAGTAGCCCCTGCATCCAGCAGTGGAACTTATTTGATGGATTCTCAAACGGTTTCGAAGGTAGAGAAAATGTCTAATCTCTATGGTTTGCGGGAAGTAACCATCTTTTCGGAAAATATCAATGGAACCAGAGTAAACTTCGAGGGAGTAAATGATTGGAGACAGGTTAAATTAATAAATGGAACGCAGGGAGTGGTAATTAATAAAGCTACTGCAGATAAATTTGGCCTTGGTATTGGGGATAAAATAAAAGCCAAAGATCAGCAGCTAACCATCACTGGAATATCTAAAGAAGAACAGGCGATTTATGTCTACTTAAACCAGGATACAGCACAAAAAGTCACTGGTAATAAAGTAAGCGCTATCTACGCTAGATCACATGTAAGCCCAAATGCCACCGCTGATGAAATAGAAAATCAAGTAGATGGTGTCTCTGTTTTAACTAAATCAGAAAAAGTTGCTGAAATTCAGAAGCAAACCAGCCAGGCACTTCTATTTATAGGAATTATTGCATGTATAGCTCTGGTTGTGGGAATTATAAGTGTAGTAAATACCATGATGATGAGCGTCATGGAGAGAACAAGAGAATTAGGTGTTTTAAAAGCAATTGGATTTACAAACTGGGAACTAAAGGGAAGCATACTCTTTGAATCCGGTCTTTTAGGGTTCTTAGGGGCAATTTTAGGAGTCATTCTTGGTATTATAGGTATCGTAGTATTTGCAAACATGCTTGACTTTACAGATTACATCCCTCAAATGATGCCTGTATGGTTAATTGGAGGCGTAATTGTAGGATCTACTATATTATGTATCCTGGCTGGTTTGTATCCAGCTATGCGAGCTTCAAAATTAAACGTTGTGGAGGCCCTTAGACATGAATAATGCAGTACTTGAATTTAATAATGTTTGGAAAACTTATACAATGGGAGATGAATTGATAAACGCCCTTGCAGGTTTAAACATGTCCCTGAAGAAAGGTTCCTTTACGGCAGTCATGGGACCGTCTGGATCAGGTAAATCAACATTCCTGCACGTGGCAGGAATACTGGACATGCCTTCAAGTGGTATGATTAAAATTAATGGGAAAGAGACCAAGAAGTTATCGGTTAAAGAGCAGGCGAGGCTTAGAAGAAATGAAATCGGTTTTATATTCCAGCGGTTTAATCTGATGTCACAGCTTACAGTCCTTGAAAATGTCATGCTCCCCATGATAAAAGAGGATACAAAAAAAGCTATAGACCTTTTAAACAGAATGGGATTGGGCTCAAAATCTAATAAATATCCTGGGCAGCTTTCTGGTGGAGAACAACAGCGTGTAGCAATAGCTAGAGCACTTATAAATGATCCATCTATTATTCTGGCGGATGAACCAACAGGAGAACTCGATACCAAAAATGCGGACTCTATAATGCAGGTCCTTAAAGATCTGAATCAAAAGGACGGAGTAAGCATTGTTGTTGTTACCCATAATCAGGCATCAGCAGATTTTGCTGACGAAATTCTCCATATGAGTGACGGTAATTTCGTTAATAATGGGAGTAAATAGATGATATAAAATTAACCAGCTTCAGATTATGCTTGTGGGAGGGTGGGTAATCACTACTTATTTTTTTAATGAGAATCAAAATCCGTCTCCGTGGGTTAAAACCTCCTTATCTATGATTCTCAAGGTATACGAGCATAATCTAACTTATTTACTATTTTTGGTGGGATAATGGACATAATAAATATTTTAATAGGAATTAGTATCGGTGTTGTTCAAGGATTAACTGAGTTTTTACCGGTGAGCAGTTCTGCACACCTTGTATTTATGCATGAACTTACAGGATTTGCTCCAAATCTGGCATTTGATATATTGCTTCATGTGGGGACCCTGATAGCAGTAGTAGCTTATTTTTGGAAGGACATAGCTCAGATGATAATGGCTTTTATATCCAGTATTATGGATATACCTCGGCACAGATTTATAAAAGGTATTAAGGAAGATCAGTTTAAAAAAATGGCGTGGTTTATAATAATTGGTTCTATACCTGCAGGATTAGCAGCGTTCCTTTTTAAAGACTTATTTGAAAGTTTGTTTAGTAACTCAACAGCCGTAGGATTCTTTTTACTTATTACGGGGTTCTTACTTTGGGGATCTGAGAGATTATCGCGAAGATCCAGTAAAACAAGTTTGAATAGTGACAATAAAGTAACTCTGGAGAAAATGAACGCTAAAGATGCTTTAGTAATTGGAACTGCTCAAGCATTTTCTATAGCTCCAGGTATATCTCGTTCTGGATCTACTATTTCTACAGGACTATTTTTAGGTCTTGAAAGAGAGCTTGCAGCTCGTTTTAGTTTTTTACTTTCAATACCTGCCATACTGGGAGCGGCAATGGTGCAGATAAATGATATAAGTTTAGGTTTTGATACCAACACAGGGGCTTTTGTTGCAGGGCTCATTGCAGCAGCTGTATCTGGTTATCTGGCTATTAAATTAATGTTGAAACTAATAAAAGAGAGAAGCTTAATGATATTTGCTTATTACTGCTGGATCGTTGGATTGGCAGCTATAGTAATTAGTTTACTATTTTAATTTTCTTTTTTAGACTAGGAATTAGAAAAAAGAAATTAAGCATTGTTTTAAAGAAAAAAATCTAATTCAATATTTAAATGTTTTAATTTAAATATATCATCTTAATCGCTTAAAACATACTAAGTTATAAGGATTGTACTTGTTTTTAAACCAGAAACCTTTTGATATTTCATTAAAATCAGAAATTACGCACTCAATTGTATTAATATCTTTAGACAAAAACCATTTTTCAGTTTTCTCCAGTAATTTTTCTCCAATTCCTTTATTTCGATATTTTTCTGTTATGCATATTTCTATTACTGTCCCTACATTTTCTTCTTTATAAACAGGGGGAAGCGATGATTTTTCGGCCATTATGTAGCCTACAATTTTATTTTCAATTTCGCAGACTAAGACTATGTTCTCATGGCTTTCGATGACTTTTTCAAGATAAAATGTATAGATTTCCCGTGCATCATCTTTAGTTTCATATATATTGTTTTTTTGGATATGAAAATCCATCATTTCTTCCCATAAATCTACAATTGATTCTGTGTCATCAACATTTGCTTCTCTTATCATGTTATCCTCGGAAATCTATTAAAAATTCTACAGGCGAAGTAAGCCCTACTTTAAAAGTCCCTTTTCAGACGGTTATAACTTTTTGAGCGTGATATATTTCATAATCAGCCGATTATTGAGGAGTTGTAATCCATTTTAAAACATCGAAATCTTCTTTAAAAGCCATATTTAGAAATAGGAGTATTTATAATCCTATATCTTCATCCCATAATTCGGGGTGTATTTTAATGAAGCAGGACATCATTTCAATACATGAGGGATCTTGAATAACTTCTACTTTAACTCCTCTGGATCTAAGTAGTTCTTCTTCACCCATGAAGTTCTTATTCTCTCCTATTATTACTTGGGGAATGCCATAAAGTAAAATGGCTCCAGAACACATTGGACATGGGGATAATGTGGTATAAAGGACACATTCGCGGTAAAAGACTGAGGGATGCCGCCCAGCATTTTCCAGCGCGTCCATTTCGCCGTGAAGTATTGTGCTTCCATTCTGCACGCGCCTGTTATGACCTCGACCTATAATTTTGCCTTTATGGATAAGAACGGAGCCAATTGGAATGCCTTCTTCAGATAATCCTTTTTTTGCTTCTTCAACCGCTGCTTGCATGAATTTATCCATTTAAGATTCTCCTGGGAACTAATATTCTTTAGAGTTAGTGTGATAACATTACATTGTACTCCTATTAAATATTTTAATATGGAATTCTGGACTTTTTATACTAAATATAACTATTAATTGAACTTAATTAATTATTTTCATGTTTCAATTAAGCTTTAAACTTTTCTTTCTTCCTTTGACATTATATCCGCTGCTTTTTTAGGATTGCGCATGTCAACTTTAATCTTTTAGAATTTTTCCACAGCTCTAATTATATCAATCAGATACTTCCCATTCTTCAAAGAATCTATCCAGAAACTGCTCCATAAACTTATGTCTATCTTCTGCAATTTCTTTAGCAGTTTCAGTGTTCATTAAGCCCTTTAATAGAAGTAATTTTTCATAAAAATGGTTTATAGTGGGTCCTTTATTGTTTTTGTACTGCTCAAATGACTGGTGCATTACAGGTTTAATATCAGGATTGTACATTTCACGCCCTTTATGTCCTCCGTAAGCGAATGCCCTGCCTATACCAATGGCACCAATAGCATCTAATCTATCTGCATCCTGGACAACCATGCCTTCAATGGTTTTCATAGGTGTCTTAACCCCAGCACCCCTAAAAGATATATCTCTTACAATATCAATTATATGTGAAATTATATCCTCTTCCACATGCAACTTTTCAAGCCATTCTCGTGCAACTCCCGGGCCAATATTTTCATTTCCGCCGTGGAACTTCCAGTCTGCTATGTCGTGGAGTAAAGCTGCAAGCTGGGTTACGAAAAGATCTGCATTTTCCTCTCTGCCGATATAGACTGAATTTTTCCAGACACGGTAAACATGCCACCAGTCATGTCCAGAACTTTCTCCCTGTAACTCATTCTGCACAAACTTCTCGGTTTGTCTGATAATTTTTTCCCTGTCCATGTTAATTATGGGATGTACTAAAAAATAAAAAGTTTTTGAATAATTAAAAAATAGTTAAGAAAGATTTACTATAATTCGCCTTTAGCAATTTCTTCTTAAGTAGGGGATAAGTCATCCTTTGAAAAAAATAAGAAAGTTAAAGGTACTCTGATTTACTATAATTCGCCTTTAGCAATTTCTTCTTTTAAGTAGGGGATGAGCCCTCCTTTATTCAGTATATTGCGCATGAATCCAGGTAATCCTTTGATGGTGAATTCTTCTCCAGTGGTTAAATTCTTTAGGACTCCTTTCTCCATATCTATTTCAAGTTCATCTCCTTGCGAAACGTGTTTGGAGATATCTTTTATTTCTATGAGAGGTATACCTAGGTTTATAGCGTTTCGGTAGAATATTCTTGCGAATGATTCTGCGACTACTGCAGAGATACCTGCGCCTTTCATCGCTATAGGTGCGTGCTCTCTTGATGAGCCGCAGCCGAAATTCTTACCTCCAACAATTATATCTCCTTTTTTTACTTTTTTGGGGAATTCTGGGTCTGCCCCTTCCATTAAATGCTGTGCAAGGTCTGATTCACATCTTAAAACCAGATATCTTCCAGGGAGGATTAGATCAGTGTCAATATCGTTTCCAAATTTCCATGCTTTTCCTTTCATAATAACCACCATTTTTACAGATTCCTCGGATCTTCAATTTTTCCAGTGATTGCAGATGCCGCTGCAACTGCTGCAGAACTAAGGTAAACTTCACCTTCGCTGCTGCCCTGTCTTCCTTTAAAGTTCCTGTTTGATGTTGAGAGGCTGACTTCTCCGGGTCCGATGAGCCCTACGTGTCCGCCGAGACATGGTCCGCAGCATGGGTTGCAAACAAGTGCTCCAGAATCTACGAAAATATTCATTAGTCCTTCGTTCAGCGCTTTGGTGTAAACTTCACGTGAAGCAGGGATTACAAGCATCCTGATGCTGTCTGAAACTTTGTTTCCTTTAAGAATTTTTGCAGCGTCTCTAAGGTCTTGAATTCGGCCGTTGGTACATGAACCGAGGAAAACCTGGTCTATAGGTGTTCCTTCAACTTTGGAGATTCCGTGGACATTATCCACATTGTGTGGGCATGCAATTTGTGGTTCAAGATCATTAACATCAATATCAATAATTTCAAGGGATTCTGCGTCATCATCTCCTTTGATTATATCATATGATTTGTTAGTACGGTTTTTAAGGTAGTTCACTGTTTTTTGATCTGGCTCAACGAGCCCTGTTTTACCACCCATCTCGATAGCCATGTTACACATAACCATCCTATCAGAAACTGACATGTTGCTTGTGGTTTCGCCTGCAAATTGGCATGCTTTATATGTTGCACCGTCAGCACCAACATGGCCTATTATGTTGAGTACCACATCCTTTGCATAGGTGTGTTCTGGAAGTGTTCCTTCTATGTTGAATTTAATTGTTTCTGGCACTTTAAACCATAGTTTTCCTGTTGCAAAAACCATTGACATGTCGGTTGAACCTATGCCTGTTGCAAAAGCTCCTAAAGCTCCATGTGTACATGTGTGTGAATCAGTTCCAACTACAATTTCTCCAGGGACTACATGCCCCTTTTCTGGGAGAACCTGGTGGCATACGCCTTCTCTAACGTCGTAAAAATTGGTTATTCCCTGTTCTTTCACGAATTTTCTCATTATCATATGGTTCGTGACAGCATCAAGTGAGTCTGCAGGTACCTGATGATCGAAAAGGATTACGATTTTTTCAGGGTCCCAGACTTTGGGTACTCCTATTTTTTCAAAAGCTTCTACAGATAAAGGTCCTGTAAGATCATGGGTCATTGCAACATCAATGTTGGACATGACCACGTCTCCAGCTTCTACCTCTTTCTTACCAGAAGCCTTTGCAAATATTTTCTCTGCTATTGTCATGGACATAATTATTCCTCCTGTTATTACATTTAAAATGATTTTTTTCCACCTATTAAGCACCATAACATGTGCTTAGAGAAGATATCGGTTTCAGTGAAGCCTATCTCTCTTAGACAATCCAATTGGGCTAAAAAAGGCTCGTGAATGTCATCTCCTTCCTGTTTTGGAATATGGGCGTTATCTAAATTTCTTTTTTTCCAGTTGCTGAATTTTTCCATCCATGCTTCATAAGATGAGGATAGATCATCAGAAATCGTGTATTTTTGTTTTTGGGCATGATAAATCCAATAGTAAAGGTTTTTTAAGTATGCATCTTCAGTCACTGTTTTCATTTCATCGATATTAAAAAACCAACCGCCTTCTTCAAGCATATCATAACATTTTTGGTACAGTTTCTTTTTGTTTTTTGTTTGAAGGTGGTGAATTGCAGACATGGATGTGATCACAGTGGGTTTCTCTGTAATTTTTGACTCCCAGTTTTTGCAGAAATCAGACTTGATATAATTCACTCTGTCTTCATATTTCTGTAACCTCTCCTTTGCAACAGACATGAATTCATCAGAAGAATCTAAGTAGTAGCAACTTGAATCTGGAAACTCTTTCAGTACCTTTTCAATTAAAATACCGCTTCCAGCTCCTAAATCTAAAAGAATGATTTCCTCAATATTTTCAAATTTTAAGATATCTATCGCGGCGTTCTGCAGGAAATCATATCCGGGCACAGTTATTTGACACATTTTATCATAGTTAACTGCCATTTTTTGCAGGTGAAAACGGTTTTTGTCTATTTGTTCCATAATAACATCCTTTACTATTTTTTAATTAATTTCTAATTAGTTTTGCGAAACTAACTATATTTTAAAAAAAATTACAGTCCTGATGTTGTAATTTTACCTACGATTTTAATGAAGTTCTCAACTTCATCTTCATTTAAAACATCCAAAATCTTTTTAATTGCATTTTTGTGAACTTGCATGTGTATTTTAATTATAGTCTTACCTTCAGGTGTTAACCCGAGGAAATAAAATCGTTTATCATCATTTGATTGAATTTTAGTCACGATGCCTCGATCTATCAGCTGGTTAATGGCGATAGAAACTGTAGATTTCTTAACACCCAACATCTTTGCTATTTCAGACACGCTTATATTTTCGTGCTTGTTGATTAACTCGATATAATACAGCTGGCGCAGGGTGAAATTTTTTAAAGCACCGCTTAAAATCTGATTCTGGAAGTTTCCCATCAGTTCGGTTAATCTATCAACTGCCTCTACCAGTTCAAGTTCATAAGTCATATGTTTCATCCTCTTGAGTAAATAGTTTTATCTAACTAACTATTATATAAATTTATTGGAGGGTTTTCACGTACTTATATTATTTTGCTAACTTTGAATAGTTTTAAATGCTTATTTTTACTTTTAAATCTGTTTAATGGCTTGAAATAAGAAAATATATTAAACAAAACGACTATAATTATAATAAATTGAATAGAACGAGGTGAAAAAATAGCAAATATCACAGAAATTAAATCTATTGAATTAATTTCTTTTACACGAATAGCATCTTCAACAGCTGCAATTTTAGTATTCATTTACTCTGTGATAATTCTAATAATATCTAGACTTGTAACAACTTTTATACCACATTTAGGTACGCTTGGTGATATTATAAATGGTATGGGTATAGCATCAGTTGTTATTCTCCCAATAACTACATATTTCCTGATTATGGCGGTAAGTTTTTTCAGTGGACTGCTTTATAACAGGATAACCTCCAGATTATGCGGTATAAAATTGAGATTGGATAACAATGAAATAACAGAAATACCTGTAAAAGCATTTTCTTTAATTATAGCGAGCATTGAAACAATATGGCTGTTTATTGTTGGTTTGTTTTTGGCAGCGGCAATCATACCTTTTACAAATATCATACTCATGCTAATTAACTTTACAGCTAACGCTATTGAAAGGAGCATAGATATAAGTGGAACAACTCTTTTAATCAATACTGTTTTAGGAACAAATGGAGCTGCACTGGCATTAATTTTGATAATTGGATTACCACTCGTAACCTTTGTATATGGAATTGTTAGCAATGGATTATTTGCAATATTCTACAATTATATAGCCACAAAATTTATCAGAATGCAGCTGGATATTGAAGTAATTTCAGAAAATCTGCACGAAATAAAATCTTTACCTGTCGTAGCTGCTGCAGCACCGCTTTCAGGCGCAGTTTTTGGTGCATTTGGAGTTATTATGGGCCTTATAACTCTATTATCTCTTGCTGTAACTGGAAATCCAAGCGTCGGAAATATAATAAATGACATTACAATCATTGCCTTAAATGGGTTAAGTTATTTTCTGGGTTATTTCCTGATTTTTGCTTTAATTGCGGTGATTTACAACTTTTTAGCACCTAAAATGGGGGGAATTAGATTAGAACTGGAATAAACAGTTATTGTTCCACTCTGAAGAGCAATGGATTTTTCAGTAAATTATTGTCATTGGAACCATTTTAGAAACTTTAATACAGAGTTCAACGTCGCTTTCGATAAATCTGCCCTTTGTATATCTTTTTTCATTATTAATTTGAATAAGTTTTCCATAAAGAGCTTTTGCATCTGCATTTGATAGTTTTTTTACAGTATCTGTTCCAGAATCTAAAAACATCCGTGCAAAAATTGGTCCAATCCATTTAACCCTTGATAAATCAGTTAATTTGGTTAATTCCAGTATTTCTTCTGGACTTATCTTAGTTTCAGCAGCTAATTTGGCTCTGTCCTCCTGAGTTTTAATTATTTTAAATAAATGGGCAGTATTTTTAATACCCTTGCTGTTTAATTTGTTTAAAGTATCTTTTTCAATGCCTGGAAACTTTTCAAGGTGCACTGGTTTAGGTAAATAGCTGTTTACTTCCCTTCTTAAAATTAAAATATAATCTTGAGGTAAGCCTGACCTTTCAGCAAATTCTTTAGCTTTTTTGGGAGTTTTCAATGAAGTTGATAGATCACTCAGATTTTTAATTCCTTTACTTTCTAAAATTTTAAATCTGGTATCAATTTGCTCTTTCAATATTTTTCTGCTTGGAAGAAGGTCTGCTTCTGTTAGTTCCTGCTTAAATTTAATTAAGGGGTACTTTTCAAGGTCAATATAATAGTCGTCAACCATACTAATCCAGGGTAATAATTTAATTGAGAATATATAAATAATTCAGGATTGTTTTACTATTTTTCAAACGTTTCCACCACTTCTTTAAGGTATTTCCTTATCTCGAGTTTTTGCGTGCATTTTTCCTCACAGTCACCGCAGTCATCACAAACTGATGCATTTGCATTTTTGGCTTTAATAAATGCATAACTTCCAGCGGGTTTTTCCATGTTCTGGTAAATGTACAGATCGTTTAAAATGTTCAGGTTGGTGGGAATATCGACCCCATTGGGGCAAGGCATGCAGTAATTACAGCCGGTACATCCAGCATGAATCCTTTCAATGTAAGTATCTTTAGCCTCCTGAATCAGATTTCTCTCTTCAGCAGTGAGGCTGTTCACATGTCCATTTTCTGCAATTTTAATGTTTTCTATAACCTGCTCCATTTTACTCATGCCGCTTAAAACCACATTCACTTCTGAATGGTCCCATAGGAAGCGCAGGGCCCATTCTACAGGGCTTCTTTTAACTGGGGCCTTATCCCATACAGCCTGAATATCTGGAGGAATATTATTTGTGAGACAGCCTCCTCGAAGTGGTTCCATAATTGCAGTACCGATGTCTCTGGCAGCCATATATTCAAGCCCTTCTTTTCCAGCCTGGAAGTCTTCATCCATATAGTTGTACTGAATCAAGGCGAAACTCCAGTTGTAAGAGTCTATAATCTCCTTAAAAAGTTCAATTTCGTCGTGATATGAAAAACCAGCGTACTTTATACGGCCGTCTTCAAGTGCAGAGTCCATAAATTCAAGGACATCAAGTTCTTTTAAGTTTGACCATGTATTTTTACCAAGACCGTGTAAAAGATAAAAATCTATACTGTCAGTTTGCAGCCTTTTAAGCTGCATATCCAGGTAATAATTGAGGTCTTCTTTTTTCTCGATATTCCAACTGGGTAATTTAGTGGAAAGATACACTTGATCCCTGTATCCTTCTTTTAGAACATTTCCAACAAATATTTCACTCATGCCTCCTTGTGTTGCATCGAGGCCGTGATAAGGGTAAGCAGTGTCAATATAATTCACGCCGTGATCTATGGCGTAATGGAGCATTTCTGTTGCCAGCGGTTCATTTATTCTTTCAGGGTTGTTGTCGATTATTGGAAGCCTCATGCATCCAAAACCGAGTATTGAAACTTTTTTCCCTGTTTTTCCAAAAGTTCTGTATAACAAAAAGAGTCCCCCTAAAAAGGAATTATGTTAATTATTTGGAATTTATTTTTATTATAATTTTATAGTAAAGTTAGAATTAAAAAATAGTGAGATAAAGTATATCTCTTAATTTTAGCTACTTCTCAAAAGTTTCAACTGCTTCTTTAAGATATTCCCTTATTTGAAGGTTTTGTGTACATGCTTCTTCACATGCGCCACACTGATTACAAAATGAAGCACTCATTCCTTTGGCTATTAAGAAGGAATAGTTTCCAGACGGTTTTTGCATGTTTTTATAGATGTAAGTGTCGTTTAATAGATTCAAGTTCAGTGGAATATCCACTCCCTGAGGACAGGGCATGCAGTAGTTACAGCTTGTGCAGCCAGCATGCATTCTTGCACTGTAAGTTTCTCTAACTTCTTCAATTAGATTTCTTTCATCATCTGTAAGAACATTGGCGTGGCCCTTTTCTGCAATATTTATATTGTCTACAACATGTTCCATTTTACTCATGCCGCTTAAAACCACATTAACTTCTGGCTGGTCCCATAAAAAGAGCAGAGCCCATTCTGCAAGGCTTCTTTTAACTGAGGATTTATCCCATATTGCCTGAATGTCTAACGGAATGTTGTCTGTAAGGCAGCTCCCTCTAAGCGGTTCCATGATTACAGTCCCCATTTTGTCTGCTGCGTAGTTAAGTCCTGCCCTTTCTGCCTGAAACTCCTGATCGATGTAGTTGTACTGGATCTGAGAAAAATCCCATTTGTAAGAGTCCACAACTTCCTTAAAAAATTCAAGTTCATCGTGGAATGAAAAGCCAACATGGCCTATTCTGCCGTCTTCAACTGCAGAGTCCAGGAATTCGAAAACGTCTAGATTCAGCAGCTTTTCCCAAAAATTCCTGTGGAGACCGTGCAGGAGATAGAAATCTATCCTGTCGGTTTGTAGTTTTTTGAGCTGTTCATCCAGAAAGCTGTCAAAGTCTTCCTTTTTTTGAACAAGCCAGCTGGGTAATTTGGTGGAAAGATACACCTGATCCCTGTAACCGTTTTTCAATGCATTTCCAACTGCAATTTCGCTCATACCTTTGTGATAAGGATAAGCTGTATCAATGTAATTCACGCCGTGATCTATGGCGTAATGGAGCATTTCTGTTGCCAGCGGTTCATTTATTTTTTCTGGTTTATCATTAAGTATTGGAAGCCTCATGCATCCAAAACCAAGTATTGAAACCTCTTTGCCTGTTTTTCCGAAATTTCTGTATAACAAGTGATAATCCTCCGATAAAACTGATTTGAATTAATGAAAATTCATTTCTAATTTACATGTAATAGATTGAATAAAATAGAATGAATTAATTTAAGTAATTTACCCATCCAGGTTTAAAAGATATTAACTTATTTTCGGTGAAACATTAAATCACATCGGCATTCACCGTGTAAAGGTGGCAACATATTTAACTGTTCTATAGGATGTTTTTTATTGTTTTCATAGGCATTTTTACATATTTCACATGCATCATCTTCAGATATTGCGCTGAAGAATTTATATCCTGCACCATAATACTCATACCAGTCAGCGAGGTTTTCAATCCTCCGTTTTTCGCTTACCGCTACTTTATATGCATCACCGTCTGTTAATCCTTTAGTTTTGAGTATTTGGGTTATTTGTTCTGCCGATTGACCTTCCAGCATGGCACTTATCATTATGTGCATGATCCCTGTTCTTTTAGCTTCTGCTTCAGGAGCATAACTTAAATCATAGAGTTCTTCAATGGACGCGACAGCGGCAAGTAGTTCTACATGCCCTCCAAAGTGCACTCCGCCTGTTTCCTGGCTTATGATATCATTTATTTTTTTATTCATTGCTGTGATGACTCTGTGCAGTTGTTCAGCTTTCATGGATATACATTAATTGAACTTATTAAAATCATTTTTTTCAATTTAAAAAGGGGAATCTAAAATTTTATAATAAGTATATACCTGCTAAAATCTCTAATTTTTGATATTTATCGCTAATTAACACTTGATCTGTAAATAATGGGAATCGTAAAATAAAATGTAGAACCTTTCCTTGGAGAAGATTCAACCCAAATATGGCCTCCATGACGGTCTATAATCCTTTTTACAATTGCAAGTCCAATTCCTGCACCTTCATACTCTCCAATAGCATGTAACCTTTTAAACACTTCAAAAATTTTATCAAAATACTGGTCTTCAATTCCCATGCTGTTATCTTTGACGGAAAAAATCCATTCATTGTCATCTTTTTTTGCTGAGACGTGAATCTTTGGTGTTTCATCTTTTTTTCGGAATTTTAAAGCATTATCAATTAAATTCTGGAATACATTCACTATCTGATTTTCATCTGCAAAAATGGGTGGAAGGGGATCATGGGTTACTTCAGCATGGCACTGGTCTATTGAATACTGTAAATTGGATAAAGCAATATCAAGTGCTTTTTCAGTGTTAATTTCTTTAAATTCATTACCTTTAGCTTCAACATGAGAGTAGTCCAGTAAACCTTGAATCATGCTTTTCATTCTCTTTGCATCACTGACCATGTATTCAAGGAATTCATCAGCATCAGGATCTAACTGTCTTTTGTAACGCCTTTCTATAAGCTGGGAATAACTGGTTATTGTCCTGAGGGGCTCCTGCAAATCATGACTTGTAATGTGGGCAAAACTCTTTAATTCTTTGTTGGAGCGTTCTAATTCTCCCAAATTTTTCTTTAATTCATTATTTGCTTCTTTACGTTCTCTATCAGTTTTGTTAAGGGATAGAATACTGCTCCACACAAAAATACTCAAAATAATAAGTACTGAAAGGGTATATAACACTGTCCCGAAAGCTGTATCATAATAACCTAAATTCTGCCCTAATATCCGTAACCACCCAAAAACTATGGAAATAATTGCCAGCACAAATAGGATCCTGAGTCCAAATATGCTCCCATATTCTCCACTGGTCAATACCCTCATAAAGCCTGTTTCAGGACGTGCAATAAGAACAGCAAAAGATATTAACATAAATCCTATTCCTGCATAAATGGAAGTTGCAGTATAATAGGATATCTGGTAAAATTCTGATGCATCATATAAATAGCCTAAAAGAACCATTAAAGAGATAGTACTCCCTAAAATCATTAAATACTGAGTAGGAAAGTGATTATTTATTTTTTTATCAATAATTAAAAGTGCAGCACCGGTTATTATGTATTCAATTGCTCCAATAAATGCTATTCGATTTGGTGAGGAAGTTTCAAGTGTTCCAAATGGTTCTGTAAATAATGTTTGATCTATACCTAAATTAAAGTTGAATAAATGTTCAATGAGGGCAATCAACCCAATTGATAATACTATAACTGCTAATACTTGTGCAATATGTCTATTTCTTTTGTTAATCCTTTTTGTCTGTTGCAGCCATAAAGAAGCTCCTATTAAAATAAAACATAATGCAGAATTGAATTTAATGGTGGGGAAATCAGGACCTGGGCTTTTGAGGAGAGGAATATTAAAAGCCCATCCAATGAATATAATAACTCCAATTATAATTATTACAATGCTTAAAATTTCAGAAAACCTTTTTAAATTAGCTCTAAAAGTAATGGAGTTGCTTAAATCCATCTAATTCCTCATAATACTAAAATTAACAGTTGCCATTGGATTAATATTACTTATTATATTTTGAGTATTACTTACATTTTATTATTTTTTTAATGGTTATGTTTTTATTAACTCAATAAAAGGTAACTACTGCAAACAGCATCGTCTGAATGTTTTAAGTGGCTAACAAACGTAATTTTGATAATTGTAAGTATGTGGAGTAAAATGTTAGATTTATTTAAACAGCGGTGTTTTAATTTACATTTTAAATCTGGATGTAGAAATGCTTTTTTTAATTTAAAGATATAATTTAGTTAGGTAATGATTAGAGGGGACTAATATGAAATGTATAGGATCTAAAAAGCGATTATTCTTATTAATTATATTAGCAGTATTTGCAGTAGCAGCCGCTTCTTTCGCTTATTATGTTACTGATTATTATCATGCAGATAGTAAAGCTGAAGCTGCACTTAAATCAACGGATGTTTATAATGTTACAGATACAGATAACTCTATTACATTTACTCCTACTCAAAACAGGAGCACCACGGGAATAATATTTTATCCCGGAGGCAAGGTCCAGCCTGAAGCTTATTCTGTTATTGCTTCTAAACTTGCTGCAAAGGGATACACCACGATAATTGTGAAAATGCCTTTTAATTTAGCTTTCTTTGGAGTTAATGGTGCAGATGATGTTATAGCTAAACATCCTGAGATCAATTCATGGATAATTATGGGCCACTCGCTGGGAGGTGTTTTCGCGTCTGAATATGCTGTAAATCATCAAGATAAAATTAAGGGAGTGGTATATTTAGCTGCTTACCCTTCGACAAATGCTTCAAATGCCACTTTTAAAGCATTATCAATTAGAGGTTCTCTGGATAATCTTACGACAGCTCAGGATATTTCTAATAACAAAAATAAGTTCCCTGCAAATACTGTCTTTATCACTATTCCTGGTGGTAACCATTACAATAACGGTAACTACGGCCCTCAAGCAGGAGATAACAACAGTACAATCACAAGGGAAGAGCAGCAGAATAAAATTGTGGGTCACATACTTGAATTCCTTAAAAATCTTTAGGCAGCTAATTTAGTATCAGCTATCCTTATTTTGGTATAAACTGCTTGGCTAAGAAATCTGTTTAATATTTATAATCCTGCTTAAAAGCATTTTTTATATGAATATGGGCAGTATTGCCTCTAAATTTTTATATTTTCCATGCTTCATAGATTAAAGTCATTTTCATAAATTTAAGTTAATGGAATAGCACATAAAAAGAAAAATGATATATATTAGTAGTTTATACAGAAATTTAGGGGAATGTGACTCTATTGAATTATTCTATGGTGAGAAAATTGATTAAATGTCCGGAATGTGGATCAAATAATGATGATAATTACAATTTCTGCAAATCATGTGGGAAAAAATTGGTCAAATATAAATTCTGCCCAGAATGTGCCCATAAAAATGTCGATACCGCCCGATTTTGCGAAAATTGTGGTATGAGTTTAACATTTGAATTTGATGGTGTAAAAAATCAAAATAACGTAAATGACTATGGTGGAATGGTTTCATTAGATTTAACTCCTGCGGAATCACTTATGATCATGGATCATGGTTTTTATCAGGGTTATGGAACTGCACTACAAGAACTGCTGAAAGTTACCTTGATTGACCTTGTTTTTAAAGATGTTTTTAAATTAGAGGTTAGAGAAGTTGAGAAGAAGGGTTTATTTAGTAGTAAACTTGTTAAGGAGACCTACCTGCTGGAGGGGAAAAATTTTAACATGCCCCTTAAACCTCATGAGGAGGTATTCAGGAAATATTTGCCTGGCAAAGTAGATAGTAAGAGACTTAAAAAGCTTCAACAGCAGGTTTACCGCCATTCAAATGATTATGCAAAGAAAAAACTGTTAGAGCCATTGGCTTTAGAAGGTTTTTTTGATGTGGAAAAGAAATTTTTGGGAAAAAAGTATTCATTAAGCTATAAAGGGTTAGATGCGCAAGAAATGATCTTTAAATTGAAAGAAGATGGAAAAGACCTCGAAAATTGGATAGAAACAGATCCAGGAAGAGCTAAGGCATACATTTTAATGGGAGGGTCAAATATCTTCCTGACAGATGATTACTATTTCGAATGGTTTAAGAATAATTCTAAAAAAATAAGCGCATTATTTGCAGGTGCTGCAGTTGTAGGTACTGCATATGCATTTAATAAAGTCCGCTGGTACAGTGCATTTAGACACCATTCTCAAGGTATAGATTTTGATGACTTCGATGATTTTACTAGCTTTGATGACAGCTTCAGTGATATATTTTCAGATGTTAGCACCTTTGATGTGTTTGATTCAATGGATTTCAATGATTTTGATTCAGGATTCGACAGCGGAGGCTTTGACGGTGGCGGTGATTGTGGAGGGGGCGGTGACTGAAGCAGACCTCAAATATATTCCTAAAACTGTTTACTAATCAATAAGGATTATTTTATTAACAAGAGATCCTTAATCAGGAAATGACTCCTAAAAATCGAAATATAATATAAATCTATTAAGTCATTGGTGAGAAAATTGATTAAGTGTCCTGAATGCGGAGCAGATAATGGAGAAAATGCTCGTTTCTGTAGTTTATGTGGAGCAAACATTTATAAATTTTGTCCAGAATGCGGTAAAAAGAATATTAAGGCTGCAAACTTTTGCATGAATTGTGGTGCGAGTTTTGAATCAGAAATAAATAGTTTAGAAACTCAAGATAAGGAAATACCTAACTTTCAGGATGATATTTTCAGTGATGATTCTGGTAAAAAAGTTTCATTGAATTTAACTCCTGCTGAATCTCTTATGCTTTTAAACCCTAAAAAATATGTGGGGCATAAAGAATCACTAAATGAATTGTTGAAAGTGACTTTAATAGACCTTATATGCAAAAATGTCTTTAAAGTGAATATAGAAGAAGGAAAGGCAAATATATTTGGCAGGAAAAAAGCAGACATAATTTATTTGGAGGAAGGGGAACTTTTTGAAATGCCTCTTAAACCTCATGAAGAAATATTTTTAGAATGTTTGCCATCTGAATCAGATAGTAAAAGATTTTGGATACTTCAAGAGCGTGTTTACCGTAAAGCTCTTCAATATAATTATGCTAGGAAAAAATTGCTCGAGCCATTATTTTCAGACGGCTTTTTTACCATTAAAAACGGATTTCCACGAAATAAGTATGTATTAAGTGATAAAGGGATAGAAGCTCAGGAAATAATGTTAAAATTAAAAGATGAAGGGAAAAATCTGGAAAATTGGTTAGAAACAGATCCTGGGAGAGCTAAAGCATACCTGCAAATCTGCGGTTCAAATATGTTCTTAATTGATGAACATAATTTTAAACGTATTAAAGATAATTCTGAAAAGATTAAGGCATTATTTTCTAATAAAAAAGGTTGCGCTGGCCCATCTATACATTATAATCATGGCTGGTATCCTGTATTTATGCAGAATTCAGATAATAATATATTTTCAAATGAGGATATAGATCGTATTTTTAATTCAATCGATGCCAATAATTTTGATTTTGGATTTAATAATATAGAAAGCAATAATGGATCTAATAGTACCAGTTATGATAGTTATAATCATTATGGATGGTCTGACAGTTCCAGTTATGGTACAGGATCTGATGGTGGATTTTGGGGTTCTGATGGTGGAAGTTCTGACAGTAGTTACGGCGACGGTGGAGGATCTGACGGTGGCGGGGGCGACTGCGGAGGAGGAGGCGATTGTGGCGGTGGATTTTAACGAGGTTAGTGTTAATCTCCATATGTGTACTGATTAAAACCTTCTTTTAATAAAATTTTTAACCTCTTTTTAGGGTGCGAATTTAAATCAACTATCTTTATTTTATTAACAAGTGAACACCTTGATTGAAGAAATAAAGCGCAAATATCACGAGTACTGCTCCAAGGATCCGCATAATGTAAAGATAAGGTTTCCCTGTAATGAATTCACGGGATTTCCCTGCAGCGAAGGCCAGAACTATTTTTGAACCCACTAAAAGAACATAAAAGCCTATAATGAACATTAATGGAGCTAAAATACTGCCTGTGTAAGCGGTTATGATTATGGGTCCTCCGACGGTTATCCAGAACAGGTAAGGTGCGGGATTTAAAAAGTTAACTGTTGCTCCTTTTTTAAGTGATTTTGGTTCTTCTGCTTCAATATTTTCAGTTAGTTCTCTTGTTTTGAAACTTTCATAGGCCATATAAAGTAGGAATAAACCTCCAAGAATCGATATGATGCCTAAAATTGAGCTGTATCCTGCAACAAATGATAAGAATAACAGGGATACTACTATGATTGGTAAGTCTGTGATTAATGGAGAGAACGCGACTTTTATACCTTCCCTGTGGCCGTGTTTTAGGGTTTGGGATATTAGTAAGATGAGTAGGGGGCCTGGTGAGAGGCCGGAGTAGAGGCCGAGGGTGATTCCTGCAATGAGTAGGTTGAACATTATTTTGGTGTCTCCTAGAATTTAAGTAATGTATTCTAATTTATTTCAAATAAACTTTATAACAAAATTCAATATTATAACAGCAGCCAGAACCCAAATCAACACAATAATCAAAGCCGCAAATCTACTTTTAGGTATTCCTTCACTGAATTTTATTTTTGCACTTTCTCTATACTCATCCATTATCTCTTTAGGAACCATTTTAAGTAAAATAGGAATTCCCGCGGTTATCAACAAGAAATCATCGATATAACCAAGTAAGGGTATGAAATCTGGAATTAGGTCAATTGGGCTTAAAAGATAAGTAATAACCAAAAGAATGACAACTTTAATGTGTAATGGAACTTTAGGATCTTTATAGGCTAAATAGAGTGCGTAAGTTTCTATTTCAAATTTTTCTGCCATAGATTTCCAGTTTTTGAACATAAAGTCATCCAGATGAAAAATTTGCTAATTCAAATTCATAGATAAGATTTCGTGTTTATAACCAAGTATTGTTTTTAGAGTTTTATGAATTTTATTAATATAAACAACAAGTATTTTATTACATAACCAACATAGGTACAAGTCTGCGCACACCTAAAATAACCTGCGCAAAGATACATGTGGAGGTGCAATTGCATGAAAATAAAGTTAGGAATCATCCTGCTTGCATTTTTAGCCGCTGTAGGATTTTCTGGAGCAATGGCAGCTCAACATGTAGAAGAAGGACATAACAACAGACACTCCCACGGACCCCCTAGAAGCAATATCTCAATAACCAGTACAAACAGATGCCACCACTCCAGTAAATGCCATTTAAGATTGTTCCGGAAGAATAATAAATTGATAAATTAAGTAAATGTTTTTGGGAAGTACTTGTTTAAGGGGAATTTCTCCTCATTTCTATTTTTTAAAGCAGTAATTTACTTGAAATAGCTATTAAAAATTTTATTTTGAGAATTAAGCTTTTATATACTCTATTTTAATTATGGTTAAGTGCCAACGCGGGTTATGGCTGGAGATGAGATGTAACCTAGCCTCAAAAGCATTTTCTTTATGATCAATTATTGACGTATTAACTAGATTTTTAGCATATATATTTTTGAATTTGCCACAATTATGTAGCTAATATATTCATTGGCTCTGCTTTACATGGATACAGTAAGATTAGTAAATGTGTTCAATTGCTGCTCTATCTTTTAAAATTTCTTTTTCGTTTAGGTGCGTTAGTTTTTAATGGTCATTAAAATCATTTCAGTTAAATCGTAATTA
This sequence comes from Methanobacterium veterum, assembly GCF_000745485.1. Classification (NCBI taxonomy): domain Archaea; kingdom Methanobacteriati; phylum Methanobacteriota; class Methanobacteria; order Methanobacteriales; family Methanobacteriaceae; genus Methanobacterium; species Methanobacterium veterum. Next base: position 108,850 of record NZ_JQJK01000016.1, read on the forward strand.
AGCATTCTGCAGGTTTAAATTTTATGATAAAACAATGAAATTATCAATAAAATACTAATTCGTACGTATCTTAGTACAAATCATTTATGTAAAGTATATATTTAGGTATATGCATAATTAACATTATATAATGGGTTTTAAGTTAGAATATACGATTTTTAATATCTAAAATGAAATATTTATTGTTTGTATCAAATATTGATTTAATTTGCTTATTATAATGTTAATATAAACCATTTTTTGAACTAAGCGTATAAATTAACTTATATATGTAATTTATCTATTAATAGTCAATATGATCAAAATAATAAATTAATAAAAAGCGATAGGGGATAAAAAGTGTTAGATGTAGCGTTTAAAGATTTTAAAGCAAAAAAGGGCCGCGCGGCAATGTGTATAATTGGCGTGATGGCATGTGTCCTTCTTATTGGGGTGGTTAATCTTGTTCTGTTTGAAATGGAAGATGGTCTTAAAGGTGATTTAGGTACTGTTAATGGAAAATTATTTTTTGAAAAAAATGGAACCAGTTATCCGCCTGTTGGAAGTATAATTACTGAAAGTCTTGGTAAAGAGGTGCTTGACCGTAAAGTGGTTGACTCACAAAAAAGTACTCTGGCGTTATTTGCTTCTTTAGAAGAAAGTTCGACTGATAATAGTTTTACTCCCACAGTTATTGTTGGTTTAACGCCAGGTAAAGAGCAGGCGTTTATTGAAAATACTACTATTAATGGAACAGGATCTTTAGTTGGGCAAAGCAGCAACGCAGTTATTTTGGGATCAGAAACTGCTAAAAAGTACAATGTCACAGTAGGAGATACTTTCAAGGTTAAGGACAATAAATTTAAAGTAATAGGTGTTATGAGTAAAGTGGGTTCAGGATGGCCGTTAACTATAGATAGTTCAATGGTTATGTCTCTTTCTCATGCCCAGGACATTTCAGACAGGCCTGATCTTATTTCAACTGTAATTATAAAACCTAAAGCACAATATTCTGCACAGGATGCTGAGAATAATTTGCAAGATGCTTACCCTAAATACAGCATTTACTCTGAAAATGACACTCAAAAAACTATTGATAATAATTTAAGTCAAATTAAAATATTCATGAACATGATCAGCCTTTTTATATTTATTGTTTCCATGATCCTTATCATGAACGTTATGATGATGTCTGTAAAGGAAAAAACCAGGGAAATTGGTACAATGAGGGCTATTGGAACAAAGAGAAGGTCAATAATGGCATTAATAATATATGAATCATTGATACTGAGCTTTATAGGTGGTGTTATAGGAATTTTACTCATGTCTCCAGTATATGATATCCTTGGAATCCTTATGGGTGCTAAAAATGTAAATTTCTTCCATTTTGCAGTCCCATCGGCAGTAGTGGTACAGGTGGCATTGATAGTATTTGTCATAGGAACATTCTCGGGATTAATACCTGCCTATTTGGCCAACCGTATCAGCCCAATTGAGGCTTTAAGATATGAATAATTGGAGAAATGAATATTATCGGAAGGTGTAATACATGAACGGTTTAATTAATGGAAATGAACTCTGGAAAACCTACAAGTTAGACAGTACTGAAGTTCATGCACTCAGGGGATTGAATATAACTGTTGGTGAAGGTGAATTTGTATCTATAATGGGCCCTTCCGGCTCTGGGAAGTCCACCCTCCTGAACATGATAGGAGGACTGGATAACCCGACTAAAGGAGATCTTTTCATTGATGGAAAAGATATATCAAGGATGTCGGAAGGAGAGCTCACTAGGATGCGGGCGGAAAAAATAGGATTTATTTTCCAAACTTTTAACCTCCTACCTGCATTAACAGTACGTGATAACGTTGAGTTCCCAATGAGAAACTTAAATGGTAGTAAAAAGATGAATAAATCTTCAAGGATTAAAAAGGCAGAAGAATGCATTGAGATAGTTGGTCTGGGAGATCGAATGGATTATCTGCCTGCAAAACTTTCGGGTGGAGAAAGACAGAGGGTAGCTGTTGCGAGGGCACTGGTAAACAACCCTAAATTTATTTTAGCAGATGAACCTACTGGAAACTTAGATTCTGAATCCACTGAAAATATAATTAATTTGCTGCATGAGGTCAATCAGAATGAAACTACTGTTATAATGGTTACTCATGATGCAGAAACCACCAAAAATACAAGAATAATGAAAATCCGGGATGGAAAGATAGCAGAGTAATTTATAATGCATTATAACTTATTTTTCTTATTTTTTTTATAAATTTAAAGTTTATTTGAATTATATGGTTAATTTTAGTTTAATAAATTAGAAAAAATTGAAATTATAACATATCGTTATTTTTTAATGGTTATTCCATTAATATGGACTAGGTCCAGTAACAGTTGGATTATCGTCCCTTTGAACCCATTCAGTAATAGAACCTTCATATAATCTCACATCCTGATAATCTAAATACCATTTAAAAACTAAAAACAAATTAGTGGCCTCTCTGCCAGTCCCGCAGTAGCATATAACTGTTTTATCGGGGGTTGCTCCACGTTCTTCAATTAGAGATTTTATTTCATCTTTGGGTTTGAGGAGCTGTCGATTCTGGGGGTTCATGAGAGCGGCCGCCTGTAAACTCTTTGCCCCAGGTATGTGTCCCTCTTTACTCCACAGACTAGGTCCCGCATAGTATTTAAACGGCCTGGCATCAAGTACTACCACATCTTCATTGTCTTTAATATTTTTAAATTCATCGTATTCAATACAGTACTCATTATGGATTTCTACTTCAAATTCAGATTCTTCTACCGTGGGAAATACTTTGGTTAATCCTCTTTCTTCTTTTTTCCATTTGTCTATGCCTCCATTTAAAATATGGACATTTTCATGGCCGAACCGCACCAGCGAATATGCTGCCATTGTCTGCCCCCACCCGTCCCCCTTTTTGGAGTAAGAACCTTTGCCGGTGTAAAAAAGAATAGGTTTGTCTTTTCTAATGCCTAATTTTCTAAATATTATTTGAATTGCATCTTGAGGAATGTATCTAACAGGGTCATTACATTGCATTTCTCTAAGAAACCATTCATTAAAATAAAATGCGTTGTGGATGTGTTCTTTTATATAATCATGTATGTCTGGCTGAACATCGAATATAATGAGATTATTATCCAGATTATCTTCTAACCAGTCTGTATCCACCCACTTTACTTTTGAATTTCCCAATAAATGAGGATAGTTCATATAAATAACTCCATTAGTATGACTTTGAATTTAATATGTAAATCATGGTAATTGTATGTTGCTGTTAATTGGGGGACGATTTTTAATGTTCATGTCCATTGTTATGTGCATGGTTTATATTTCCTTAATATGGTGGTTAATTTAAGTTAAACTTGTTTAAAAACTTCCATTTATTTAATCAAAAATTATATAATAATTTAAATAGTAAATATTTGTACAATACTCTCTAAATGAGTATTAAAAAATATTAAATGATTTAAGCCGTAAAAAATCTATTAAATAGAGTTTTAAATTTGAAAAAATAATTTTTAAGTCTTTATAGATAATTTGAATTCTAATATTGTTTTTATATTTAAATTAAATTGAAATAATGTTAATTTGAATTTGGAAATAGTATAAACTTAAATAATATATTATTACAATTGTATTATAACTTTTATTATAACGAGGGCATTATAATGGGTTTATATTTTAGGGAAATCGGCCGAAACAACAATGAAACCATAGTGTTCCTCCATGCAGGCATGTCTTCAGGCTGGATGTGGGATAAACTTGTAGAATCCTTAAAAAATTATCATTGCCTGATCCCGGACCTTCCGGAACATGGAAAGAGCATAAGCATAAAACCCTTTACAATGAAAAAGGCTGCAAATGAAGTTATTGATATTATTAGAGAAAGAGCACATGGGAAAAAAGCGCATATTGTCGGATTATCTCTTGGTGCACAGGTAACTGTTCAAATATTAGGCACGGCTCCGGAAGTTGTAGATCATGCAGTAATTACAGGCACCCTTGCCCGTGAAGTTGGTTCCGGTCTTTCAATGTTTATGAATATTTTTTATAAAATTTACATGCGCCTCAAGGATGTTGATTTTTTCATAAAAATGGGTATGAAAGCACAAAACACGCAAAAAAATTTCATTTTTTTTTTTTTGATTGTGTAAAAACTTACAGTTTTTACAATACCTTTAAAATATTTTGAAGACATTAAAAAAGATATAAAAGCAATTACATGGAGTTCTTTAAATAACATTACTCGTGAAAACAGAGCGTTTAGAATACCTGAAAATTTATGCAGATCAAAGAAGGGGGTGCTGGTGCTGATGGGAGAAAAAGAGGTCAAAGTTGTGTATGAATCAGCTTTAGACTTAAATAAATGCCTTTCAAATTCTAAAACGTATAAAGTGGCTAATTTGGGCCATACTTGGCCTTTAGAATCACCAGAACTTTTCAGCAGTCTTGTAAGGGCATGGGTAAATGATAATCCATTACCTGATACTTTATTGAAGCTGTAATTTGAATAAATTTATTAAAATAAAAGAAGAATATAAAATTATATCAATTATTTTTTCTAAGTGAGAAATTATGAGTTTATATATCAAAGAAACAGGTAAAAACAACGATGAAACAATAGTTTTTCTCCATAATGAGGGAATAGCCGGCTGGATGTGGGATGAACAATTAAAAGCGTTCAGTGATTACCACTGTATTATTCCTGACCTTCCTGGACACGGAAAAAGTGCTGAAGTAAAGCCATTTAGTGTACAAAGTGCTGCAGGTATGGTTATCGATATAATAAAGAATAATGCCAAAAATGGAAAAGCCCATCTCGTGGGGCTGTCTTTAGGCGCTCAAATTGCAGTTCAAATTTTAAGCACTGCTCCTGAAGTTGTAAACCATGTTTTAATCAGTGGAGCTCTCGTACGTAACTCGCAGCCGACTGAATCATTTTTAAAACTCCTTGACAACCTTATCGCGCTTTATTTGCCGGATAAAGACAAAACTATTCGTATAATGAGTTATGTGAGATCTTACAACATACCAAAAAATCTCCGCAGTAAGTTTAAGGAATCCACCTATGTTATTGAACCGTATTCTTTAGATAAAATCCTCCGGGAAACTATACTTTTTAAAATGCCGGATAATCTTGAACATGCAGATATGCCTGTACTGGTGATGACAGGCGAAAAAGATTATAGAATTGTTAATGAATCTGCATTAAATCTCTTAAACGCGCTTCCAAATTCTAAAGGAGCAATGGCTTTGAAGGTAGGGCATTTATGGAATATAGAAAATCCAGAAATGTTTAACAATGTCTTGAGAAGCTGGTTAAAAAGATATTAATCATCAGGACATGTTATTGAGTTAAACATATGTTAACTGTTTTTGGGGTGGCAGTATAAACGAGAAACTTAGAAAAGAATGGGATGCTGAAAGGAAAATTGAGCATAAATTCAACAGGATTATAAACATTTCCACCAGTAAAGTTATGGAAATGGTAAAAGATAAAAAACCTGCAATTTTCGGCAATTTTCATTATGGTTCAATAGGTATTAACCCAAAATACCTTGTAATATGGTACCTTTTTGAAAAAGATAGTGATTTAAAAGAAGCGGAAGCCAATGGTCTGGTAGATGAATTAAAAAAATTGACTTTAATGAATTTAAAGGATAATGGTTATCCTGAAAATGTATTAGATGAAATACAAATTGCTTTCACATCTGATGAAGATATACAAAAAGAAACTAAGGGTAATTACTATTATTATTTTAAATAAGGTAAATCCTGTCTTTTTAAGTGTTTATTTTAAATATGGTTTTCCAGTTCAGGGATAATATTTTTTGATAATTAAACATTGTGAAAATTATTTCACTTATTTTTAATATTTTTCAGATATTTTTATATATAACGTCACATGATATACCGTAATGTGATATAACGTGTAACGATATATATCGGGGATTAATATGGATATAAAAAAATTGCAAAATAAATATTTGCCATTAACTGAAGCAGCTTACTATGTTCTCATATCCTTAAATAAGTCAAGACATGGGTATGGAATAATGCAGCACGTTGAAAAGCTCACAAATGGCCGTATTAAGATCGGTGCAGGCACAATGTATGGAAATCTTTCCAGGATGGAAAAAGAAGGGTTAATAACATCAGTTGCAGAAGAAGATCGTAAAAAAATCTATGAACTCAGCGAAAAAGGGAAAATTGTACTGAAATTAGAACTTGAACGTTTAGAAGAACTTATTGATCATGGTAAAAATGAAATGAGGAATTAGCATGAATGAAATTAAAACTGCTTGGCACTGGTGGTGGGGCTGGAACCCAGAAAAAATAGAAGACTGGCTTGAGGAGATGGAACTGGAAGGCTGGAATTTATTTCAAGTTGATTTCAATCATATCCGTTTTAAATTTGAAAAGGGAGAAAGCAGGAAGATGAGATACTGCGTTGACTACCAAGAAAATGTTGATGAAAACTATTTTGAGATTTTTAAGGAGTATGGTTGGGAATTAGCTGATGATGGGATTCTCCCATGGTATATTTGGCGTAAATCTTACGAAAATGAAAGGCCGAGTATTTATACTGATACAATATCCTTAATTGAGAGAAACAACCGCCAGCTTTGGATTGTTGGGGTTTTGATAGTCATGGATACAATTGTATTTTACTCCACATTTAATGGAGGTTACATTGGAATAGGGTTAGGGCTGCTTTTTTTAATGATTTTAGCCTTAGGATACATTATGATGCAGCTTTACCTGTATAATAAAAAACTGGAAAAAAATGAAATGAAGCTTTGATATTTAAAATTTTGTTATTAAATAGCTGATGCATATAAGTTTTTAAGGATTGGGGATTAAAATGAGAGAAACTAAAACTGCTTGCCACTGGTGGTGGGGCTGGAACCCAGAAAAAATAGAAAACTGGCTTGAAGAAATGGAATTAAACGGCTGGAATCTGGTCAGTGTAGGTTTTGCTTATATAGTCTTTAAATTTGAAAAAGGGGAAAGCAGGAAGATGAGGTACTGCGTTGACTATCAAATTAACGTGGGAAATAATTATTTTGAGCTCTTTAAAGAAGATGGTTGGGAATTAGCAGATGATAAAATCATTCCATGGTATATTTGGCGTAAATCCTATGAAAATGAAAGACCGAGTATTTATACTGATACTAAATCATTAATTGAGAGAAATAATCGATTGATCAAGACTGTCGGTATCCTGGTACCTTTAGAGATAGCTATACTTTATCGAGTTTTTGAAAGCGGTTCTGATGAAATTAAATCAACATTGATGATGTTTATTATCCTAATTTTTATATTCTTGGGATATGTGACAGCACAGCTTTACAGATGCAATAAAAAGCTTGAGAAAAGTGAAATAAGGTTATAAGCGCAGTACAGTGGAGAATTAAATAAAAGGGGATATTCGGGGGGGGGGGGAATCATGGACAATAACAGTGTTTTGATGCCATTGGTAGTTATATTATGCGGTTCTTTGGGGATGATAAATTTGATTAATCAGAGAATTGCAGAATCTTCTTTGCAATATGGGTTATGTTTCATTTCAGGGTTATTGGTCGCATTTATTCTAGTTCTGGTATTTAAGATATTTATCAACATGAAAAATTCACAGGGAAATTAGAATAGTCCAATATTTTTCTCAATTTTTTCTCCTTATAATGAAATAACCGTATATTGAGGTGTAACACAAAATAGCAAATATTAAAAATGGTATTTTGCTGGCTTCAATGAAAGAAGCGTAGTTACTGGGTGTAAGAGGAGATTGTCCCATAAAAATATTTAGAACAGCTAAAGTTACTCCCATTCCCATCATCTGGCCCACTACCCTCATGGTGTTCAACGTCGCGGTGGAAACTCCATAAAATTTATTTTCAAAGTACCCTACTGAAATTTGAGTACTGGAAGAAGCAGAAAGCCCGTATCCTGACCCAATAACAGCAAGGGCAACTACTATAAGCCATAAACTTGTGTTCTCTCCTAAAAACAGAAATAGGGTTAATCCCACTGCAGTAAGCCCCATCCCTATGGCTGCTATAAAACGGGGCCACAGGAACTTCAATAATTTACTCTCTGAAATTGAGAATATAGCTATAAAAACAGATTGAACACTCAGTAATAGTCCTGCCTGATCAGGACTCAATCCCTTTATATTCTGGAGGTACAGGGTTAAAATAAAAATTGTGAATATGCCTGGGGCATAGTTTACAAGGGATGTTAAATTGTTAATGATGTAAACCCTGTCAAATAACAATTTAGGATGTATAAGGGGATTTTTAACTATTTTTTGAAGCCATATGAAGATTAAAACTCCTAAAGAACCTACTATTAATGCTAAAATTCCAAAGTAAGTGGTAATCTCTGAAAAGCCCACCATTATACCAATTAATGATAATGCAAAAACTGAAGTGCTGATCAGGCTGATATTTTCATTTTCATCATCTTCAAGTTTTTCTTCTAACTTAAGAAGGATAAACAGCGCTGCTATACCGAATGGCACCGCAAATGCAAAAATAGATCTCCAGCCTAAAAACTGGGTTAAAAACCCACCTAAGATAGGTCCAGTGGAAAGACCGACATAACTTATCCCTACACTTACAGAAAGTGCCCTGCTTTTATCCTTTTTCTTGAAAACAGATGCAATCATGGAATACACATTTCCAAAGATCATGGCCCCTCCAACGGCCTGTAAAATTCTTGATATTAATAGTATAGTTCCAGAAGGGGCTGCAGCAGATAAAATACTTGCCAGTGTGAATATTATTATTCCATAGGTGATAATTTTCTTTTTACCATAGTTATCTGCTATTTTACCAAATGGAATTAAAAATATGCCTGTAAAAAGTAGGTACGATGTTGGAATCCACCCTAAAAATATGGAATTAAGTGCAAATGTTTCCCCGATTTCGGGTAAGGCAATATTTACAGAAGAGCTTATATATGCAACCATAAAACTGACCAGAATACTTACCCACAGCGCATATCTCTCAGTGGTTTTTGTTTCGGCAGAGTCCATAGTATTATTTAGTTGTAAAATGGTATAAACATTGATAATAACTAGAAGAATTGAATTGTTTTAAAATGTTCCTGCCAATCCTATGCACGGTTTATACTTCAGGTTAAACTGTCTCTGTTAATTTAGTTAAAAAATTATAATTTATTTAAATTAACGATTTAAATTATATCAATATTTTAGACATGAATGTTAAAAAAATTATTAGGTTCATTTTAAATAATTTAATAATAGAATAATGATTATTAATGGAAAAGATAAAAAAATCTTTAATAAACGGAGATATTCTATGAAAATAGGGATCATTGTTCATTCCCGAACAGGCCATACGCATTTTGTTGCCCAGAGGCTCCAGGAAAAACTTTCTGCAGATGGGCATGCAGTAGATATTCAACAGTTGAGGCTGGCAGGAGGGCAGGATGTCCCTGGCAAAGATAGCATGATTCAAAATCCACCTGATTTAAATGGGTATGATAGAGTTATATTTGGAGCTCCAGTACATGCATTTTCCCTTTCAAAAGTAATGGAAGCTTATTTGACACAGGTTTCATCTCTTACAGGTAAAACTGTGGCATGTTTTGTTACAAAGGGTTTACCATTTGGCTGGACCGGTGGAAATCGTGCAATTAGTGAAATGAAGGAAATTTGTGAATCTAAATGGGCTACTGTTTCTGGAACTGGAATTGTAATCTGGAACAAAAACCGCCAAAAACAAATTGATGATCTTGTCGAGAAATTCAGCGGATTACTTGATTTAGATGATAAAATGGGGGGTATGCTATGAAAATAGGTATTGTTGTTCATTCACAAACAGGTAACACCTGCAAAGTCGCTCAAAAACTTCGGGAGAAGCTTTCAGCATCTGGGAATGAGGTAGAAATTCAGAGGGTGAAAATGGTGGGAGGCGATAAACCGCAGGGTAAAGATATAAAGATTGAAAACCCTCCGAATGTAGGTAAGTACGATGCATTGATTTTTGGAGCTCCTGTACATGCTTTTTCCCTTGCACCTGCCATGAAAGTATATATGGAACAGATGACTTCACTTCAGGATAAAAAAGTGGCATGTTTTGTTACAAAAGCCATGCGTTTTAACTGGACTGGTGGAACCCGTGCAACTGGTCAAATGAAGCGAATTTGTCAGGATAAAGGCGCAGTAATATCTGGAACAGGGATTGTGGTATGGAACAAACACCGCAATGAAAAAATTGATGAACTGGTTGAAGAATTCCGCGGGTTATTTGACTTATAAATGAATAAAAAGGTTTTGTCATGAACCTAGAAATTTACTATTTCTCTGGGACTGGAAATTCATTAGCTGTAGCAAGGGATATTGCAGAGAAAATGGGCGGTGATTTGATATCAATACCGTCTGTAATGGATAAAAAAAGCATAACAACTGATGCAGACGTGATAGGCATCGTTTTTCCGGTATATTATTTGGGAACTGTCAACATTCCCCTTGTTGTACAGCGATTTGTCATGAAACTGGATGGGATAAGTACAAAATATATATTTGCAGTGTGTACATTTGGCGGAGGGGCTGGTTCTACACTGGCTATACTGGATGAAATGATCAAGGCACGCGGCGGCCGACTTGCATCGGGATTCGGTGTTCAAATGCCACAGAACGCTTTTAGAAAGCCTTTTGAAAATAAAACAAAACTTTACAGTAATTGGAAAGAGAAAAAACTTGATTTTATTTGTGAACATGTCAAAGCAAAGGACGGCTGGTTTGATACCGATGGGTTATTCATTGGTCTGGTTGTGGCTATTATAGAAAGGATGATGAAAGTTGGTTTTTTAAATAGATCTTCCCTAAGATCAATGAAAAAAACAGCACGTCTTCAGGAAGATTCGGATTTTACATTGGATGAAGTCATTCGTTTTATGGATAGAAGTTATAGCACTGATGAGAATTGTACGGGCTGTGGTACATGTTCAAAGGTTTGTCAGGTGCGTAATATTGAAATAGTTGATAATAAACCTGCATGGCAGCACCACTGTGAGAACTGCCTGGCGTGCATTAAATGGTGCCCACAAAGTGCAATTCACGGCTATGGGAAACTACCTGGGGGCTATCATCATCCGGATGTGGATATTTTGGATATGTTAAGGGAAAGTTGATTAACGGGGGATTTTATGGGCATGGAAATTTACTATTTCTCAGGAACTGGAAACTCATTATATATAACCCTGGAATTACAAAAAAGGATCCCAGAAACGGAATTAATGCCCATAGTGGGCCTCTTAGATATGGATATCGTAAAAACCAGTGCAGAAACAGTGGGGATTATATTTCCTATTCATCTTGCAATGGCCCCTCAAGTTGTAATTGAATTTTTGAAAAAGATGGACTTAAAATCAGCCGAATATATATTTGCAGTCGCAACACGTGAAGGCAGTCAGCACAGGGCCTTTGCTGATTTTAAAAAGGTACTGGGCAAGAAGGGTAAAGATCTAAACTCCTATTTTACTTTGAATATGGCAAGCAACGACCCCAAGTTTAAAAACTGGCACCCGGCAGCAGCAGAAGAACTGGCAGATATGGAATCTGAAGTTCAAAATAATCTGGAATACATTCAGGATATTATTTTAAACAAAGATGAAAGCCATGAAAAAGACACTCATTTCACTGTTCATATGCCTATTTTTTCGATTTTTTCACTGGTCCTTCCAGTTCTTAATAAATTTTATAATGTTGAGTTTTATGCTAATTCAAAATGTACAGGTTGTGGGACCTGCAAAAAGGTTTGTTTATCTGGCAAGATAAAGATGGTCAATGGAAAGCCGGTATGGCAGAAAAAGGTAGATAGTTTCTTCTGCCATGCATGTTTAAATTACTGCCCAGAACAAGCGGTTCAAATTAAATCTAACCTCTTTTTAAAGTCTTACACTGAAGAAAATGATAGGTATTCTCATCCTTATGCAACAGCAGATGATATTGCAGGACAGAAAAATAATTTAAAGTATTTTCAATCAACTTTGGAATAATCCACAAATTTTTTCCTGCATCAGGTCAATTTGTCATAGGAAGAGTGGATATGAATAAATTTATAAGGAAGTTAATTTGAAAAAAATATAAATGAAGCTCATGTGATACTTTGAGTCTGATTTGCAGGAGTTCCTATGAAGAAAGTGTTTTTGTGGTGGTTAATAGCAGGTAGTAAAGGCGGAGAAAACCGTGCCAGGATAATACTTGAATTAAATAGAAGACCATATAATGCTAATAAACTTGCTCAAAAGCTTTCACTTGATTATAAAACAATAAGGCATCATATAGATGTTCTAGAGGAAAATAACCTGGTAAAATCCACGGGGGAATCTTATGGTGCATTATATTTCCTCTCTGATGAAATGGAAAAGGGATTCGATATATTCCTGGAAATTTGGGAAGAATTTAAGGAATGATAAAATTGGAAAGAAAAGGTAAAAAACATGTTAATGGAAATTAATTTATTTGGACGGCCCGATATAATACCTACTTTGTTAATACTGGTTAAATACTCTGCTTTAATAACGAGCGTTGCAAATATCTGCCTTTTAGCAGGTATGCTCTATGTATACTTGGAAAGATACCTGAAAGTTAAGTCCAAATTCACCACAACTCTGGTTTTATTCGCGTCACTTTTCCTAATTCAAAATATTTTATCTTCGATTTATTTCTTATTCAGCATTCCTGAAACTCTTTTCAACGCTATTCTTCCTTTTATATTTTTGGGACTTGAATTTGCAGCTTTAGTATTGCTTTTGATGGTAACAAGGGAATAATTATTACTATTTTTTTAGTATACTCTTTAATAATTTGATTTTTTTTTTAATTGAAGGATCTAAATTCATTTTTTAATATAAATTCCTCGATTTTTTGGGAGGGAATTTGGAGGGAAATCCCACAATAATGTGAGGAAAATTTGGAAAAATTACTTTTAAGAGGTTAAACAAGAGTTAAGTAGTCAATAAATTATAAAAAATGAAACACATTGATCAAATTGTAAATTAGATAGAAAAACATCATTTGAGTTTTAGAGATAGGGGCAATTAGAATGATTAATACTAAAGAAATTAAATCGGTCAAACTGGCATCGTTTACAAAGATGACAGCTTCAATTTATGGAGTTTTGGGCTTTATTGCAGCTTTAGTGATGTTAATAATGCTAATAATCATGCAGGCTGTGGGAGTTATTCCTCAATTGGCACCTCAATGGGGGCAGTTTAATTTTGTAACTGGATTGGGAATACCTTTACTTGTACTCCTTCCAATAGGCGCGTTTTTCATTACAATAGTAGTAAGTCTTTTCTCAGTAATGATTTACAACACATTAGTGCCAAGATTAGGGGGTATAAGATTAGAATTAGAAGGCGAAGATGTAGTAAAAATTCCGGTAATTTCTTTTTCCCTGATTTTATCAGCAATAGGGGTTATATGGGCATTTATAGTAGGATTGGTAATGGCGGCATTAGTTGCACCACTGTTTTCAGTAATAAGTACTCCTTCTATAGCATCTAATATCACAGATAATTTAACCAACACTACTGGAGCAACAGTAATAAGTATTTCTTCTGTAACAACTAATATCACAACTAATTTAACTAATACTACTGGAACAACTATACCTGACGGCACATTTGGAACAGCAGGAATAATATTGGCTTTGTTGTTAGTAATAGGGCTGCCTATACTGGCATTCGTATTTGGATTTATATGGAACGCATTATTTGCACTATTTTATAACTATTTAGTCACCAGAGTGGCTAAAATTAAGTTAGAATTCGCAAATATGGCTGGAAGCTTACATGAACTTAAACACATACCTGTAATATCAACAGCCCTGGCTGTGGCCCTGATTTTCGCATTATTAGGAATAATATCTGGTATTTTAGATGGAAATTATGGCGAGTTTATAACCAATTTTGTATTCTACTTCATAGAAACAGCGTTAATCGCGTTTTTATACAATTACCTGGCACCTAAAATTGGTTCAATTAAAATTAATATGGGATAATGAATTTCAAGTTCACACCACCTCCGTGAAAAATGGTAACTGGTCCATGGAATTATAAACCTTTTGGGTTTATATCATGGACCAGGACTTCCAAAAACCAAAACAAATGGAAAGGAGTTTTGGAAAAATGAAATCAATACTAATTTTATATTCTTACCACCACCATAATACTGAAAAGATAGCTACGGCAATTGCCCAAGTTTTAAGTGCAGATATCATACTGCCGAAGGATGTAAATCCAGAATCAATTCAAGATTATGACCTCGTTGGATTTGGTTCAGGGATATACAGTGCAAAACATGATGAATCTCTGCTTAAGCTTGCAGATAGATTGCCTGAAGTTAATAATAAAGATGCATTCATTTTTTCAACTGCAGGAATAACGGGGAAATCCAAAATCTCAAAAGATCACTCTACACTCAAAGATAAGCTGGAATCTAAAGGTTATACCATCATTGATGAATTCCAATGTAAAGGTTTTAACACCAACAGTTTTCTTAGGCTATTTGGGGGAATGAATAAGGGTAGGCCTAACATTGAAGACCTAAAACGTGCGGAAGAATTTGCTAAGAGCATGATTTTAGATAGTTAAACTATAAAAGAAAGATAAATGCCATCATAACTGAGCATAAAGTAATCTAAATGGGGATAAATACTTATGAAAGCGATTATATGCACCAAATATGGACCTCCAGATGTTCTTCAAATAGAGGTAGAAAAACCTGTTTTAAAGGATATACTTTAGTAAAATACATGCTGAAGCAGTATCAACAGGTGATGTTGAAATTCGAAAATTTAAATGCCTCTGTAGTTATGGTTTCCTGCAAGAATGGGGTTTGGACTTAGAGGCCAAGAAGAAAATATCATGACAGGAGTTAGCAGGAAGTAGGAGGTAAGCAACTTACCCAATACAACGGTGAAATGGCAATATTAATGTTAATTCCTATTTTTATGGTTGTCATGTCTCTTTTATTGCATTATTTAATAAATCGTTGATTAAACATCATCCATATTTTGTTTTTACTCGTTGGATTGTCTACATACTTGACAAATCTTGATATTTGTTGGGTTGTGTTTAGGGTAGTAGTGTTTAGTGTGCATGGAATTGGATTTAAATGAATATATTATTATTCATATTGACAGATTATATTTATGGCAATTGATAGTCAAAATTGGAGAGAAAAATATGCCGCAGGAAATCAAAACAATTGAATTGCCCATTAAGTTAGGTGTAATTAAATTAGGCAGTGTAAACTGTTACCTTGTAAAAAATGGTAATGATTATGTATTAATTGATACAGGGCCTTCAAATAAACGTTTTGATATTGAAAAAGAACTGGAAGATGCAGGCTGCACGTATGAAAATCTTAATCTTATAATCTTAACCCATGGTGACTTTGACCATACTGGTAACGCTGATTATCTACGTGAAAAATTTGATGCAAAGATAGCCATGCACTATGGGGATTTAGAAATAGTCAAGCATGGAGATATGTTCTCCAACAGAAAAGGTAATTTTCTAATTAAAATGTTAGCTCCTATCCTCTTTAGCTTTGGTAAATCAGAAAGATTTAGGCCGGATATGCACGTAGATGATGAACACAGCTTCTTAGAATATGGCTTTGACGCTAAAGTTATCTATCTTCCAGGACATTCTAAGGGTTCTATAGGAATCCTTACAGATGATGGCAATCTATTTTGCGGAGATTTGCTTACAAATAATAAAAATCCCACTTTAAACTCTATTATTGATGATGATGAAGAAGCTAATCAAAGTGTTGAAAAATTAAAAAGCATGGAATTAAAAATAGTTTATCCGGGACACGGTAAACAATTTTCTATGGACGAAATGGTTGAAAATAATGAAAAAAATTAAATTAACTATGTGTTCTGGGCTTCATAATTTGTATTGGGTTGCAGCGGCTGTAAATTATGAAAAAGGACTTGATCATTTGTTTTAGCTTAGTTTTAAAGTATAGTGATTAAAATGAACAGGATCAATTTGCCAGAAGATGTTGAAATAGTTATAACTGACTATATTGATATTTTTAATACAAAATTGCCGGATTTAATGGAATCATTCTATCTTATCGGTTCTGTGGTATTAAATGATTATCATAAAGGTAAAAGTGATATTGATTTTATTTCTATAATTAAAAATGAAATAAACACTTCTGAAGTGGAAAAAATTAAAGAAATACACAAAAAAATTGGGTCTAAATACCCTAAAAGCAGGTTAGAAGGTTCTTATGTTACACCAAAGCAGGTTAAAGTACTGGATAAAAATGAAGTACCTGTTGTGTATTTTGATGGGAAACATGTAAGATATAATGGTAAATCTGGAAATAATGGTATTGTAACCTGTTTCATATTGAAAAATTATGCTATAACTGTAACCGGCAAGCCTCCAGAGTATTATATTCCACATATCGATGTTGATGATTTAGTCAGCTATGTTAAATTAAATGCAAATATCTACTGGACTAACTGGACTGAAAAGGCATCAAAAAGACTTTCGGTGATATAGCGCATTGGTACTCTTTGGGCAAAAAGTGGAGTGGGGAGTGCTGGGTATATCTCGACTTTATTATACCATGTATGAAATGGACATAGTGTCCAAATATGAAGCGGGAAAGTATGTATTAGAGGGGGTTCCTCCAGATTTTGAAAAGATACTAAAGGAAGCTTTAAGAATCAGGAAGGGTGAATCAAAAAGTTATTATAGTTCTCCTTTTAAGCGCAGGAAGGATACATTATCGTTTATGTGGTATATGATTCCCCAGTTCAATGATTAAAAATTTAAATAAGTAATGGGACTTATTTTATTAAATATAATCTTTTTTTATATAATTTTAGACTTTAAAACTCTCTAAAAAATTTATTTTTTGTAAATACCAATTTTTAGAACTAATAACTTAGATGGGCAGCCGATACATTTATATGCTGTTGCGATATAATCACTACTACGATTATATCGTAGTGACGATATAATCGTTACTACGATGCATTTATAAAATATTATAAAAAGGAGGTTTTAAATGGCTGAACCCTCAATTAAAAGGAAAAAAGACCTAAATTACCAGTTATCAGGTTTAAATTACAGGTTAATGACAGCAGTTCTTTTCTGGTGTGGTTTGATAGTGATGTCTGGCATGTATCTTACTATACCTCTGATCTCGGTATTTTCAACGTCATTCAATATATCACCAAATGATGCGGCGTGGACCAGTACTATTTTTTGTATATTCTTTGCCGCCGGCTGCCTAGTTTATGGGCCTTTATCTGATAGATATGGTCGAAAAAAAATTATTTTAATAGGCATGGTCCTGTTAACTATAGTATCACCACTTGTAGGTTTATTTGATAATATTTATTGGATTATTGCTCTTCGAGCAGTTCAGGGATTGGTTGCTGCTACATTTTCGCCGGTGGCACTGGCTTATATTGTGGAAATGTTTCCAGATACTAAAAAACTGACAGCTACAGGTTTTCTGGTTACTGGATTTTTAATGGCAGGAATAACTGGCCAGGTCATAAGTGGTTTCATTAATCAATATTTAAGCTGGAATTACGTGTTTAGCATCATGGGAATATTTTATTTCATCACTATTTTCATTGTAATGGCGTTACCTTATGATGATATTCAACGCCCTAAAAGCAGTGTTATAAGAGCTATTGTCCAGATGGGCTCATTATTTGAAATAAAAACACTGGTACTTACATATGCAGTGGATATAATGCTTTTAATGTCAATGATGTGCATGTACACCGCACTGGGATATTATTTAAGTGGACCTCAATTTGGTCTAAACAGTCAGGAAATTCTGTATATAAGGGCTGTAGGGATAATAGGTATTCTTTTTGCTTCAACTTCAGGTTTACTTGCCAAAAAATTCCACTTTTTCAGTGTTCTCATTGCAGGATTACTAATAGCTGCAGTAAGCCTTATATTGTTAGGAATGGTCTCTAATGTGATACTGCTCACTGCATTAAGTGTGGTTTTCGTGGCAGGTATGGCAGTAGCAACTCCAAATGTTATTGAGCTTATAGGTCAACTTGGAGGAAAAGCAAGAGGATCTGCTCTCTCAATTCATACAGTTATTCTATTTATAGGGGCAGGTATAGGCCCTATTCTTGCTACTAGTCTGTTAACTACTGGAATCAGTTCATTACCTTATTTAGTCATGGGGATTATGCTGATTATTGGAGTTGGACTGTCATTTTTAATCAAAAGATCATTCAACAACGAACCAGTTGGAAATTAAATTTTTCTTATTTTTTAAAAGATGATCAATAAAATTTATATCGGTATAACGAGATACTTTTCATGAAAAGTGTACAGGTGTGGTTATGTGGATGTAGCTGAAATATGGGAGTATTTGGAACGTGTGGAAAAGGTGATACATTCAAAACATCATAAAGCAGCCAAAAAATATGGTTTAACACTGGAACAATTCCATTTACTTATAGAACTGGATGAGCTGGAATTAGATATAATTTCTGAAAAGGCTTTACCTCCTACAATTGGAGAAATAGCTGCAGATATGGGCAATGCACCTCATACACTATCTGGAAGAATAAAAAGACTTGAAAAGAAAGGGCTGATTAAAAAAATACGGGATGAAAAAGATCTCAGGATAAACAGGGTTGTTTTCACGGAGAAAGGTCAAGATCTCATCAATACCATTAAAAAAGAAACAGGCGATGAATTCATCCATAAAGCTGCTAAAATGGATGAAAAAACGTTAAAAGATCTTTTAAATGGTTTAAAAGAATTAAATGAAAGTTTATCTGAATAAATATTAACATTTAATCGTATTTCTAATTTTTAAGTATTTTCTAAATTAACAAATAACATAATAGTTTGCTGCCAGTCCTATATTCCGAAGACGCATAGTGAATGGAAAATTTGTAAGCATGGAAAGAGGTTGTTTAAATGACACCAAAATGTAAAATAACGGTTTTAAAGAAAAATCTTTATGAAGACCTGGCAAAAGAATATTGTCAAAGCGAAGTTACATCATGCCCTGCATTTTCAGAAGGGCAAGAATTCATTACTGGATTTGAAAAACCAGAGGGGTTTTGTGATTGGGCATGGAATGATATCCATAAATTTGTGACAGTTTTGCTCTCTGGAGGTAACTTTTCGAAGGATATATTTCAAGGATGGATGAAAGATGATAAAACTATGATCGCTTGCTGCACTGATGCTATACGGCCGGTGACTTTTAAAATAGAAAGAATTGATGAATAAATATTTAAGAAATCTTTAATGATTCAATATATTCTTTCAGGGATGTATTTGGGATAATTTCATAAGAAATAGAGCCGGGAACAGATCGGGATGTCATGAAGTTCAAAGCAAAGGAATTTGCATAATTTTGAGCATCTTCTAAGCGATCCCACTGGTAAATTCCCTGAAAATCTCCATTTTTTTCATTAAGTGTCCATAATTTAGCTCTAAATCCGGGAAGTCCAAGTATAAAAAGCATGGGTATAACTGAAAATGGTTTATTTTTCTTAGGGGACATGCCTGATAAATGGAATCTAACTTTGAAAATAGCAGCATTTTGTCCATTTAATTTCGTGCTCATTACAGCATGCCTGAAAACTTTAAACTGCTGCCCGTCTTCCATGGTAATTGTTTTATACAGGCAGTTCTTTGGAAAATGTATTTTTCCTGTTAAAACGTATTTAACTGTCTTTAAGAATGCACTAAAAGGATTTAAGCTCATAAATATGCCTCATGGTTTGGGTGGTATATTTTCATATTTGCTTTGCTTTTTAAGGGCTGTTGGGTTACTAAATGGCTCAGCTGTCCATATGAAGTTGTAAACTCCACTTATGGTTTCAACAAATTCATTATGCTGATTCCATATCCCTATGGCAGTTTGGGATATTAGATTATTTTCTATCCTCTTACAGAAGGTTATAATCATCTCTTTTTCATCTCTAATTACTATTTTAATGTGGGGTACCTGAAATATTTTCATTTCGCAGTCCAATTCACCTATTTCATTTACTATATCAATTTTATCATCATCAATAGTGCATGAAGGAGCTAATACAATTTTTGTAGTTACTCCTCTTTTAATAACTTTATTTAATCGTTTTTTAAATTCTGGAATTTCATTTTGAAACATAAAACCCCCTAAAATAAAAAGCGAGTTTTTAGCGCGTGAGATGATTTCAAGTTCCTTGTTTACATTTTTTTCAGGGCTGTTTACCAGCCATATAGGTGCCGGAACCTTGGGAATCTGGTTTTCATAGATAAAATTCAGTTCAGTCTCTGCACCATCGAGCCGTTCTTTAATTTCTCTCCTTGATTTTTCAAAAATTTCGTGGGGAGGTACAACATTAAACTTTAAGGGTTTTCCTTTCTCTATTTCAACAAAACCTTTTTTTGCAAGGCTTTTAAGAACTTCATATATTTTGGAACGTGGTACATTTGATTCAAGGCTAATTTCAGCAGCTGTAGCACTGATAAGAGATATGTTGGCTATATATGCTTTTGTTTCATAATCGGAAAGCCCTAAATTTTTCAGAGCTTCTATTGTATTTTTATTTACAGTCAATTTACATCACTTCACTTTAACATTGTTTCATTTTATACTATCTTAGTGACAATAAATATATAAATTTATTTTGTTTTATTTACTTTAGGTGTTGATCTATTGAGTTTGAAATTCCGGGATTGAAAATACTGAACTAGATTCTTTACATCGAAAAAGATATGGGGGAGATATGATGGAGAATGAAGGCTTTGGCAGTATGCTTGTAAGTGTCATTAAAAATGGATTTAAAAGGAAAGTTCCAATTGGAATGGCAGTATTTGGACCGGTTATTATTATGATAATATTGGGGTATATGGTAACGATAGCTGGTACTGCAGATACTGTAAATATTGGAGTTGTAAATCATGATCAGGGCCTGGCAAATGTAAATGCTGCCTCAAATATAATTGAAGAGCTTAAGGGGCAGGACAATGTTAATGTGACTTCCATTAATCAAAATGATATAAGCAGTGATTTTAAAGATAGATCTATTGATGCGGCTATAGTTTTCCCTGAAAATTTCACCAGGGATCTGGCTATGAAAAAGACTCCTGAAGTGCTGCTGCAGGTTGAAGGCACTGATCAGGTAAAAAGTGCACTTGTTAACCGTGCTTTCCTTAATTCTACAATGACAGTGGCTGCAGAAAGCGGTAATACAGTAATGCCCTTAAAAATTAGCAATGAAAGTTTCTATGGAGAAGGTTTGAACTTTACCAATCTTTTCATATATCACATAATGGCTCTTGTTACTCTGCTGATTTCAACAATCATCGGATTATTTGCAGTATTGGGGGATAAAAATAGTAGTAAATCTAATAAAATGTTTTTATCTCCAGTTAAGGCTGTTGCAGCGTATATAGCAGGGCTCAGCATATTTGCATTTGTTGCGGCTTTAATGGTGTTAGCTTACGTTATTTATGTTATGGGTATTACCATCGTTGGAGATATGGGCAGTACTGTACTTGTAATGCTGTTGATTGCTCTGGCAGGAGTTTCCTTAGGTATTCTTGCAGCTGCAGTTACACGAACTGAAAAACAAACTCTTGCTTTATTTGGTCTAATCATTATTCTGCAGGTGTTATTTGGAGGTTTATTCATAGCAGTTGTTAGATTCGACTATTATATCCGGCTGCTATCATACTGCCTTCCATTAACTTATGGACTGGACGCTATGCAGGGTATTGTAATTAAGGGCTTTAGTTTGGGGGATGTAGGAACAGATCTGCTCGCTATATCTGCTATAATTATCGTTGCTTTAGTTTTATCGGTAATTGGTTTAAAAAAAGGGCAAAATAGGGGCACAATTAGGGATACTGGAGATAAGAAAAAACAAATTATTTAATGGTTAGGAAATTTAATTATCTTTACTATTTTTATTTATTATTTTCTTATTTTAAATGAAAAACTTAAAACAATATGAATGAGGGTACATGTTGTTATGATTAAATTGGGTATATAACTGCTTAAATTTTAATATTTAGATTAAAACAGATTATTATCGCAAATAAACATGTTAAATAATTATAATAATGCAGTTATTTTATAATAATTAATATTTTGAGTATAACCTTGAGTATAGCGAATAATAGTGACATAAATTTTAAAGGTTTATTATGCTTTTTTTGAATAAATAGGTTGTATTAAATGGTTTTATAGAATATTAAATGAGTTTAGTTTATGTAATTACATTTTTAATCATTATAAATTCTTTTTACTTCACTTTAATAGAAAAATTTATATATTATAACTTTTAATGTAAAAGTGTCAGTTTGTATGGAATAACAAAAATTCTTACCAACTGATTAACACTTTGGGAGGTGAGAAATATGAAACCTGCAACAATTGTAAAAACTTCATTATGTTGGGCAAATTTCATGTTTTAAAACATGAAGCATGTCGATGTAAATTATAACAAATTTAGGGATGTAATTTAATATTTAAATCAAATATATGAAGTTATGAACTAAATTAAGCTCTTAATAGGTGAGAAATATGAAACCTGCAACAATGGTGGAAGTGAACTGGTGCACTGCTGTATGGCTGATCTTTTAATCCCGGTTATAGACTTTACAGGATCAAATTTAAAGTTATAAAACCAAACGAGTAATATGAAATCAGAAACAGCAGCAGTAATTCCAATATTTTACTCTATATTCATGTTTAAATGGTAAATTCTGTTTTACAGAATAAATAAGAATTAAAGTAGCACAAATAAAGTTATGGACCGAAATAGGGATGCAAGAGGTGAAAAGTATGCAACCTGCAACAATTGTAAAAACTTCAATATGTTACACTTTATTAATGTTTTAAAAGTGTCCAATTATGAATATAACAAATTAGATAAATTCTAATATCACATGGAGTTAGGGTCTGGCCAGACCATGTTGAATTAATAAAAAGTATTGAGAGGATTTAACCTCTCTATTTAATTTTTAGAGGTGAATCAATGTCATCCAGTAAAATATTTCCCCTGCTAAGAGAGGGGTATGTCCTTCACAAAGGCCCTGAATACGGATTTATTTATTCATCTGCAAATAAAAGTAAATGTTACGTAATTAATGAAGATGCAGCAAGAATAATTGATAAATGCAGTGGTAAACGCAGTTTAGAAGAAATTTCTGGAGAACTTGCCATTTACTGCCATGAAGATCCAGATTCATTATTTGAAACTGTTAAATATTACTTAGATGGTTCAAAGTTATTTGTAGATATGTTAAGCCAGCCCAAAGATATAAATTTTAATTCCACTGGAAACTGGGAGGTCCCCGCTCCCATGAATGTTTCTGTTGAACTTACCTACAACTGCAGCTTTTCATGTAGGCACTGTTATATTAACAGCAGCCCTAAAAGAGACGAATTTTGGAAAACAAAGGAACTAATAACAGTTTTAGATGAGTTAAATCATTTGGGAACCTCTAAAATTGAGTTAACTGGAGGAGATCCTTTAACCCACCCTGATTTCGTTTATATAGTAAAACACTGTGCATGTAATTTTAATTCAGTCAACGTTATTACAAACGGTTATTTATTAAATGAAGAGCATATAATGTGTCTAAGTGAGTATAAAGATAAATTAGCTTTCCAAGTTGATTTGCACGGTGACAACTCTAAATATATGGACTGGTTTTGTGGGAGGGATGGAGCGTTTGAAAATGCAAAAAAAGCCATTAAACTGTTGAGTGATAATGGGTTTAAGATTCAGGTGGCCATGAATATAACTCCCCTAAACATGGACCAGATTTCAAATACAGCTGCCTTGGCCATAGAATTAGGGGCCAGTTCTATGATGACATCTACTGTACTCCCTGTGGGCAGAGGTAATGATCCTGAAATTACATTTCCTCCAGAAAATATTGAATTGAGGAAACATTTAGAAAAACAATTAAAATCTGCTAAAGATGAGTTTAATGAATTTCTA
Source organism: Methanobacterium veterum (assembly GCF_000745485.1). Classification (NCBI taxonomy): domain Archaea; kingdom Methanobacteriati; phylum Methanobacteriota; class Methanobacteria; order Methanobacteriales; family Methanobacteriaceae; genus Methanobacterium; species Methanobacterium veterum. The sequence goes on from NZ_JQJK01000016.1 coordinate 132,868, forward strand.
TTTGAAAATCATGATGAAATGATGCCAGTACTCAACAAAAAAAGTGAAAATAGACTGAACTGCGGTGCATTCAGCGAGTTTTTATGTTTAACTCCTGGTGGAAACATGAAAATGTGCCCTTTATCTAATTCAGAGGATATTTCGCTGGGATGCTTATGTAATCAGGATATGGCACATTTATTTTCAAAAAATACTTTCAAAAAGTTGGTTGAACTGGAAGATCCAAGAGTTGAAATATGTGGAGAATGCGAACATTTATGGTTCTGCAGGAACTGTCTGGCACGAGGGTTCCTGAAGTACAGCGAAATAGGAGATAAATGTCATTGGGGAAATACTCATGAAGTAAGATCAATTTTAGAAGATATAAAGGAATAATTGTAATTTATTTTTTTATTTTTTGAGTTTTATTTCATCCTTTGGATCATTTGAATGGAATTTATTAAGCTTTATAGATATTATATTAGGGAAAACAATGCGTTTATCTATAATGGCTTTATTTTCGTTGATTTTACTGATTATTATTACAGTCATAATACCAGTACTTGTTATTTTAGGCTTCAACAATCATTTACTGGCTTTCCGCATTATCTGGAGCTATGTTAGCAATAGGTACTTTTTTAATAGTTTTAGGATTGGGATTCGTGATCTATACAAATCCGGCATTTTTTAGAGTAGGCAAAGGCACACTGGCGCCGTGGGATCCTCCAAAGAAGCTGGTGGTTGCAGGTGCATATAGATATGTCAGAAATCCAATGATAAGCAGCGTTTTAATGATAGTTCTTGGTGAAGCGCTGATTTTTGTTTCAATTGAGCTGTTCATACTGTTTATTTTATTCTTTATTGTAAACCATGTCTATTTTGTGTATTCAGAGGAACCTGAGCTAAACGGTTTGGTAACGATTACATTGTGTATAAAAAAATGTTCCAAGGTGGATGCCCCGCTTAAAACCCTGGAAAATGAATACAATCAGGGAAGATTGAAGTTCATAAGCTGTTAAGTAATCATTATTTACATTTATAACTATCATATAGATTTACAATTTTAAAAATGCATTAATAGCTGTAAATATTGATATTTTGGAATTAAGAATTAAAAAAATCATAAAATTATATGCTAATTGCAAATACCCTTTTATTTCATTGGAAAATATTAATTAGGATGACTTTTAGATTATATTAGTATTAACTTAGGAATGATTAAAATGAAACAATGGTACGAAGAACTATTTACAAACTACGCTAATAAATATGAGAATGAGATTTACACCCAGGGAACCCTTGGAGAAGTGGATTTCATCGAAAAAGAGATAAATTATGATAAAAACTGTAAAATCCTTGATATTGGATGTGGGACCGGCAGGCATGACATAGAGCTTGCAAAGAGGGGCTACAACGTCACAGGAATCGATCTTTCAGAATCCATGCTGGCCAAAGCAAGGGAAAAAGCCCAGAAAGCTGCTGTAAATTTGAATTTTCAGCAGGCAGATGCTAGAAAATTGAAGTTTGAAGATGAGTTTGATCTGGTAATTATGTTATGTGAAGGAGGATTTTCTTTAATGGAAACTGACGAAATGAACTTTGAAATCTTAAAGAATGCTGCTAAAGCATTAAAAAAGAATGGAAAGCTGATATTTACTACATTAAATGGTCTTTATCCTCTTTACCACTCTGTTAAAGATTTCATAAATTCCAACGCGGTGGAAGGTGTGAGTGAAGGGAATTCATTTGACCTCATGACTTTCCGTGATATATCTACCATGGAAATTGAAGATGACGATGGAAATCCTATGGTTTTAAATTGCAATGAACGGTATTATGTGCCTTCTGAAATTACATGGCTCCTTAAATCACTGAATTTCAGTAAAATTGATATATTTGCATCTAAAATTGGAAATTACAGTAGAGAAGACGAGCTAACCACAGAAGATTATGAAATGCTTATTGTAGCTGAACTATAAAAAAAACTTTTATTTTCTTTTTTTTAAAGATTAAGCAAATTAAAACATTAAAAAAGAGTAGTCCCTGGCGGAGTCGAACCGCCGTCGAAAGGTCCAGAGCCTCACAGGATTACCACTACCCCAAGGGACTGTAAAAAAAATTATATTTCTGATTTGGTATAAATACTTTTTGGATATGTTGGACTTAATATTTTTTAATCATACCTTGTTTTGCAGTCCGAATCATATTAAACTTATAATCTGGAAGTCTAATGGTAATGGACTTAGCTGATCAAATTCAAAATTCATGATTTGAATGAATTTTGCACTTGAATGATAATAAATCATCTTTCCCAGCTTATTTTCAGGAGTATTGAAAGTGCAATGAATTCCAACAGCACGATGAAAAACTCAGTTACAAACCATTTTATGGAAAAGAGTGCTACTGCTAGGGCTATGGTTTGAAACAGGAAAAATGATGCAAAGAAAAGCAATCCTGAGGTATATTTGGATTTCATTTCTTTATAACTTCTCCAGTAAATATACAGCAGCCCTGTTAACAGGAATATGTTTCCAATTCCAAGTATCTTACTGGAGATTATTATAACATTTAAAAATTCGGGCGGTATCATTTTTAACCTCTTAATCTATTTTTTCTGAAATTGGGACCATATTTCATGGAACGTGTCGTAGTTCTCTTCCATTTTATCTGAAAGGAAGTATAACCTGCCGTATTTTTCCCCACTTGATGTAACAACGCCGGATTCTTCTAAAACTCCCATGTGGTGTTGAACTGTTTTATAATCAAGTTCAAGCTTTTCTGCAAGCTGGTGAATATTATAAGGCCTCTCTTTAAGTTCATTAATTATTCTGGCGCGGTTTTTACCTCCTTTAGTACCTACAATTAACCACCACAGAAACTTTTTTTTCATGAAAGACCCCTAATTTGTAATTGTTATTAATATTCATTCCCAGCTTATTTTAAAGAGTATTGAAAGGGCTATAAATTCAAAAAGGATAAGCGCAAACATTACAATTCCTTCATACCAGTGATCAAGTATGCTGATAAAGTAAGTTGCTGTTAACAGGATATTTTGGAGCAGTAAAGCTGATGCAAATAATAAAAGGCCTACTGCATAACCTGATTTTGTTTCCCTGTAATTTCCCCAGTAAATATAGAGCAGTCCGCATAACAGGAAAATGGTTCCAAGCCCCAGTATAACGGTTATAACTACAATTGCACTTGTTAATAAGTCTGGTGCTCCAAATAACATTTTTTTAAACCTCATGGCTATTATAAAGGTTTTATAACACTATAACGGCCATTAATATTAAATGATTCATCTTTTTATTATATGAATTGTATTAGTAGATCAATCCAATAACACTAAAAAAGTTTTTCCGAAATTTACTCCATCTTTTTACATTTTATTCCCAAATTTGATTACTAATTAAATAAATTTTAATAATTAGTTGATTCCTTTGAGTTCTATTAATTAGGGCGGATATTTCTCTTCATTTTTAAGTATTAAAAAATTAAAAGAAAATTTATAAGCTTATTTGCTCCACTTGACGAAATTACCGTCGCTCATATGGAGAATTTCACCTGCAAACTCTGCTGATGAGGGATTGTGGGTAACCATAACAATGCTTACTCCTTCATCCCTGTTTAAATCTTGAAGTATCTGCATTATAGAGTCCGCATTTTTGGTGTCAAGTTCTCCTGTTGGTTCATCCGCCAGTATAATGGATGGATCATTTATAAGTGCTCTGGCTATTGCAACACGCTGTTGTTCTCCCCCTGAAAGCTGTCCTGGGCGCTTATTATATTTTCCTGCTAATCCCATTTTGTTTAAAAGGTCTACAGCTTTTTTTGTATCCTCTTTTATCATGGGGAGCATGACATTTTCAAGGACTGTAAGCTGCGACATCAAGTTAAAACGCTGAAATATAAAGCCAATTTCATCCCTTCTAAGCCTTGCCTGCTCTTTAACTGATAATTTATGAGTTTCCTTTCCATTAATTTGAAATGTACCTCTGGTGGGCATGTCTAGTATTCCAGCCACGTGCAGGAACGTTGATTTACCTGATCCAGATGGCCCCATGACTGCTGTAAAGGAACCTTTCTCTAGAGCCAGATTTAGGCCTGCAAGGGCATTTACAGTTTCATCTCCCATTGTATAAGTTTTCCAAACATTTTTAAATTCAAGTACTGTTTTATTCATGTCTAAGTGCCTCCACAACATTTAATTTTGAAGCACGCACTGCTGGATATAATCCTGCCAGAATACTTAAAATGGTGGATCCTATAATCACACTTCCAATTAACCACAGCGGCATCATTTCTGGAATATATGTTGTAAAATTCAACATCTTTGCCACTAATATGATTCCTGCAATTCCAATTATGATTCCTATGACTGATCCTGAAAATCCCAGGAGGCCGGATTCAAAGAGTATACTCCCTTTTAAATCCCAGTTTGTAAATCCAATTGCTTTTAAAACTCCTAATTCTCTTGTTCTTTCCATAACACTCATCATCATGGTATTTACTACACTTATAATTCCCACAACCAGGGCTATACCTGCAATCATTCCCATAAAGAGCAATGCTTTATTACTCCATTCCTGAACTTTAGCGACTTTTTCTGATTTAGTTTCTACATTAACTCCTTTTACCTGCTTTTCTACATCATTTGCAACGGTCTTTGGATCTCCATTTGTTCGGGCGTAGATGGCTCTTACTTTGTTACCAGCCATTTGCTTTGCAAGGTGCTGGTTTACGTAAATACCCATTACGTCTTCATCTACCTGTTCTTCGTTAGATATTCCGGTGATGGTTAGTTCCTGGTTTTTAACTTTTATTTTATCTCCAATGCCCAGGCCAAGCTTATCTGCAACTGCATGGTTAATTACCACTCCGGGTGTTCCACTTTTTATTTTAACTTTCTTCCAGTCATTTGTACCACCGATAGTAACTGTTTTTCCATTTATGTCCTCTGAAAATACAGTTACTTCCTGTAAATCATAGATGTTAGATAATTTATCTACCTTCGAAACCGTTTGCGAATCCAGTAAGTAGGATCCACTACTGGACGCTGGCGCGATTATAACATCATACATATACTCGCTGGTCTGGTCTTTAACTGCTGAAGCTAGTCCTGCAGTGGTACCCATGAGTATTAGGATAGTTGCAGCGCCGATTATTATCCCCAGCATGGTTAATGAGCTTCTAAGCTTTTTCCTGAGGATATTATTAAACGCTAATTTGTAAAGATTCATTTTTTCACCTTAAACTTACAAATTTTAATTTTACATAATTGATTTAAATTGACTATTTTTGATATTTAGCAAAGATACGTGATAATTTTGGAAATATAAAGTAAATTATGACATATAAATTACCTCCTTCTCTTTAGTGCTAATATTAAGGTTATAATAACCTTTAAAAATAGTTTTTCCGAGATTTACCCGATTTTAACCGGATTTTTAACCCAAGTTTTTCCATTTTATTCCCAAATCTAAAGATATTGAAATTTTAAAAAAAGAGGATATAACTTGTGGATTTATTTTTTTAAATGATATTATGGACTTAATTTAATATTAAATTAAAATTTGATGTAATTAAATGCATTAGAGCATATATATAAATATATACTATTTTACACGCCCTTAAAAGTAGTATGGAGTATTTTAGTAATGGTTCAGTTACAAAAAGCTAAATTGGTTTAAATATTATAGTAATACATTCTTTACGAGGGGAAGTTAATATGAAAGTTTTTGAAAGACCAGGTCCTGTAAATACTGATGAAGTGATAGAAATCTTAAAAGATGCCTCTTTGGAAGTGAATTATATTGTAGTAGCGTCCATTACAGGGGATAGTGCTCTTAAAATAGCTGAAAGAATAAAAAATAAGAAAATAGTTTGTGTTACATGCCCTCAAGGCATGTACTGGGAAGTAAATGAGATGGGTAAAGATCTATTTGCTGAAATACCTGAACTCAAGAAAAGAAGGGATGAATGGATTAAAAAAGGATTAAAAAGAGTCCCTATGAATATTACAGAAGAAAATATGTCTAAATTAAATGAATTAAATGTTGAAGTTGTTCGGGGAACTATTCCACTTTTTGGGCCTACTTTTTCAATGAGATTACACCTCCAAAAAATTACATCTATTGATGTCATGGCAAAAACACTTGAATTAATTTCGCCTGGAACATTAGTATCTATGGAATCTGTTTTAATGACCACTGATGCAGGAGTCATTCCGGAAAATGAACTGGTACTTGCATGTGCAGGTACTGAGATGGGCCTTGATACAGCATGGATTTTAAAAAGCTGCGCATCTGCAAATATTTTTCATCCCTCAAAAGGTTTCAGATTTGTTGAGTTACTAGCAAAACCAGGAATTGCTCTGAATCCAGATATAAATATAGAATATTTAAGGTAGTGAATATTATGTTGCCGCATGTTATTTTATACAACGCAGTTAGCCTTGATGGGAGGATAACAGGTTTTAATGCAGATATTGAGTTATATTATGATCTTGTTTCTAAATGGGATATTGATGCAGTGTTAATGGGAAGTAATACTGTTTTAACAGGACTTGGGGCCGAACCTGGGGAAATCCGTGAAGAAGATTTAGAATCACTGGTTAACAGAGAAAAAGATCCAGAGGATTTAAGACCGTTTTTAGTTATTCCAGACAGTAAAGGACAGATCAGGATATGGGATGAATTATTTAAGATGCCCTATTTGAGGGATATTATTGTCCTATGCTCTAAAGCAACACCTGAAGAATATCTGGATTTTTTGAAAGGGAGGGATATTGATTATATAATTGCAGGCGAAAAATATGTGGATTTGAAGGGCGCAATGGAAAGATTAAATTCTAAATATGGGATAAGATCTATTAGGGTAGACAGTGGAGGTATTTTAAACGGTGTCCTCCTTAATGGAGGTTTAGCAGACGAAATTCACTTGCTTATCCACCCTGAACTTGTTGGGAATATAAATGAAAGTTCAATTTTTATTTCTAATGATTTAAATCCTCTAAATAATACAATAAAACTTAAATTAGTACATATTAATAAATTAAAAGATGATATAATCTGGATTAAATATGATATTATTAAATGAGGGTCATGATGAAGTTTAAATTTTAGCTCTTAAAATTTGGAAATTCCAATAATATATTAATCTAAATAACATGGTGGATGTTTAGAATGGATTTTATGAAAAGCAAAAAACTCAAAGAACTTTTAAATTCAGGTGAAACACTGGTCGTACCTGATGCATATGATCCAATAAGTGCTAAACTAATTGAAAATGCAGGATTTAAAGCCGTTCAATGTTCGGGATACAGTTTTTCAATTTCTGCAGGTTATAAGCGAGAAATCGACGTTACTCTTGATGAAAATATCGAATTAACACGCAGGATTGTTGAATCAGTGGATGTTCCAGTCATGGCTGATGCTGAAGATGGGTTCGGTGGGCCTGAAGTAGTAATTGACACAGTTGAAAGATATCTGGAGGTAGGGGTTGCCGGACTTAATATTGAAGACCAGATTCCTGATGGAAAAAGTAAACTGTCTATAATAGATGCTGATTTAATGGCCCAAAAAATTATGGTGGCCAGAGAAACTGCAGAGATAGAAGGTTACCATGATTTTATAATAAATGGGAGGACGGATGCTTTAAAATCAACTGATGATAGATCTGAAGGATTGGATCTTGCAATAGATCGTGCTAATCAATATCTTGAAGTGGGAGCTGATCTTGCATTTGTAACGTATGCCTCAACACTGGATGAGGTTAAACAGATCGTGAAGGGAGTAAAAGGGCCAGTTAGCATTGCAGCAGGTCAGCCTTACAATATCAATAATTTTACAATTGATGATTTAAGGAAATTGGGAGTAGCAAGGGTTAGTTTGCCTACTTTGTTGATATATTCCAGCCTTCAGGCAATTAATAACTCACTCCACTATCTTAAAGAGGATAATCTTGTAGATGCTTTAGAACATTTATATGGGCCTGTGCAATTGAATGAATTGTTAAATAAATGATATATTTTATTTTTTCATTTATGGAAAGCGTATGTGGTGATTAAATGCAGTTAACTCCTGAAACTATTGACATGACCAGATATCTTGCTTCCTCTGAGATTATAAATTTTGAAGATTTAGATATCCAGAGAACTGCCTTAAATTTATCAAAAGGGATCAATGATGAAATTTGGCTAATAAAAACTGTTTATGAATTTGTACGTGACGAAATTTCTCATTCGGTAGATATTGGCAGTGGTAATGTAACTTGGAATGCATCGAACGTTTTGAAGTTTAAACACGGCCTATGTTTTGCCAATTCTCATTTATTAGCTGCTATTTTGAGGTATCTTGGGATCCCAACTGGATTTTGCTATCAGAAACTTGAATTTGATGGGAAAATGGGTTTGCATGGGCTGAATGCAGTTTTCATCGGGAGTATTGATAAATGGATCAGGCTGGATGCCCGTGGAAATGGAAACGGGATCAATGCTAGATTTAGCATTGGTGAGGAATATCTTGCTTACTTGCCCGAAGAAGAGAAAAATGAAGTTGATTTTAGGGTTATATATGCTGAGCCAGACAGAAGAGTTGTGGAAATATTGAGGCAGAGTAGAAATTTAAATGAAGCTTTAGATAAAATATTTGATATGGACTGGTTATTAGAGTAATTAAACAGTTTTAAGCCATTTAAATAAACTTTTAATTATGGATATTTCTATTATTTTCTCATTAAACGTACATATATGTGCTGTAAAGCTTTAAATAGCACTATCCTGTATAAAATTTATTCAAAGTTTCACTGATATATTGATCTTATCACTCTTTAAATAAAGTTCGGCGTTAAAAGACTAAATGAGGGGCAAAGATCAAAAATGAAAATATAAATTAGTTTAATGGACCAACAAATTTTAATAGGGAATGATTATTATGGGTAATGATTATGTTCACGGATATTCTGAAGAGGAGTCTAACAGACTACTTGATCAGGCAAATACGCTCGCTGATCTTCTGCATAGTGGTACTAAATACCCTGCAGGAAGCAAGGTTTTAGAAGCAGGCTGTGGGGTGGGGGCTCAAACGATAAGGCTTGCAAAAAGCAGCCCTAAAGCTGAAATCACTTCAATTGATATATCTGAAGACTCAATAATGCAGGCAAAAGAGTTAATGGAACAAAATGACTTCTCTAATGTTGAATTTCAAAGGGCAGACCTTCTAAATTTACCATTTGAGGATGAAACTTTTGATCATATATTTGTCTGTTTCGTGCTTGAGCATCTAAAGGATCCAATAGCTGCACTGGAAAGTTTAAGGAGAGTTCTTAAGAAAGGGGGTTCAATCACTGTAATTGAAGGAGATCATGGGTCATGCTATTTTTATCCTGAAACAGAAGAATCGGTTAAAGCTTGGGAATGCTTGATAGAGTGTCAAACTGGACTGGACTGTAACCCGATGATTGGAAGGGAAATTTATCCCCTCTTAAAAAATTCAGGGTTTGAAAATGTTCAGGTTTCACCTAAAATAGTATATGTAGATGCAAGTAAACCTGATTTAGTGGAAGGGTTCAATAAAAGGACTATTATTGCGATGGTGGAAGGAGTTAAAGAACAGGCAATTTCTTCAGGTATGATGGATGTTGAATCCTGGAAAAAGGGGATAGAAGACTTATATAAAACAACAGAGCCTGATGGGGTTTTCTTTTATAACTTCTTTAAGGGTACTGCGGTAAGAGATTGAAAACCTGGTTTGACAACTTTTTTTATTTTTTTTAGTTGAAGATGAAACTAATTTGTATTTTAATAAGCAGATAAAAATACGAAAAACATAAAAAGTTTGGGGTCGAAAATTTGCAGTCAGATGGATGATATAACAGATTATTTGAAAGATTCTGAAATCATGGATTACAATAGTTCCATGATTCAGGAAAAGGCGCTAAAATTATCTTTAGATTCTAAAAATCAGCTTGAAACTATCAAAAATATTTATGAATTTGTACGGGATGAAATACTCCATTCACTGGACATCAATGGCTAGAAAGTGACTTTTAAAGCGTCTGAAGTTCTGGATAATGGTCATGGAATTTGTTTTGCAAAATCTAATTTGCTTGCTGCAATGCTGAGATTTTTGGGAGTTCCAACAGGTTTTTGCTACCAAAGACTTACTCATGGGGGAGGATACATACTCCATGGGCTTAATGCAGTATTTTTAGATAATAAATGGTATAGGCTGGATGCTAGAGGCAACAGGGAAGATGTAAACGCCCAGTTTTCAGTTGATGGGGAAAAGCTTGCATTTCCAGTTTCGAAGGATGGTGAGGTAGATTATCATGGAATATACAGCAAACCTGTTGAATCTGTTATAACTGCTTTTAATGGTGCTGAAACAGTTGATGAACTTATGGAAAAGATTCCAGATAGGCTAATTGAGAACAGTACCTAATTGCATAAAATTCATTAAAAAGAATAAGAGAATTATTTTAATAGGGTACTAAAAGAATTTATAGTTTATTATCTGCCGTGTTCATGCCTAATTTCTGACCATTCTTTATGTTTAAGCTCTGATCCTATCCTGATAAGTTCATCTTGAGATTTATACTCTTCATCAGGAAGAGTTTCTAAAGCATTGATTACATCTGCGCCAGCGCCGTTAATTTTGGCGTGTTTAATTAATTCAGGCTTTTTAGCTGGATACTGTACGCCACCTAAATAATTATAAACGGCTTCAGGGCTCATTCCGGCCATTATATCACTCCTTTAATCATTTTTAATTAGATTGTTGGTTGGATGAATATGCTATTTAAACAGCTTACCATATACCGTGTTATTGTTCAATTCATTTTATATTCTCGGGAATCGGGATTGTCTAATTTTATTACTTATTGGAACTGCCGTCTTTTTACTGAGGTATAATAATTGAAATTCGGGGGCATATAACAGCTTTTTTGTAGGTATTAAAAGCTGGGTCTTTTTGTCTTTTAATATCAACTCATATCTGATCAATATTTCCTCAAGGTCACGAATTATATCATCATTATATTCATGCAGGCGTTCCATTAATTTTGTTCTGAATATAAAAGTTGCAACACCTGAATATTTGTTATATCTCAATATTTCATACGTAGCCTTGAGTACAGATTCCCTTTTTGTCATTGGAGGTCTCATGTACTTATTATGATCATCATATGATAAATAATATTACTATTTGATTAAAAAAGGCATAAATAAATAATCTGAAATCATCATTAAATGGATTAATAAGTTTAAATTAGGTTTATTTTAACTTCAATATTGTAAATGCATAGAATAATATAGTTTAATATTATATTAAATCAGGGAAACATCTTAAAATTTAAAATATCATTTATATTCCTGTTTTCTTTAGGGAGAATTATGGTGCCTTCATCCACGTCACCAAACTCCATAAATTCTTCTTGTGCATAAAAGATGCCAGATATAACAAGCAGTGCAGCATCCAGTTCGTGTTCACTGACATTTTCTGGTAATTCAAAATATTTTGTTAAGTCTTTATATAAATTGGAAAGACCTAAAATTTTTTGAACAGTCCTCGGATGGGATTCTAAGACAGTGTATTCCTCTCTAAGTTTCTCTGCTATTTTAATGCCTCTTTCTGTAAGCATTCTCATTCCACGGAAGGTAAGAGGCAGTGTTCTCCCATATTTGCGCATTTCCGCTTCTGCTTCCCTGAAATGCCCTCCTTTTTTACTGCAGCTGCAGTCTTTACTCAGGCAGCATCTGCCCTTTGGAAGGGATAGTGGAGCATCAATTACAATTAAAGACGGTTTTTTCTTATATATATAACTTAAAATCTCTTTATTTCCAAAAAAAGTGTTAAAATTAAGATTATGTGCATCTAAAAAGCAGATTCCTGTTGGATTTTCGGTTTTTCCTGATAGATCTATTCCAATGATTTTATCCATATTTATCAGTTGTCTAGTTGAGTGTTATTCAGTAATTAAAAAGTAAATTTGAAATACTGATGTTTTTGAATTAATATGTTTCATGATGAATGAAGTCTTCAATTTCTTCCCTTGGTGGGGGAATAGGCTTTTCATCAGGATAGCCCACAGTAATTATTGCTACGGGTCTTACACCATCTGGAATTCCTAATAAAGCTGAAACTGAATCTTCATCAAAGGATCCATTCCAGCAGGCCCCTAATCCAAGATCATGGATCATAAGGAGCATATTTTGAGCTGCACACGCGGCATCCTGTATGCAGTAAAGTTCCTGTCCTCTTTCACCATATGCTGCGTTTGATTTCCGTTTATAGGCACACATTACCAGCACAGCAGCGGCTTCTGCAATGAATTCCCGTATGTAACATGCAACTGCAAGTTGAGATTTTATTTCAGGGTCTTTTACCACTACAACTTCCCAGCTTTGTAGATTCCCGGCAGATGGGGCCCACACCCCTGCTTCAATTATTTTATTTATAAGATCATCATCAATTTCTCTGTCTTTATACTTCCTTATACTTCTCCTATTTCTTATAGCTTCATATAAGTCCATATTACCACAACACACCTCTTTTAGGAGATTAAGAGCATTTATCTTATTTTATACTTTGTTTTTTATATTTAATATAATTATGAGATAAATTCTTACGCTCATGTTAATGATCATGTGCACACTTCATGATTTATGTTAAATTATAATATCAATTAATTATATGAAATGATATTTGGAAGAGTGTAATTTACTTAACAACATAACTCATAAAAATTCAAAGTAACATCGGCACAACCATTTAGACATGAGCGTAAATCTAAATTTTTAATCTTTTGAAACTTGATTATTTTGAGGTTAAATGGAATTTTATCTCCTGTAAATTTTTGTAGTGTAATATTTCTTAAAACCAATCTTTTTGTAAACTGGATATCCCATTTCGCTTGCCTGTAAAACAGAAATAGGGTATCCTTTCTTTTTTGCAGTACTGAGGAGATAACAAACCATAGCTTTGGCTATACCTTGTCTTCTAGCCTCTGGAACTGTTCCAATATAAAATAAACCTGCAGCTCCTTCACCATCAAAGAGTACGCCTGTAGCTGCTGGCTTCTCATTTAAGAATCCTAGGTAATAATGAGAATTAAGGCTTTCAAGTCCTGCATTAATAAAATATTTTTTATAAGACTGGGTTATTTCTGGGAATTCAAAGCTTTTTACCAGGATATCAGTCCATGTTTTGAGTTCATCTAAATTAAGAACTTCTTTTATCTCCATAGCTTCTGGAATATCAAAACTCTCCGGAGTGGTTTTAAGATCAATTGCCATGGCGCTCCAATCATCTTTATGGGTAAAACCATGAAATTTAAGGAATTTTTGTAGGTTTGCAGGATGTGATTGGGGTGTGATGTACCATGAAGCAGATATATTTAACTTTTTAATCATGGAGGCTATCTGTTCAATACTTGTAGATATGTCCGACTCCTTGAAATTTGCCATGAAAATGCGGCTGAACCAGTTTTTTGTGAATATATATTTAATTTCATGGGTATCACAGATCTCATCACCATTTAAATGCCCTAAATTAAGAAAAAACTTTGCAGTATTATATTCAATCAAATTAGATATTTTTTGATGAGTGTTCATATAATCACGCAAAATTAATTAATTTATTCAATTCGTGCATCTATTACAACGTGGTAAACGCCGGGAGAATATTTTTTTATGATTCTTTTATTTAATATTTCCACATCACGCCCATCTGCAGCGTCAATTATCCTTTGAGGTGGTCTTTCAAATTTTAACTTATCCGGCACTGATTCGTGATAGTGGATAATGCCCCCTGGCTTCACGATGTCCACTGCTTTATCCAGGTACTCGTGTGTATTTCCAATATAGCCCATTAAAACCCTATCTGCAAAATTTTTAGGTGCAAATTCTCTGCAGTCACCTAATATTGGTTCTATTATGTCTTCAACTTTATTAAGCATGATATTTTCCTTTAAGTAGCCATATGACACTGGATTTATTTCTAATGAATAAATTTTGGCAGGATTGGAGTGTACAGCAAGCGGTATAGAAAAATATCCAATTCCAGCGAACATATCAACGATGGTTTCATCGTCTTCAGCCAGAGTTGCCATCCTTTTCCTTTCCCCTGTGTTTCCCTTAGACCACATTATTCTGGCAACATCTAACTTGAAAAAACAGTGGTTTTCCCTGTGAATTGTCTCGGTGTTATCACCAACAAGCATCTTAACTTCTGGCTCTCTTTTAGGGCCATTTATACGTCCTAATTTAACTATACGTTTTACTTCAGGTAAATCTAGTAATTCCTGTAAATTATCCGGTTCATTTTTTAAAACAAGGATATCTCCGATGACTTTGCCTTTCATAAATATAATATTTAGGTTAGATATTTAAAATGTTATCGCAGTTTATAACTTAAACTTCCAGAAAATGCAAAATTGATAATATGATGTTTAAAGATAGGAATAAGATATATACATGACAAATTAACTTAAAAAGTTAATTAGAATAGGTATCTTCTTTTATGTTAGATTACTAAGGCCAATTTTCAGGATTTTCCAAAAAAATAGTATTCGTATTTTCTAAATAGTTCCTAATTTGGTATGGCGTGGTGATCAAGACAAAAAGAATAACTATTACAATAGACAAAATTTATTTATTATTCAAAATAAGACAGGGGAGATTCAAAATGAGTTTAGTAGATAGACAGAAAATCCTTGATATCTTAAATAAATATGATAAAAAAGACATAACCATTGCAACATTAGGAAGTCATACATCTTTACATATACTAAAAGGAGCAAAAGAAGAAGGTTTCAGGACAGCTGTAGTGTGCGAAAAAGGACGTGAAGTACCATACCAGCGTTTCGGAGTTGCTGATGAATTTATACTTGTTGATAAATTCAGCGATATAGTAAATGAAGATGTACAACAAAAATTACGCGATTTAAACTGTATTATTGTCCCACATGGTTCTTTTATAGCCTATGCAGGACTTGATCGTGTTGAAAGTGAATTTTATGTTCCAATGTTTGGGAACAGGTCCATCTTAAGATGGGAAGCTGAAAGAGACCTTGAAAGGAAACTTCTTCTGGCATCAGACATAAGGATACCTAAAAAATTCGAAAGCAGTGCAGACATTGACAGGACTGTAATGGTAAAATTCCCAGGTGCAAGGGGCGGAAAAGGATATTTCGTGGCAGCATCGCCTGAAGAATTCGATAAAAAAATTATCAACATGATCGACAGGGAATGGATTACAGAAGATGATATAGAAAAGGCACACATCGAAGAATACGTTTCCGGATGTAATTATTGTATTCACTTCTTCTATTCTGCATTAAAAGATGAAGTCGAAGTTTTAGGTATGGACAGCAGATTTGAATCCAATATCGACGGTGTAACAAGAATTCCAGCTAAAGATCAGCTTGAGCTTGCACTGGATCCATCTTATGTCATAACAGGTAACCACCCTGTGGTTATACGGGAATCATTACTCCCACAGGTATTCGATATTGGTGACAACCTTGTTGAAGCCGCTAAAGAATTAGTAAAACCTGGAATGAACGGTCCATTCTGTTTACAGACTTTGTGTACTGATAACCTTGAAATCGTTGTGTTCGAAATGAGTGCAAGGATAGATGGTGGAACAAACACATTCATGCATGCTTCTGCTTACAGTTACATCATGTTCGGTGAATTCATGAGTATGGGGCGCAGAATAGCACGTGAAATTAAAAACGCGGTAGAAGAAGATAAGTTAGAAGTAGTCATCACCTGATGATACCACTTCCTTTTTTTTATTTAAATTGATTTACTGTATATGCAAACTTTTTTCAATAGGTAAAAAGCAAATATACCGCTGGATCTCGTTGTTATTATCATAATTGAAGTTCAGACTGTAAATACTGTTATTTTTTATAAGAAGTAACTCTACTCCTGCAATATTGCTGGTGCTGTTGTAATCAATCTCAGTGGCCGGAACTCCATCTACAGTTGAATTTGTTTCTGAAATGATTGTGCAGTTAGCTTTTTGAATAGACGCTTTTTCTGCATTGGTATAATCCTGTAATGACATTGTCACAGGACCTTTACTTATAAGTAAAGCATCTGATTGGGTTCCTGTATTATTTACTCCGTTCAATGCTGTAATTACAGTAAGGTTATTTCCTGTACCGAAGGGATGTGTATTTACGGGGTTGTCCAGTGTAACTAACTCTCCAAAATAACTGAATGAGATTCCCTTCTGGTCATATGTTGTGTTGTTGCCGGCACCTGCAATTGCCATTGTCGTACCGAGGATACAGCCTGTTATTATAAAAAGAAATACCATGGTAAATCTAATTTTTTTCATATAATTTGTTTGGGGATTTTTTATTAGCCTGGTTGTTATAACCTTACCTAAAATTCCACCTAAAGTTCCCATGATGAAGAAAAGGAATAAAATACTGAAATCACCTAAACCAAAAAGTGAAAGTACTAGAACCGGTAAAATTCCTATTATTCCTCCATTAAGCATGCTCTGCTGATAACTGCTGTTTCCAATCCAGCAAGCCAGGATGTTACCTATTATGAGGGGCACTATAACTGCAAATATGAATGCAGACCCAAATTCGGATAGGTTTAGGGGATGGTACAGGCCCAGTAAAACTACCAGCATTCCAATAAAAAACATTAATCCTGAATAAACAAGAGTCCCTGCAAAAATAGCCTGTAAACTAAATTTATTTTCAGTTGCTCTTACATTTTGAATTTTTACATTTTTTTCTGGGGATTCTTTGAACATATATCCGCAAACTAAACATTTTATAGAATCATCATCATATTCAATACCGCAGTTAGGGCATTTAACCATTATAACTCGCCTCTAAATATATTTTTAATAATCGTTATTAAAAGACCATTGTACTTTTATAATTTTGATTTTTACATAGTCTGTAAACACTTTTATAAGTATATGGTTGATTTTTAAAATAAGGAATATGTGATTTTTATATTATAATTAGTGTAATTACGTTTATGCCCGGAGGTAATGCTGCGGGTTGTACTTTCAAGGTAAAGTTCATATGTTTTTGAGAAAAATTTAAAATGGCTCAAAATTTAATATATGGTTGATTTATATGACTGATGAAACTAAACAGAAAATCTTAGATGCTGCATTAAAATTGTTTAGTAAAAGGGGATACGCCGGTGCCACTACTAGAATTATAGCAGCTGAAGCCGGTTTTACTGAGATGACTTTATATACCAAGTTTAAAACTAAACAGAATCTTTTTAATCAGGTTATGATTTACGGCATGGAAAAATTGAATAAAGATGCATCTTCACTTATTTTTGTTGATAAAGAGTTTGAAGACCCCAAGGACTTTTTAGAAACATGTGTTAAAAACCTGGATAAGTTTTTCTGGAATAATTTTGAGTTCTTCAATTTAGGGTTTAACCAGGATAGAAAAGTAACTGGGCCAATCTGGAAAGAGAGCACAGAAGGTTTCAGTAAATACATTGAAAAGCATATTCCCAACCAGAAAATAGATTATATGGTTTTTACACTTTCTATATTCTCCTTTGTATACATGTCGAACCTTGGAAGGTACCAGGGTGGCCATAATCCCCTTCGTGATCAGATTTTAGAAAGATTTATTTATAATCTTACGCTTTGCATTGAGTAACCATGGGAAAAAATATTTAAATTTGTAAATGAACTTATTTTTTTACATTCAACTTTTAAAAGATTTTTTTTTGAGAGTGGTAATATATAAGACCTATTTTTTTTTAAATTCAACTTTTAAAAATGAATTTTTTTAAAATTAGTATTATATAACCACTATTTTTTCTTATCATATTTAATAATCTTTATATATGAAATAACAACTAATAACCTATTGATTATAGCATCTTATAAGATGCTATAGTTAAAAAATTTACAAGTAGAGTTAAAAAGACGAATTTATTGTAATAATTTTAAAAGGGAGGTGAAAAAGATTAAAAAACAAGTAATTCTATTGACTTTAACATTAATACTTATTTTGCTTGCATGTAATGCAGTTTCGGCTGCAGATAATTCGAATAATACTACACAATCAAATAACAGTTCTACACAGCTATCTGCCGCTAATTCGACAGCAGCCGCTATGAATAATGTTCCTTCAAAAGTCGTGATTTCAGGTAAAGTGCTTAAATGTTCCGATGGAACCCCATTTTCTGGTGTTACAGTAACAGCTTCTAAAGGTGGAACTAAACTCGCAAGTACAACCACTGGCAGCGACGGGACTTATACTTTAAGTTTCTTCAGCAGTAATAATGTATTCACTGTCACTGCAAGTTATCCTGGCCATATTTCGTCCAGTAAAAATATTGCTGTGGCTTCTGGTGCAGATGATACCAGTTATGGAGCAGCGAATTTCAAGCTGGGAATGAATGATGTTTATGTTTCTACAACTGGAAAGGACGCTGATGGTCGTGGTTCATTTAGTAAACCTGTCCAAACAATAAAATATGCGCTGGACTTGGTTAATGATGGTGGAACGATACATTTGGCGAGTGGAACCTATGCTGGAACGGGTAATTACCATATATACATCACTAAAAAGGTTACAATTAAAGGGGATACTGGGAATGCAGACGACGTCATAATCAATAGTTGGTGGCATTGGCTAATTAATGTTGGGGGTAGGGCTAACCTCACACTAAATGATTTAAAGATATTTCAAGCGGGAGGTTCTGGTGGAGATGGAGCAATATATTCTTATGGTACTCTATATTTAAATAACTGTCAATTCATTAATAACGCCGCACGTAATGGCGGTGCTATCTACAATACTGGGGGTACTTGTACTGCAACTGGTTGTACTTTCACTGGTAACAATGCGACTACTGGTGGTGCTATCTACAATAATGGTGGTATTTGTATTATAAATGGTTGTACTTTCACTGGTAACAATGCGAATATTACAATTACAGAAGGTGATGGGGCTGCTATCTACAATACAGGCACTTTAACCGCTACTTTCAGTACTTTTGAAGATAATACTGCAGAAAGCGGCGCTATATGGAGCAGCGGTACTAGTACTATTGCAGGCTGTACTTTCACAAATAACCATGCAACTAACATTGGCGGCGCTATTGAGAATTATGGGACTATGGCTATTGATCTAAGTACATTTGCAGGTAACACAGCAAATTCTGCAGGTGCAATTTCAAATTACGGCAGTTTGACCATTAATAATAGTACATTTACTCGTAACACTGCAGCGAAAGGTGGTGCTATTTCCCAGAGAGATGATGGAAAATCTGGCTCTAATAATGCATTGAATATAACTGGCAGCGTTTTCACAGGTAACACTGCAACAACTAAAGGCAGTGCTATCTATTGTGGTAATAACGCAGGCACTTGCAACATTCACTTTAACTGTATTTATGGAAATACTGGAACCAATGACATATATTCTGACAGTACAATAGATGCAATTAATAACTGGTGGGGTACTAATTTCAGCGGAACCAGCCCCGTAAATGCAAATAGGGTCAACAGCAATGTTGTTGCTGACCCATGGATTGTGCTTACCCTTACAAGCAGAGATAACTTAGTTGACATTGGGGGGATTACCACTGTAAAAGTTAATTTAAAATACAATTCAGCAGGTATAGATGTTTCTAGTTTAGGTACTGTTCCTGATGAGGATGTTGTGTTTACTTTTGACAGTTTAGGAAGTGTATCTCCAACTAGCGGTACAATTAGTAAGAACTTAAATGCTACAACAACTTTCACTGCGGGTTCAACAGCTGGAAATTCTGTGGTAAGCGCTGCTGTTAACGGGCATACAGTAACTACAACAATTAAAATAAAGGACTTGACCAATGTTTACGTTAATCCAAATACTGGAAATGATTCTACTGGAGACGGCAGTCCTACATCACCATTACAGAGCCTTGCAAAAGCGATTAGTGAAGTCAGGGCAGGTGGTACAGTACATGTTGCAAAAGGAACTTACAGCGGGGCAAACAACAGGGGCATAAGAATTGATAAGGATGTTACTATCATTGGTGAAAGCCAGAATAATACTATAATTGATGCTCAAGGGCAAAATAGTACATTCTTCGTGGGCTATGATTTTACCGTTACAATAAAAAACTTAATGTTTTCAAATGGGAATGCAACTAGTAGTGGTAACGGGGGCGCCATCGTTAGCAGCGGTACTTTGAATCTGAACAACTGTACCTTCATAAACAACACAGCAGAAATTCATGGCGGTGCTATCTACACTGATCATCCTTTGAATATTAGTGGTTGTATTTTTACTGGTAACACTGCAGCTTATAGTGGTGCTATTGGATGCATCAGTAATGATGGTACTTATACAGTTACTGTACATTTCAGTTCTTTTGTAAATAATACAGCAACAAAAACAGGTAATGCTATCTGCTGTTATAATTATGGTTCAGCAAATGCAGAAAATAACTGGTGGGGTTCAAATAATCCGACTTTCAGCAGTCTTGTGGGTGGAAATGTGGATTATTCACCGTGGATGGTGCTGAATATCACTTCAAACACTGCAACCGTCAAAAAAGGAGGCACTGCTGCTATAACGGTGAACATGCTATACGACAGCGATGGAAATTACCATGGCCCTGCTTCAGGCCATGTGCCGGACGGTGCTGCTGTGAGTTTCACAGGGACTCGTGGAATTCTTAACCCAACTGACAGTACGCTGATTGATGGGCAGGCAGCATCGGTATTCACAGCTAATGCTGCAGGTACAGCTGTTATTTATGCGGCAGTTGATCATGAAACCGTTCAAACACCTATAACTATAGCTAAAGTAAATACTAATCTTGTAGTTGGCAATGCTGCTGGTGTCAATGGTAAAACTGTTAATTTAACTGCAACGCTAACTGATGAAAACGGTAATCCTGTAGATGGTGAGATAGTTAATTTCAATGTTAATGGAAATACCCACTCTGCAACAACTGATTTGAGTGGAGTTGCCACTTGGAGTTATGGTATCTCGGAAACTGCGGGAGTTTACACTGTAAGTGCTAATTTTGCAGGGGATGACAATTACATGCTCAGCTCGGGCACTGGAACTTTAACTGTAAACCTTAAAGATACAATATTGGTTGTTGGTAATGTGGCTGGTGTTAATGGTAAGACTGCTAATTTAACAGCAACACTAAACTATGAAAATGGCAATCCATTAAGTGGTAAGACAGTTACTTTCAATGTTAATGGAAATGCTTACACTGCCATGACTGATGTGAGTGGAGTTGCCACTTGGAGTTATGGTATCTCGGAAACTGTGGGAGTTTACATAATATCTGTTAGTTTTGTTGATGGTAAAATTTATGCAAATAGTTCAAGCACTGGAACTTTAACTGTAAACACAATAAACACCACAATTACTGTAAACAACGCAACTGGTGTCAATGGTAAAACTGTTAATTTAACTGCTACATTAACTGATGCAGATGGTCCAGTAAGCGGTGAAAGTGTTACTTTCAATGTTAATGGGAAAGATTACACTGTAACTACTGATGTGAGTGGAGTTGCTACTTGGAGTTATCCTATCATGGAAACTGTGGGAGTTTACATAATATCTGCTGGCTTTGTTGATGGTAAAATTTATGCAAATAGTTCAAGCACTGGAACTTTAACTGTAAACACAATAAACACCACAATTACTGTAAACAACGCAACTGGTGTCAATGGTAAAACTGTTAATTTAATTGTTACACTAAAAGATGAAAACGGCAATCCATTAAGTGGTAAGATAGTTACTTTCAATGTTAATGGAACTGACTACACTGCAACAACTGACGCTAGTGGACTTGCTGCTTTAAGTTATAAACTGACTAAAACTGGAGTTTACAATATAATTGCTAGTTTCTCTGATGGTGCAGTTTATGCAAACAGTACTGGCAGCGGTAATTTAACTGTAAGTCCTGCTGCAAATCTTTATATCAAAATTAAAGCAAGCAATAACAACCCCGAAGTCGGTGAAAAATTCCTGCTCACTTACAAACTTGGTAATTATGGGCCTGATGCTGCAGAAAACGTTACAATAACCTTTAAATTACCTGAAGGTTTGGACTTTATAAAAGTTACTGCAGACACTGGAAACTGTACATATGATCCAGCAACAAGAACAGTAACATGGACAATAGACTCAGTACCTGTTGGAGACCCTTACCTGTACTTTACAGTTAAAGCTGCAGGTGATGGAACTTACAAAATAACACCAGATATTGATTCATCAACCTATAACTCTGGAAGCAGTGAGGGTATAACCATTAACGTGCAATCACTGCCAAGCAACGATAATCCAAACATTTCAGGTAACTATGGTTCCAGTACAGTTAAAGCAACAAGTACAATAAGCATGCAGAAAACAGGTGTGCAGTTAAACTACTTAATACTTGCCATATTCTTGGTTTTAAGTGGTTTAGTGCCAAAAAGAAAATAAAACCTTTATTTTTTCTTATTTTTTTAAATTGAATATGTTACACTGGATTAGATGTAGTCTTTAAGTTACATTTAAAATTTTAAAACAAATTTTTCTAGTAAATATGGGCATGGTTGGATAGTTTTTATAATTGAAACCTGAAATTTGTAGAAAAGTTTAAAAATTATTACTTACAATATAATCTAAATAAACTTATAAACTGTTTTGGAGTCTTTAGTTTTCTAAAAAGATTTAAATAGTTTTATAACTTCGTTATAATTATAGAAAAACCTAAATATTATTAATTATTATTTAATAATAAATAAGATATGCTTTAAATTTTAATTTTAAGTTCCCCTTATACGCTTTAATTTCTATTTATATGCTGCAAACACTCATATTATTGACAAAGAATAATGAAATTAATCTATTAAGAGAATAAATTATAAATAAGAGGTTTAAATTTAAAATTAACAGAAAGTAAAACAAGCAATCTTTATATAATATGAACTCCAATATTAGGAAACAGGAAACTATTTTTATTTAAATTTTGTATTTTTTTGAGGTGTATTCATGAATGATGAAAACAAATTAAAAGGCACTACAACTGTTGGTTTAAAATGTAAAGACGGGGTTGTTTTTGCTACCGAAAGAAGGGCCACAATGGGTAACTTAATAGCTCACAAGGGCACTAAAAAAATTTTTAAAATTGACGATCATTTAGGGGCCACCATAGCCGGAGGCGTAGGTGATGCCCAGAGTTTAATGAAATATATAAGTGCGGAAGTAGCCTTATATAGACTTAGAAACGGCGCAAGAATAAGCGTTGAATCCGCTGCAACTTTAACAGCAAACATATTACATTCATCAAGGTTTTATCCATATTATGTCCAAACTTTACTTGGAGGAGTCGACGATAATGGACCAGCATTATTCTCATTAGACCCTGCAGGTGGAGTAATAGGAGACAATGTTATTTCAACTGGATCAGGTTCACCATTTGCTTATGGGGTTCTTGAAGACAGGTATAGTGAAGATTTAGATGTTGAAGAAGGAGTTGAAGTTGCTATTAGAGCAATACAATCTGCAATGGAAAGAGATGCATATTCAGGTAATGGAATTTTAGTTGCAACTGTAACTGAAGAAGGCTTTAAAATGTTACCTGAAGAAGAGGTAAAAAGTAAATTAAGGAAATAAATTAACTTTTTTTTGCCCCCCCCCAAAATTAATATTTACATGAGTTTATTATTATTAGATTTATTAAATCTGTAAACTTAGTTTACGGTATTTTCTATTTTTTAGAAGTGGTTTTATGGGTTCAGAGATTCAAGAAATTAAAAATACGATAGTACAAAGATTACCATCAAGAGTACAAGTAGCAAAGGTAGAGTTTGAAGGTCCGGAGGTTGTAATTTATACCAAAAACCCCGAGATCATAACCGAAAATGGAGGACTTATAAGGGATCTTGCAAAGGATATAAGAAAGAGAATAATTATCCGTTCAGACCGTTCTGTACTTGCAGAACCTGAGAAAGCTATTGAAAAGATCCATGAAATAGTTCCAGAAGAAGCTAAAATAACCAATATTTCTTTTGATGATGTTACCTGCGAAGTTATAATAGAGGCAAGAAAACCAGGCCTTGTAATAGGTAAATATGGTACTACATCAAGAGAAATAGTTAAAGGAACAGGATGGGCACCTAAAATACTTAGAACACCTCCTATATCTTCTGACGTCATACAAAGGGTAAGGAGAACATTAAGGAAAAACAGTAAAGAGCGAAAACAAATTTTACAAACACTTGGGAATAGAATTCATCGTCCTGTTTCTCTTGAGAATGAATGGACACGTTTAACATCACTTGGCGGATTTAGAGAAGTTGGAAGGTCTTCATTGTTTTTACAGACTCCAAATAGTAAAATTTTACTTGACTGCGGGGTTAACGTCGCAGGAGTTGATGAAAAAAGTTCTTACCCTTATTTGAATGTTCCTGAATTTATTTTAGATAACCTTGATGCAGTGGTAATAACCCACGCACACCTTGATCACTCTGGATTTCTGCCATATCTTTTCCATTATGGATATGAAGGGCCAGTTTACTGTACAACCCCAACAAGGGACTTAATGACATTATTGCAGTTAGATAATATAGATATAGCTCACCGTGAGGATAAACCTCTTCCTTTTAATGTTAAACACGTTAAAAAATGTGTTAAACATACTATAACTTTAGATTACGGTGAAGTAACTGATATAGCTCCAGACATACGTTTAACTCTTCACAATGCAGGGCATATCCTGGGATCTGCAATTGTACATATGCACATAGGGGACGGACAGCATAACTTTGTTTATACTGGAGACTTTAAATATGAACGAAGCAGGCTTCTGGAACCCGCAGTATCTAAATTCCCAAGATTAGAATCACTTGTAATGGAAAGTACATATGGTGGACATGGAGATGTTCAGCCAACCCGAAATGACGCGGAAAAAGAGCTTGTAAAAACAATTTACAGAACTTTAGAACGTGGAGGAAAGATTTTAATTCCTGTTTTTGCTGTTGGAAGGGCTCAGGAACTTATGATAGTACTTGAAGAGTACATCAGGCATGGAATTATTGATGAAGTCCCAGTTTATATCGATGGAATGATATGGGAAGCAACAGCGATTCACACAGCCAGACCTGAATATTTAAGTAAAGATCTCCGTGACCAGATATTCCACATGGGAAGAAACCCATTCATCTCAGAGGTGTTCCATAAAGTAAATGGAATGGAAGAGAGAAAAGAAATAGTGGAAGGAGAACCAGCTATAATCCTTTCAACTTCAGGAATGCTTACTGGAGGAAATTCTGTAGAGTACTTCAAATGGCTATGTGAAGATGAAAAAAATACCTTAGTTTTCGTTGGTTACCAGTCTGAAGGGTCCCTTGGAAGAAGAATACAGAAGGGATGGAAGGAAATTCCACTTAAAGAAGATGGTAAGACCAATGTTTACAATGTAGAGATGGAAATAAAAACCATTGAAGGATTCAGTGGTCACTCAGACAGGAAACAGCTCATGGATTACGTAAGGAAATTGTCTCCAAAACCAGAGAAAATCCTTATATGTCACGGTGATAACTATAAAACCCTTGATCTTGCATCAAGTATTTATAGATCCTATAAAATCGAGACAAAGACTCCAATGAACCTGGAAACTGTTAGGATTCAATAATCCTACACTTTTTAATTTTTGCAGATCTTCATTAGCTGGTTTCCGCCCCTTTGAAACTCATAGTCAACAGTTTCAATGGAAACATGCATTTCTTTTTCTTTAAAAATTCTTACTATTTCTTCTACATGCTGTGATTTATCGGTACTTAGATCGAGTAGAGGGAATATTCTCACTTCACTGGCTACTCTTAACATTTCATCAACGGCGTTTATATGGAAATCCAGTGGAAGCACGTCTGAGTATAAAAATAGAAAATGAGAACTAAGTGCCAAATCAAATTTGCCGTCTTTAAATGGTAAATCTGGAAGTGCGGCGTTTATATAGCGTTTATCATTCTTCCCTGTTTCAAAATCATTTAAAAATAATTTCATTGCAGTCATCCTGGTTTCTGCAAGCTCTTCAACGCTTTTAATATTTTTCCAAATATAGTTGTCTTGATTAGCTTTTGCCTGTGCCATTACATCATTAAAAGTCGCGTTTATTCTTTTTTCAATTTCTTCTCTGCTGAACTGGTACAGGGGGTCTATAGTGATAACTTCTTTATTTTGCATTTTCATCTCGTAATTAAAACTTGATGGGCCTCCGCCGCAGTCCAATATATTTTTATTTAAATCAGCTTTATTAAGGTTGAACATGGCCTGGTATTCTGTACATGTTCTTCCCAGCGGTACTACCTCTTTTAATTGCATTTTTATCACCTATTATTTAGATCGGGATATTTAAGTTAAAATTAATCTTAAATATAATAAAAAGCTAAATTAGCTTTTATTGGATAAATGTTGATTTTTAATCAAGTTGTGAGTATTTAACTATTCAAAAAAATCTACGATTTTTTTTACGCGTAGAAAAATGTTTACAAAATCTTTGATTTTCGCATGCTATGCATTTTTCTCCAGCTTCGATTTTAACGCAGCAAAAATGTAGTTTTTGATTGCTCTAATTTTTTTTAAATAGTTTTTGATCAATTCTGCAAATCTTTCATGTTGAGGCACAGAAATTCATAGAATTTTCGAGTGGTTGCTGTACATGTTCTTCCCAGCGGTACTGCTCCTTTTAATTGCATTTTTATCACTGTTTAATCTTAATGTATAATATTGATCGTTATTGTTATTTATATGCCTTTGAAGTTATTGATTGCTCATTATGTGGCGAGCTAATAAATATTATTATTTGCAAGTTATTAAGTTAACTATTAGTTATATGGTGCTTAATTCAATTTTAAATGGCTTAAATTTCCAATTTGGTATAAGTTTTTCGAGAAAAAGCGGTTTTTAGTGCAATTTGAATTTATTATATTTTAATTTTATATTAATTATTCTAGATGCAATTATGGGGTAATTAATCCATATATAACCTTTTATTAATGCATAATTAAATTATATTCAATTTTATAAATTATTTTGATCTCTAGTTTGTTTTCGATCATTCAATTTAGTAATTTCAATTTATGACTATCTTAAACGTAATATTTAATAAATTATTGAAATATAATAATATGTAATCACTTAACTTTTAGGAAGGTATCTTTGATAAATGTTTAGGAGAAGTGATATGGAGTTAAAATCACTTATAGAAAAAATTATGCTTCTAAATGATACGTTGGGGTACTCCGATAACACTGAAAGGTTAATAAACAAAGAATACATACTAAAAGATAATTCTCAGACTCTTGAAGACTTAGAAAAACTTCTTATTGATTCAATTAAGTATTCTCAAAGTCATGAATTAAAGCTGGGTTTAGAAATTATATTGCTACTTGTATCTCATAAAAACGAAAATATAAGGAATTCTGCCCTTGCAAAAACGTTTGTTTTAATGGACGACGGGTTAATTCGGGAACTCGTCGTCAAAGAGCTAAAAAGCGTATCTGACAATGGAGACAATGATTCTAGTGAATCTGCAGAATATTCACTTGATTTAATAGCTGATGAAATCCATAGATTTGAGGTAATGGATGCAGTTTTTGATCTGTTTTGCAAACTAAAAAACAGGATTGTATCTAAATTTAATCAGTCTGAATTCATATCTGTTTTTTCAATACAATCTGTTGATAAGTATAATTCCGCAGATACGTATGGTATTAAAAATGATCTATTTAATCGATTAATATGCAACTTACGTGCTTTAAATCATAAAATGGATAAAATGATTCCATATTTGGAAGAAATGGAAGATTATGATGAAATAGAATATGGAAAACTCAGTTATTTAGATACTCAAAATTCTAAATCCAGTGAAAGAGAATCATTACAAAAATTGGCAGATTTTTATGCATCGACTTTTACAGAAAGGGGCCATTTGCGCAGATTAATATTCTTGCTTGACGATGAAGATCAGGAAGTCCAGGAAATAGGGTTTAATGCATTAACAAGTATAGTAGAAATATTAATAACGGATTCAGCTCGAAAAAAACTCATAAAACCAGTAACTAGCTCAGATTTAGATAGAATATCTTTATTTAAAAACTAAATTTCTAAAACAAATATTGCTTGAAAAGTATTAACGCCAGTAGTAGGGGAAAAATAAGTCCCTGATCTATTTTTTTATCTATGGAAAATCTAAAAAGTTTTATAAGGTCTGATTAGATAATAGATATTAATATACATTACATTTATTTTTAGGTAAATAAATTTTAAAAATTTTTGGTGACTTACATGGTAACATATTCAGAATCAGGTGTTGATATTAATCTTGAGGAAGCTACAGTTTCTGCACTGGTTTCCGAAATTAAAAACACGCTTTCATTTAGAGATGTAATTACAGAAAGCGGTCATTTTGCAGCGCTTGTAAGATTAGGAGATAAAGCAATCGCCATGAGTA
Organism: Methanobacterium veterum; assembly: GCF_000745485.1. NCBI lineage: Archaea > Methanobacteriati > Methanobacteriota > Methanobacteria > Methanobacteriales > Methanobacteriaceae > Methanobacterium > Methanobacterium veterum. The sequence continues at coordinate 161,318 of NZ_JQJK01000016.1, forward strand.
CAGATGGTGTTGGAAGTAAAATATTAGTTGCAAAAATGATGAATAAATATGATACAGTTGGAATAGACTGTATTGCAATGGTTGTAAATGATATTCTCTGCGTTGGTGCTGAACCAATAGCAATGGTTGATTATCTTGCTGTTGAAAAGGCAGACCCTGAAATTGCGGGCCAAATTGGAAAAGGACTTGCTGAAGGATCTAAGCAAGCTAAAATAGCTATGATTGGGGGAGAAACAGCATCCCTTCCTGAGATAATTAAAGATTTTGACCTTGCAGGTACTGGAATTGGAATTGTAGATGCAGATAAAATTATAACTGGAGAAAATATCGCTGATGGTGATGTTCTTATTGGAATAGAAAGCAGTGGTGTTCATAGTAATGGTTTAAGCCTTGCTAGAAATGTATTTTTTGATAAGGCTAATTTAAGTATTGATAGCCCTCTCCCAACAGATTCTGATAAATTAGTTGGGGAAGAACTGTTAAAACCTACTGAAATTTATGTAAAGCCAATTGTTGAGCTTTTAAAGGAAGATATTGATGTACATGGCCTTGCTCATATTACTGGGGGTGGATTTTTAAATCTTAAACGGCTCAAAAAAGGTATCAGCTACAACATAGATAGTTTACCTGAACCCAGTTCAATTTTTAAATCTATTTACTCATTGGATGTCCCATTAAAGGAGATGTACCGTGTATTTAATATGGGTATAGGATTTGTAGTCATTGTACCTGGTCGTGACGCGGATAAAACAATAAACGTTATTAAAAAGTATAACAAAGCTTATAAGATAGGAACTGTTGTAGATAACAAGGATGAAACAGTTAAAATAAAAGCGTTTAATGGGGACATTATTAATTTAAATTAATTTCACGCTGAATTTCAAGATTAAAAATTAAATGGCGTATTACATGAAAATAACAATTGAACAAGAAAGATCAATAATTATGGAAATTTTAACAAGATTTAATATACCAGAAGAAGATGCATACATAGTTGCTGACGTTACTATGGACGCTGACCTTAAGGGATTCACTTCTCATGGAATAGGAAGGTTTCCGCAGTATGTAAAGGGATTAAAAGTTGGAACTATAGATCCAGAAGCTGAAATAACTGTGGAAAATGAAACAGCATCTACAGCCCTTTTGAATGGAAATCATAAGTTTGGACATGTTGTAACCTATAAAGGTATGGAACTGGCAATGAAAAAGGCAGAACAGACTGGCGTAGGACTTGTTGGAGTACATAACTCTAACCACTTTGGAGTTGCAGGTTACTACTCTGACATGGCAGTTATGCAGGACATGATAGGTGTTGTAATAGCAAATACCGAACCTGCAGTAGCCCCAATCGGGGGTAAAGAGCCAATAATTGGTACAAACCCAATAGCGATTGGTATTCCTGCAAATAAAAATTATGTCTCTGTAGATATGGCAACATCTGCCTCTGCAAGGGGAAAACTCTTAGAAGCTCTCAGAAAGGGTCAAAAAATCCCGGAAAATGTCGCGCTTGACTGTGACGGAAACCCTACAATAGACCCTGAAGCTGCACTTAAAGGTTCAATCCTACCATTTGGGGCGCATAAAGGATATGCACTTGCATTCATGGTTGAAATTATGGCAGGTCCCCTTGTAAGGGCTGCATTTGGTAAAGGAGTTAAAGGAACCGCGAATCCTGAGGAAATGTGTACAAAAGGTGACCTTTTAATGGCAATAGACCCATCAAAGTTCAGTGATATAGAGCAATTTAAGGAAGAAGTTGATGAATTTGTAGCGGAAATTAAAGGTTCCGGTGAAACTATCTTTATTCCTGGAGACATGGAAGTAAACAATATTAAACGGTTCAGGGAAGAAGGATTTTCAATAGACGACACTTTATTTAAGCAGCTTAAAGAAATTTCTGAAGAGCTTTCCTTTGATATAGATGCTATAATCGAAGGTTAATTAACCCTCTTTTTATTTTAAAATTTTTAAATGCATCAAATTTTTTCTATTTTATATCTTAACAATTCTTTTTCAATTGCTTAGTTAAACCATAATTTAATATGATGGAAGGATTAAGCAATATAATATGACATTTGGGGAATTCAAAGGTAATTCGAACCTTAAGCGGCTGAATGAAATAATTAGAGTTTTAACCAAGTACGAATTTGGTTACATAACCGAAAAAATAAAACTCAAAGATAAAATCCCGTTCAAGCACCATTCCTATGAATATGAATCTATAGAAGAATTAGATGCAACATTACCCTTACGATTAAGGCATGTTTTGCAGGAATTAGGGACAACATATATAAAACTCGGCCAAACTTTAAGTACAAGGCCGGATTTGGTTGGAGACGACATTGCAGATGAATTTTCAAAATTGCAGGATGATAACCCTCCTGTAGACTATGGAGTCATGCAAGCCATCGTCGAAGAAGAGTTAGGAAGTTCAATAGATGAGCTGTTTTCTTCATTTGAAAAAGAACCTTTGGGATCAGCATCTATAGGGCAGGTACACAAAGCAGTGCTTAAAACTGGAGAAGAAGTAGCAGTTAAGATACAGAAACCTGGCGTAAAAGATCTTATCAAGAATGACATTAATATCATGCGCTTTCTGGCTGTAAGAATCAATGATTATGTTCATCAATCCCGAAATTACAACCTTCCAGGTATTGTGAATGAATTCGAACGTTCTATTTTAAAGGAAGTGGACTACGGGCAGGAAGCAATGAACATAAAACGATTTGATTATAATTTTAAAGATGATGAAACCATTTATGTTCCCAAGGTTTACATGGAATATTCAACTTCTAAAGTCATTACTATGGAACTTATTGGTGGAAAAAAGGTTTCAGATGTTATAAATTCTGATGAAGGTTTTGATAGGGAATTAATAGCAAAAAGAGGGGTAGAATCTTATTTTAAACAGGTTTTAATCCATGGGTTTTTCCATGCCGATCCCCATCCTGCTAACATATATGTTTTAGAGAATAATATTATCTGTTTTTTAGATTACGGGATGATGGGAATTCTGGATCAGGAATTTAGAGAAAATTTAGCTGAACTTATCATATATTTCGTAGAAGACAGCGTTAAGGGTATGATAAACCAGCTGATTTACATGGGTATAATCAGTGAAAATATCGATATTAAATCCTTTAAATATGAACTCACGGATTTAATGTACAAGTATTATGGAATAGGCCTCAATGAGATGCACGGTGGAATGGATGATTTAATTTCACTCATGAGAAAGTACCATATCCAGCTGCCAAGTGAGTTTGTGCTTCTAGCCAGGGGAATTGGAATGCTTGAAGATGTCGGTGAAAAACTGGATCCAAACTTCAATCCAGTAGATGCATTTAAACCCATGGCCCGAAAGGTTATTCGCAGAAAAGTAAGTCCGCTAAAAGTTGTTGACTTTGTGAAAGACAATCTGTTTGAAGTGGAACATCTCATGAAAACCCTGCCGCGTAATCTTAGCAGAACCCTTTATAAGATAGAAGAAGGGAAAATAACCCTTGAAATAGAACATAAGGGTATGGAAAGGATAAGTAACAAAATTTCAGCGTCTTTAATACTGGCAGCACTTTTAGTAGGTTCTTCATTAATCATGCAAACTGACAAGGGCATATTAATACTCGGATTCCCATTTTTAGGTATTATTGGGTTTATAGTTAGTATGGTGCTGGGGTTAGCTCTTGTATTGTCCATTTTAAAGTATAGGGAACTATAATGCACTCAATCAGCAAAATATCTCAAAAATCATAGATTTTTGCAGATTTTGCAAACATTTTCTATACTTTAAGTTTTCTGGAGGATTAATCTTTGATTCACCTGCTTTTTAGAATTGAATTGACTTAAGTGTAATTTTGAAAAGTTGAATAAAATGTAATTAGAACTAAATTCATATAATAATTAACATGACTGAACTGATGATGCTCCTGTTTTTCACCGCTGCTTTTTTAGCGGTAGTCATAGGTACAGTGGCCGGGTTTGGAACATCAACTATTTTACTGCCTATTACATTACTTTTTGTAGATTTTAAAACTGCGCTGGTGCTGGTTGCAATTTCTCATATTTCAGGTAGTTTAGGCGCAACTGCATTTTTCCGTCATGGGCTGAATAAAAGATTGATTTTACTTTTCGGCGTGCCCAGTATAATTTTAACAATTTTAGGAGCATACCTTGTAACTTATGTCCCTCAAAATATCTTGCAGCTTATTTTAGGTTTATCTCTTTTAATATTTTCAATTTATTTCCTGTTAAAACCGGATTTTAAAGTTTCGCCGTCAAAGAAGAACACAATATTTGGTGGAAGTCTATCTGGATTTTTACAGGGACTCTTAGGAATTGGAGGCCCTTTAAGGGGAGCGTTTCTTATTTCTTATAACATGGATAAATTCAAATACATAGCTACATTAGCAGCGATAGCTGTGATTATTGATGCAACCAGGATTCCAATTTATTTTTTAAACAATCTCCTTGAACCCCCATTTTATTATTTTATACCAGTTCTTGCAGTAATTGGAATTGCAGGATCATATACTGGTAAACGAATTGTCCAGAAAATTCCGCAAAATATCTTTAAAAAGTTTGTTCTGGTTGGAATTGGTCTTGCAAGCTTATTATTAATTTATGGCAGCTTAATTATATTATAAAAATTTTGGATTGCTAAAAAAACATTTGAACTTTTTTTGGTAAATGGAATTTTTCTAACAAAAAAAGTTATAGTCGAATACACAAATATAAACGGGATAGGTACAAAAATGATTTAATTTTATAAATATTTACAGTAAGGTGTATTACGTGGAAAGCAGTGAAGCGGTTTATAAAGCAATAAAAGATGCAGGAATAGATTTTATAGTTAGTGTACCCTGCGTAAATCTTGGAAAGGTTATGGAACTTGTAGATTGTGATGAAGATATTATTCATGTCCCTGTAACACGGGAAGAAGAAGGATTTGGAATATGTGCCGGAGCATTTTTCGGTGGTAAGAAGCCGGCTATATTGATGCAAAATTCAGGACTTGGAAATTCAGTGAATGTACTTGCATCGCTGTATGAACTATATAAAATTCCTATACTTGTAATTATGAGCCATAGAGGCACTGAAGGGGAATTTATGAGTGCCCAGATCCCTATGGGGAAAGCGACCCCTGGTGTTTTAGATGCATTAAATATTGCTTACTTTAACCCTAAAACCCCTGAAGAAGCTTTAGAACTTATCCCTCAAGCATGGAAATTGTCTGAGATGGGTGAAGCGCCAATTGGAATACTTTTAGAAATTACATTCTGGAAAAATTAATTGAGATGATACTATGGAACGTATTGAAGCCATAAAAGAAGTAGCAGAAAGTCTTAATGATGAACTTGTAATCTGTAACATCGGATTTCCATCCAGAGAATTATACGCAGTTAAAGATTCTCCCAATCACTTTTATATGTTAGGATCTATGGGAATGTCATCATCCATTGGTCTTGGTCTTGCAATGTCAGGAAAAAGAAAAGTGGTATCTTTTGATGGGGATGGATCAGTTTTAATGAATATGGGAACTCTTGTAACCATTTTCAGCCAAAATCCTGAAAATTTTATATTAGTTGTCTTTGATAATCAGTGTTACGGCTCCACTGGGTCGCAGTGCACATACACAACCAAGATCGATCTTTTGAAGGTTGCAAAATCCATTGGATTTAAGAATACATTTGTATTTGAAGAACAAATTGACTTTAAGAAAGTCCTTGATGCAGAAGGACCAGTTTTTGTGCATATAAAAGTTAAACCCGGAAATGCTAATGTCCCTGTAATTGATATGGAACCAGAAGAAATAAAAGAAAGATTTATGAAAGAAATAGAAAAAGGAAGTTAGGTTTTAAAGATTTAATTTTCATATCCTTACTGAACAGGTTGATTACATGCTAAAAACAGAACTTATGAACCTTTGGCTGTGGATTGGGCTTGGAGGATTTATCGGTGCCCTTTTAAGGTTTGCAGCCAGCGGGCTAATGCAGTCTAAATCTGCGGTTTTTCCTTTGGGCACACTTGGTATTAATGTCATTGGAAGTTTTTTTATGGGTTTCATAATGTATTCTTCTGAATTTGGAGGGCTTTTCAGCGAAGAAGCAAGGATATTTTTAACTATAGGAATACTTGGATCCTTTACAACCATGTCAACATTCAGCTATGAAACCTTCAAGCTACTGGAGCAAAATGAACTACTGCTGGTGAGTATAAATATCATAGGAACAGTTTTACTTACAGTATTTGCAATTTATCTCGGTAAAATTGCAGCATTAAACTTGTGGAAGGTTTAAAATGAAAAAAGAGTCAGAAGCTATTTTGCTTAGGATATTTATAGGGGAATCTGATAGATATAAAGGAAAGCCGCTTTACAGGCATCTCCTTGAAATGTTTAAGAACGAAGGGCTGGCAGGTGCAACTGTACTCCGGGCAATTGGTGGATTTGGAAAAACAAGTTACATCCACTCAACAGCAATACTGCAGCTTTCAACAGATCTACCTATTGTAATTGAAGTTGTTGATACAAAAGAGAAAATTGAAATGATCAAAGGTAAAATGGAAGGAATAATAAAAGGGGGGCTTATAACGGAAGAAAAAGTGAAAATAATTTATTATGAAGGTAAAAAAGAGGAGTAATGCAGTTTATTTATGCCTTCTTGCGAATTCATCAAAGATCTCGTCAATATCAACGCCTTTGTATACAAGAAGAAGCAGTGTGTGAAAAATAAGATCAACAGATTCATAAACTAAATTTTCATCATTTTTAGATGCAATTATAACTTCTGCAGCTTCTTCGCCCACTTTTTCAAGTATTTTATCTTCGGCCTGCTTTTTATCGTCTTTCATTATATTTGATGTGTAAGAATCAATTGGGTTGTCACGCCTATCTTCTAAAACACGATAGACATCTCTTATAATTGTATCTTTCATTTTATCTCCTGAAAACATTGGTTAAATCATTTTATGCTTTTTCTGATGCTGCCGGTTATAGCTATCAATGGGTGCTGTGCATCGTCTATTATTTCTATATCATCAAGGGAATATATGCCCTCTTTGTCTGCAGTTTTCTCTAATCCCAGTTTGATATCTTTTTCCAGTTCAATTACATAAGAATCAATTTTTTTATAACCTAGATGGGAAGCTGCAACTGTTCTGTGATGACCATCTACTAAAATATATCTATCTCCACTTTTAACGGTGATTGTTGGCTCTGCAAGGCCTCTTTTAAGCTCATATGTCCTTCCCTGGAGCTCATCTGCATATATTTTATTTTGGGTTGGCCTGAGCCTGGCCGTAGGTACTTTTCTCCTTGATAATTTCGTTTTAACCCCGTAAAGCTGTTCCAATGTCTTTTTAAAGTAATTCACTTTCATTGGAGTTGATCTTTCAATATGAGATCTTACAATATCTGTATTTGTGATTATACCTACCAATTTCTCTTCTTTATCTATAACTGGAAGCCTTGATATTCCCATTCTAAACATTACTCTTGCTGCATCATTTATGGACATGTCCTGGTCTGCAACCACTATGTCTGTTGACATAATGTCTTTAACTAAATTGTCCCATGGTTTCAGGAGTAAATCAAAGGCAGTTACCATGCCTAATACTTCACCATTTGTTTTAACTGGAAATCCATCGTGCCCTGTAGTTTTCATTAATTTGATGACTTCTTCATTTGGGGTATCTGGTGTTACTGTTATGACTTCCTTTGTCATATAATGCTTTACAAGGGATGATTCACTCATTTAAACACTCCTTTAATCTAAAATTATAAGAATATAATAAATTTTTATACTATTACTTTAAATTATTTATTCCATATTACTTCATTATTGCATTTAATCTTAACAATTCTATGGCATGGAATCTGTGTACCTTCCTTTAATATTAAAAATCCACGTTCTAATTTATTTATACAGCTCCCTTCAATGGTCTTAAGGTTTCCTGGAGCGCCCCTATGCACATAAGTTATTTTACATTTTTCAATTTCCATTTCTGGATGCCATAGAATCATATCTAAAACATTCTTTACCATTTAAAGACCTGATTCAGATTAAAATTCCTGAAAGTATCTTGATAATAATCTGTTTGAAGTGACTAAAATAATCTATGTATATTGGGGAGCCAATAAATATAGTCGTTTTTATCACTTAAATAGATTAAAGGACTTGCAATATGGGGATAATAAAAAAATTAAAAAATAGTTAATTTTTAATATAAAATGGTTTTTCATCTTAAAGCTTCGCTTAAAAACTTAGCTGTTTCTCCAGGGTCTGCTTTTCCACGGGTAAGTCTCATGACTTGTCCTATTAAGAAATTCATTGCCCCTTTTTTGCCTTCATGATAATCAGACACAGCTTGAGGGTTTTCATCTATAGCTTGCTTTACAGCTTTTAAAACACTTTCCTCATCACTTACACCAATTAAACCAAGTTCTTCAGCAATTTCAGCTGGTGAATCCTTGTTTTTAGGCATTTTTTCAATTATTTTCTTTGCAGCTTTTGGAGTTACTTTTTTATCCTGTATAAGCTTCAGGAGTTCAACTATGTTGTCCGTTGTTATTCCACTATCAGCAAATCCCATTTTATTGTAGTTGAGAACCCTTTTAAGCTCATCTCTCATCCATAATGCTGCAAATGAAGGATCTATTTTCTTTGCAATTTCTTCATATGCATCTGCAAGTGCTAGTTCTGATGTAATGACCTTTGAATATTCTTCTGCTATTCCATATTCCTCAATAAATCGTTCTGATTTTATGTGAGGGGGCTCTGGCATATTTTCTTTTATACCTTCGATCTGTTCCTCTTCTGCCACCATTGGGGGAAGATCTGGATCTGGAATATATCTGTAATCGTCAGCCTCTTCTTTAAGACGCATTGGAACTGTGATCATTTGTGATTCAAGGAATGCCCTTGTTTCCTGTTTTATTTCAACTCCTCTTCTAAGGAGATTTTTCTGCCTTATTATTTCATATTTAAGCGCTTTGTACGCTCCCCTTATGGAGTTTACATTCTTTATTTCAGCCCTCTTTCCGCCTTCAATGGATATGTTAACGTCAGCCCTCATTGTTCCTTCTCCACGGGCACTGCCGCTGTATTCTAGAACTCTTATTAGTTCGCGAAGAAAAGTCCTTGCTTCTTCAGGAGAGGTCATGTCTGGTTCTGTTACAATTTCTATAAGTGGAATTCCAGATCTGTTAAAATCTACCACTCCTAAATCTGGTTTGTATTGGCCTGGATCTTCTTCAAGGTGAACTTCACGAATTCGTATACCGTTCAGGTTACCTTCATACCCTATAGGGATCGATGTCCTCTGGTAACCAGATGAAAGATCAGGGTAATCATAATGTTTCCTCATGAAGTAAGTCTCATTTTCTGCTATCTTACATCCAAGCATTAAAGCTATCTTAATTGCACCGTTAACTGCATCTTCATTTGGTGGATATGGCTTTGCACCAGGTTGGTTAAGACATACATAACAAATATTTGTGTTTGCCGGAGCATCCTGATAATTTGTACGGCAATCACAGAAAAGTTTAGAATCAGTTTCAAGCTGAACGTGAATTTCAAGTCCGCATTTCATCTTAATGGTAATTCCTCCTCAAATTCAATCGGTGATTAGATTAGTGTTATTTTTTTAAAAACTAACAAAAATTTTATTCAATATTTGTTTTATTATTAGGACACTTATGAATATATCGTTATGGATACTCCTCTGAAAATATTGGATATGGTTAGATACAGTTCAATTTAGTCTGCATTTGCAGACATTTTGAAAGTGTTTAGCCGAGATAAAACTTATCCCGACGTCAGTGATTTATCAGATATTGGGTTAATATTAAGTATCTAATTATTTGATGCATTTCTTGATATAACGCTGAATAAAAGGCTCAAGCTCCGTATTTCCTGCTTTACTTCTTGTAAGTGCATCAACATCTGTAAATGTACCCACTAGTTCTCTTCCAGCCCAGTAAACTTCCTCTTCAACTCTTTTTCCATAACGGGTTCCGAACATTTTAAATAATGGGAATTTAGTAAGTCCGTTTGCCCCGCTTAAAAGCAGAGGGCCCATGTTTGCAAGGTTATCTATCCATGTCCCTGTAATTATCTTGAGTTTTGGGAATTTTATCCTGGTTGCAGCCACAACTCCTGCATAGTAAAGGGAAGCAGGTTGAGGTTCATTTTCATAAATAGTCTCTTTATGTGGATTTAATGAGTAAAATGTAACCCTATCAATCCCAACATTTTCTATCATGTCAAATAAATATTTTAAATCATCAGGAGTTTCTCCAAGACCTAAAATAACAGTTATAGCTTTTTGGAACCCTAAATCTCCTGCAAATTCAAGCATTTCAGTTATGTCTTCTAGTGATTTGCTTGGGCAAATCTTATTATGTAATTCTGGATTTGCAACTTCTACAGCTCCTGTAACCCCTGCAATTTCTTCTCCATATTCTTTTAAGTCTTTTGTAATCCCAATATTCAGCCATACTGGTTCTCCAGTTATCTCATAAATCTTTCTTGAGATATCCCTTATTTCTTCGGTTGAATAAGAACCATATCCTCCAGATAAGAATTCAATTTTCATGCCAGTCCTTCTGCAGAGCTCAGCTTCTGCTAAAATTGAGTTTACATTTCGTCTGGCTTTTTGGGGCTCTTTAATTTTAGGTTTCTGTGATGACATGTAGCAGAAGAGGCAGTCCCCTTTATCACACCACCATGAGAGGAAAATAGCACGTTCGAGTGTTATTTTATTCCCGTGTTCTGCAAGGGTAATTTTGTTGGCCTCCTGCATGAGGTCAAGAGTTTCGAAGTTTTTAATTTTGTTAATAAGATTCATGATTCACCATGTAAAATGAGTTTCTGATAGTATTTTATAATAAATTTAGAAATAAAACATTTAAAGTCTTTTTATTAGATCAATTTAACTTCTTTATATTAGTCTTTGTGTTTCTTTTATCTAGTATGAAATAAATAAAATATATATAACTCAGTAACAACAAAGTATATATGTTATAAAAGCCGAAGATGAAGTTATACTGTGAATTGGCATAGCCAAAACGTTTATATACTATGATGACTAACTTAGAAAATACGTCACAAATAGTGCTAAATTCTAATCTCTTGAAACTTTCAGTTTCGAGTTTAAATATCAAAAAATTTGTAACTCTTGCAGACGCTATCTTTATGTTTGCAATATTCGCACGGCATTGCCGCCGTAGCTCAGTAGGTAGAGCGTTCGGCTGTTAACCGATTGGTCGCAGGTTCGAGTCCTGCCGGCGGCGCTCTGGGCCCATAGCTTAGCCAGGTAGAGCGCTCGGCTCATAACCGAGCGGCCATGGGTTCGAACCCCATTGGGCCCACTTTTCATAAGTCAAAATAAAAATTCGATAGTTTTATATGCTTTAAAATCAAAGCTTAAAAAACCGAAGGTTTTGCAGCTATCAGAAATCAAAGATTTCTGAGAGATTTTGAACCTTAAAGTTTTTCATATGCTTTCGAAATCAAAGATTTCGAACGCACAAAAATAAATTTCGTAAGCTCCGGTAGTGTAGTCCGGCCAATCATTTCGGCCTTTCGAGCCGAAGACTCGGGTTCGAATCCCGGCCGGAGCATTTCTTATAATCAATTCAACTTGTGCTGGCGGGGGTGCCCGAGCTGGCCAAAGGGGACAGGCTTAGGACCTGTTGGCGCAGGCCTACCAGGGTTCGAATCCCTGCTCCCGCATTGAAATATTCCCCAATAACTTTCATTCAAGTGCCGGGGTGGGGTAGGTGGTTATCCTTTGGGACTGTGGATCCCACGACTCGGGTTCGAATCTCGGCCCTGGCCTTACTCTAATCTTTTATTTTAGTTAAATTTTGATAATTTTTATTCTATTTCTAATAAAACTCTAATACTATTTTTTTAAACATTTAAAATGTTATTTTAATTCTGATCTGATGATGATATGAACTTCAATTTACTTTTAAATTTGTTAAATTCAATTAATTTACCAAATCTTACATTTTATGTTCTATTCAGTTTAACTTAATTTTGTTGTTTTTAAATAATATTTAGAAAATTATTTATGCACTGTCATCCAAACCAAGTAACCATGCCGGGGTGGGGTAGGTGGTTATCCTTTGGGACTGTGGATCCCACGACTCGGGTTCGAATCTCGGCCCTGGCCTTACTCTAATCTCTTTTTATCTATTAATTTCTGTATTGATAAGTAATACTGTGTGATATAAGTAACATTTTTATTTTAAGAACTAAGTTATAACTAATATGATAAGAATAAGTGTGTAGATGAATATCATGCTGAAAATGGAAAGAACCTGTAATTCACTTAAATGTGATGTCATGTGCAACGGAGAATTAATAGGGTATATGGAAGGAGTGAATCTTACACAGTGGTTTTTAAAGAATAAATACAGTTATAAAGGCTCTTTTTCAAAATTTATTACTTTTAATCCTGTAGATGATTATTCTGGCATGATAGTGGATATTATTTTCACTGATAAGAATTTAATTGCTAAAAATGCGCGAATAGAGTGGATAAGGGCGCCAAGCAAGAACGGAACTTTCAAGGCTTTAAATATGGAATATTACGAAATTTAACATTAAATGTTATTTTGGGACTTATTCTGGATTAAATTATTTTTACCTAGTCTTGATCTAAACCGCATGATAGAATTATATATTCTTAGAATTAATTTATATTAGATTAAAATTTTAAAGTTTAAAAGGGATTACAAGCGGGATAAAATGGCCAACAAGGGATCACGTGTAGAAAGAGAATTAGTTAAAATGCTGTGGAATGCAGATTGTGCAGCTATGAGGGCTCCAGCATCCGGAGGAGCAACAAAAAAGCCGCTTCCGGATATTATCGCAGGTAACGGTAAGATTTATCTTGCAATTGAGGTTAAATCGACTTCTGCAGATCATATTTATATTAACTCTGAAAAAATAACTGGATTAAAAGAATTTTCAGAGATTTTTGGTGCAGAACCTTATTTGGGAGCTAAATTTAAGAATAAAAAATGGCGTTTTGTGCATATACATGATCTCGCTAAAACTAGGGGCGATAATTATAAAGTTACAGTTGATTTGGCCTTCAGCAAAGGTTTAGAATTTGATGAATTAATCAGGAAAGATAAACAGCTCAAATTATCATGAATTAATTCTCGTATTGAATCTTTCTATTTTTAAATAAACCAATTTGAGTTGTTTATATCTCTAAAAAACAGTGTTAAATGAGTAAATTATATATGCTCTTAAGTTTACTAATAATTATTCATATGTCGTATATACTTGATAGGAGGAGTTTAAACGAATAAAAAAATAGGAGTAGCATTAATAATAGTTGTTTTAGCAGCTGTAGTTTTTGTTTCAGGATGTACTCAACCAGGAAATAACACTACTCAGCAAAATAACACTACTGTACAGCAGAATGTATCAAATACATCAAGTGCTAAGGCAGTTGATGTGGTGGCAGCTCAATCAGGACCTACAACCGCTAAAAAAGGTGATAATGTAACTATTACTTATAAGATTACAAATAATGGAAATGAACAGGTAGCTAATGTAAAAATTAGCAGTCAGGACTTTGAACAAACTGTTGGAACTTTAAATCCTGGAGAAACCCGAACATTCACTCATCAGATACACATACCTACTGATAAAGAAGTTCAAGAGGATTTTGGTGCTAATGCTACAGTTTCAAACCCATTCTATATTGGCGGATTTAGCGTAAGCTTCACTGATACTAGCGGTGCTAAACATTCAGTACTTTCTAATTCCCTAAACATAAACTTGAGTTAATCCCTGTATTTACAGGGATATATTTTTTTTTAATTATTAATTAATTATTTTTAAAAACCATTTGCATGTCTATTTTTCATGATATTTTGTAATGCAGATTTTTGACGGTTGATTTCATTAAATATACCTGTGCAGATTTCTATTTTTGTAAACTAATTGGATTGCCAAAACAATTATTGTATTACTTATAATAAATATAATTATTAAAAGTAGGTTCATTATAAAATGAAATATTCAGTACTTAGAATTGTAATTTGACAGATTGTTTATCTTTAAAAATTGGAAGTGATTGCAGGATGAAAATGGCGAAAAATGAAGGATATAAAATTGTTTTGACGGCTAATAGAACACTTATGAGTCATTATAATGGTTTGGTGTTTTTGGGGTTTGGGGCGTGTATATCTAAAGGAGTAATACCTGATATGTTATATTTTTCTGTGATGTGTCCTTCCATTGAAGCGAACAAGGATGGTTCTGCTGTGAATGCGCCATGTGGAACCCGAAAAATTGAATCTGCACTGTTAAACGGTAATTTTAAAGATGAGGATATTGTAGTTGCCCACCCTGACCACTTAGATAAAGTAATTGGCCCCAATACCAAAGTTTTGTCTATAACAGAAATTGATCCCCTTGGAATAGCCCCTGCAACATCTATGTTCCGAAATATGTTTGGGGGAGATGCATACATGTCAGTAAAGTTTGAAGAGCTACTGGAACATCCTCATGTACAAAAATACAAACCTAAAATTATTATCGGAGGGCCTGGGGCATGGCAGCTTGAGGATGCTGAAGTTCAAAACAGGTATGGAGTGGACTGCGTCATCATTGGGGATGGTGAAAAAACGATTGGCGGAATCGTTGAAAAAGCAGTAAACGACAAAGAGTTACCGGGGGTTGTTCGAGGGGAAGTGGTAGGTGAAGAAGAAATACCCCTGATTAAAAATCCCACTATAGATGGAATTGTGGAGATTTCAAGGGGATGCGGCCGTGGATGTAAGTTTTGTGCCCCAACGCTTCAGAAATTTCGGTGCCTGCCTGTTGAGCATATCCTTAAAGAAGTGGAACTCAACCTCATGGCTGGAAAACAGCCCTTACTTCACGCAGAAGATATTTTAAGGTACAAGGCTGAAGGTTTCAATGTCAACACTGAAGCCGTGGCTGACTTATTTAGACAAGTATCAAATTATCATGGTGTTGATCAAGTTCAGATCAGCCATTTCGCTTTATCTTCCGCTGCTAGCGCTCCAGATGCTGTAGAAGAGATATCAAACATTCTGGAACTTGATAAAAAGGGCGAATGGCTGAGCGGTCAAACAGGTATAGAAACTGCCAGCCCCAGATTAATCGAGAATATTATGGGGGGTAAATGCAAACCATATAGGCCTGAAGACTGGCCTCAAGTTGTAGTTGATGCATTTGGTATCCTGTCGGATAATTCATGGGTCCCTGTTTCCACTCTAATTATTGGAATTCCCGGTGAAATAGAGCAGGATATACAACTGACAATTGATCTGGTTCGGGAATTAAAAGAATTCAAAAGTATAATTGTTCCATTGTTCTTTGTTTCTCAAGGGGGGTTGAGGAAAAAATCAGAATCGTTTTCAATGGATAAAATGACACGTAAAGAATGTGAACTTTTAATGGAATCATGGCGCCACAGCTTGAACTGGGCAGAAACCTTGCTGGATGAATATTTCAAAATGACAAGGGATAACCATGTTAAATCATTCTTTGCAAAGAGAATTTTTGCTTTTAGCAGCCGTAAAGCCAAAGAAATGGTTAAAATGTGTGAAAATGAGTATGACTATAACATGCCTGCTATGGTAAATGATGCAAGAAATGGGGATGTAAAACTACTGCCACAACCCATGCATTCTATTTATAATTATTTCATGCTCGAAAAAAGACAATAATGTTTCGAATACTCTATTTTTCTAACTTTTTATCTTCAGCAGACTTGTCTTTATTTTCTTCGGAACTTGTATTTGGATTCTCTTTTTTAAATGAAATAACAGCTGCATATGTAACTCCTAAAATTAGAGGGCCTAAAACAAAACCTACTAATCCAAATACGAGAGGTCCACACAGGAATCCAAGTATAAATATTAGTGGGTGGATATCTGCATACCTGCCTGATAGTTTTGGCCTCAGGTAAAAATCAGCAACTATGCTCATGATAAGACCAAGTATTAACACTGCAACAGCTTTTATATAGCTTCCAGTTAAAAATCCATATGCAGCAAGTATTAATGGGATTGGCCAGTGCCCTATAAACGGTATAAGCTGGAAAAATCCAGTTAATATCCCTAAAAGTGAAGCAAATGGGTATCCTATAATTGCAAATCCAACACCTGCAAGTACGCCTATTATAATACTTGTAAGAAAATGGCCCACAAATATGCTTTTTAGGACCTTTTCTACCTCTTTAAAGAGGGTATCAAAGTAATGTTCTCTTTCACTGGGGATTGCATATGTAATGTACTCCCACAGCTTGTCCCCGTCCTTTGCTATATAGAAAGTGGACGCAAAGAATATGAAAAGCTCGAATAAAATGTCTGGAACAGATTTTAATTTTTCAACAAGATAAGTTAAAATGCTCTTTAAAATATCTCCCAGTGCTGCGTGAGCTGTGTTTAAAAATGAGCCAACATATGTCTGATACCCTGAAGGTACATACTGCTGAATTGTACTGTCATTTATGTTCCCTAAATTAGCGTTATTTGCTATTCCGGTTATTAAAGGAATGGATTCTATGGATGAATTTATTATAATTATAATAAGAACAATTAAAGGTAGAATCACCAGTACCATTGATAATATGATTGTGATAGTTTCAAATTTTAAATAAGGGAGCATTTTTTTTGATATGGGTCTGATTCCATATGCAAATACTGCACCTAGAATAATCGCGCTAAATACAGGGGTTAACACGAAAAACGACATGAGGAGCAAAACTGCTACAACAAATATTGCCGATGTCAATGTACCTTTTATTCTGTAATTCATGTTATCTACTTTGTGTTAAATATTCAGATTGATTATTTTTGAATTTAAGATGATGTCTAAATATTATGTTTGATACCCGATGCATCTCTTTTGTATTTTCCAAATTCTGTAATTAACCTTACTTCATCTGTCCAGAAAACAGGGCCTTCTGCACATATCCTCCACCCAGTATTATCAACGCAGCACTGCCCGCATATTCCGATACCACATTTCATATAGCGTTCCATTGAAAACTGAGCTGGGATTTTTAGTTTATCTACTATTTCAAAGACCCCTTTCATCATTATCTCAGGGCCGCAGGTCACCACCATATCATAATCTTTTTCTTTAATGATCTTTTCCATAAATTCAGTGGCAAACCCGCAGAATCCAAAACTCCCGTCATCAGTACACGCATAAGCGTTAACATCAACTGCTTTAAGATCATCCAGGAATAAAAGTTCATCTTTTGTGGTAGCTGCACTTATAACATCTACTTCTATGCCTCTACCACGTGCTTCGTTCACGAAAGCAGATATAGGTGCCATTCCAACTCCACCTCCCACTGCAAGGATTTTAGATCCAGCTATTTCAAATCCACGTCCATAAGGCCCTCTAAGGCCGAGTTTATCTCCAACTTGGAGGGAGTGAATAGCTTCTGTAAATGGACCTATATTTTTAATAGATATGCCTATTTCTTCTTTTATGGGATCAATTAATGATACTGACATTGGTTTTTCGTCCTGAAAATTCCATACCATCATGAACTGCCCTGGCTTTGCAGGTTCGTCGTCCCAATTGAAAATGAACGTTTTAATGGTATCAGTTTCTTCAATTATCCTTTTGATTTCAACAACTTTTGGAGCATGCATGTTATCTGCCTTAAAAATGTGTTTAAATTTAATAATCTGTTAATTTTATTTTTGAATTACTTGTGGGCTATTCCCACCATTTCATCTATGGATTCATATCCTTTGTTGTACATGAATTTTTTCATCCCGTCGGTGATCTCTTTGAAAATATCCAGTCCTTTATACATAATGGAGGTACCAATTTGAACGCACCTTGCACCGGCAAATATAAATTCTACAGCGTCTCTATAATCTGATATACCGCCTACTCCAACTACTGGAATTTCAACTGCATCATACACATCAAAGACGCACCTAAGTGCAACTGGTTTTATGGCAGGGCCTGATAATCCTCCAAATTTGTTTGAGAGAATAGGATTTGCAGTATCTAGATCTATTTTCATTCCAGGACCGAGTGAATTTATGAGTGTAAGCCCATCACAGCCTGCTTTTTCAGCACTTAACGCAATTTCAACAATATCTGTAACATTAGGTGTTAATTTTGCAATTACTGGGATTTCCACAGCATTTTTAACAGCTTTTACTATTTCTCCTGTTAGTTCTGGGTCTGCACCTATTGAAGCGCCGCACCCCTTTTGGGCATGTGGACATGAGACATTTAATTCAATTATATCCACCAGATTTTCCACTTTAGCTGCAATTTGTGAGAATTCTTCGGCAGATGGACCATAGATAGAAGCGATTGTTGGTGTTGTTTTTTCAATTTTCTCTAATTCTCCGTAAAATGCATCTACGCCTGGATTTGAAAGTCCTATGGCATTTATAATACCGCCTGTAACTTCAACGGTTGTGGGGTTAACATAACCTTTGTTTGGATGTAAACCGAAAGATTTTGTTACAACAGCCCCTGCACCACTTCTTGCTGCCCAGTTAAGTGAGGCTGCGGTACTTCCAAGCACGCCTGCTGCCAGCATTGTTGGATTTTTCATCTTTATGTCACATAGTTCAACTTCTAACATATTAATTACCTTAAAAAGTTTTTTTTGATTAATGGAGAAAATTTATGATTTGATTAACTTTTAGAATAACTGTTGGTATAGGTTTTTAATTTATTATGTATAAAATTTGGTTTTTCATAGTCGTGTAAGGAGTTTTGATCCACCTTTTTTTAAAAGGTGGAAAGAAACTTTAAAACATTTTAGGATCAGATTAATTCTATGAAATGTTATCTTACAAGTTGTTTTGTGGGTTTTATTATCTTGGATGAAGATTTTAACCTTATGGATTATGAACTTTTCCCAAAAAGGGATCTGATAAAAAGACAAATTGAAGTCAGTAGTGGTAATTTAACCCGTGAAGAGGAAGCTATACTTAAAAGGAATGTTAAAAATTGTGATTCAATTATAATAGAAACAAACCTGAATATTTCAAATTATAATAATTTAAAAGGAGCGTCCAAGTTTAAATTTGAAACTCCAAACACTGGGGGAGAGTTTTTAAGGTCAAATATGGCCCCTGTTTTAAAGGAAGTTGGATTTATAGATTCTGAGGATGATTTAAATCAGGTTTTACACAGCATATCTTTAGAACTTACAAATTACAAACTTAAAGAAGCATCAAAAGCGCGGGACATGTTTTTAATTCAGGCTATAAATGCAATAGATGAAATTGACGAAGCCACCGGTAAATTAATCGAAAGACTAAGGGAATGGCATGCACTTAACTTCCCCGAGCTTGATAAAATAAAAAATAATGAAAAATATGTTAAATTAATTGCAGAATACGGTGACAGAAATACTATAATTGAAAATGAACTTTTAGATGAGATAAAAATATCAAGTCAAAGCACCGGGACTGAAATGGAAGGCCATGATCTTGAAGTGCTTCAGGGATTTGCAGGCTCTGTAAAATCGCTTCAGGATACCAAAAAATCCCTCACGGATTATGTGGATCAAAAAATGAGTGAAATTGCCCCAAATTTAAGCAATCTACTTGGTTCATCACTTGGTGCAAAATTGATAGCTCACATTGGCGGCATTGAAAAATTAGCATTACTTCCATCAAGCACTATTCAGATTATGGGTGCAGAAAAAGCACTTTTCAGGCATAAAAAAACTGGAGAGAGACCTCCTAAGCATGGACTTATATATCAGCATCCTGAAATTAGAAGCGCCAGATGGTGGCTCAAAGGGAAAATTGCAAGAGCACTGGCAGCTAAAATATCTCTTGCAGTTAGAAAAGATGTTTATTCAGGTGAACTGGACCCTAATCTAAAAGAAGATTTTGAGAAGAAACTTGAATCCATTAAAAAGGAACATCCATTCCCTCCACGGTCTACTAAATCAAAAGAAGATAAGAAAAAAGATAAAGGGAAGAAAAAGAAGAAAAAAAGGGAAAAATATAAGAAAAAAGTCAAAGATTACTATTAAAACTAAACTTTTATATCTTAATTGGATAATTTTAAATTAATTGTGGATGCCTAAAAAAAATATTAAAATTGAATACTTTAACTACGTAAATTACATAGTATAACATGTTAATATTACAAGTCTAATCATGGGAGGCTAAATGGAAACTAGAAACGCTTTTGATAGTGTTAAACTTAGAAGTTTAGCCTTCTGGATGGTTTTAAGTCTAATAGTAATCATTATAATCATGGGAACTAGGGGTCCTGAACTTGATGGCCCACTGGGTGATATAATCTTAATGATCCTGTTCTATGCAATAATTGTAGTCTGGATTATGTGGAAATTTAAATCATTTCACGTAGATTATAAAAAAATCATTGGAAAATTTCCCCCTGATTATAAATGGTGGTGGATTTTAGGTATCGTTGCTTTACTTATACTTTTCTCAGTGGGAACATTCTGGCTTCTATATTATCCACTGTCATTTATTGCCCCTTCATATGTAAATGGGGTTTTAAATGAAACCAGTTTTTATACAACGGCAGATACAACATCTCCACTTGCATATAATTTTTTGATCGTGCTAATTACGGTATTGGTGGCTCCAGTTGTGGAAGAATTTTTATTTAGAGGTGTTATTCTGCAGAGACTTGCTGTAAAATGGGGTACTACAGCAGGAGTACTGATATCATCATTTATATTTGGAATTTTACATGGCGATATTTTAGGGGCATTTGTCTTTGGTATCTTCATGTCTCTACTTTATATAAACACCAGAACCCTTTTAGTTCCTATTGCATGCCATATTTTGAACAATGGACTGGCTTTTGGACTTTCATTTATCGGAATCCTGCTGGGTGAAAGTGAAACTGCAACTACAGTTGCCCAATTTCAGTCAGGTATATTATATGCTTTAATACTACTTTTAGTGACTGTGCCTATTGTAATTTATTTTGTCTGTAAAAACTGGCCTAAAAAGGACACAAAGCTCCCATATTTTGCCTGATTTCCGATAATCATAACATTTTAAAGCAAATCTATTTTTCCATTTAATTTAAATACTAAAAACAAATAAAGCTTGTTAATAATTATTTATAATAATTTAAATCTTCTTTTAAAGAAGGAGCGAATACTGCATGGCTAATGAAACTGTTTTCAATTTTATAAAGGTAAGATACATAGCTTTATTGATAATAATAGGTATGATTCTATTTTTTATTGTTTTAGGCAAGTTTAAGGGCATTGGATCTCCTGAAAAGAGTGTAATATTTGGATTCTATTTTTATGCAGTAATTTCATTCTGGATCTTAAGAAATATCAAAAAATACAGCATTGATTATAAAAAATTTATTGGGTTTATTCCCGCTGACTGTAACTGGTTGGAAGTAATTGGAATTGTATTTGCTATTATTATCCTTTCTGTGGGATTAAATGAACTTCGTATGTATCTTTTATCCACTTTAAACCCTGCTGTACTCTCATATGTTCCAGGTACAAGTACATTTTACACAGCAAAGGATAGTCCGATTGCTCCACTTTTAAACTTTATGGAATTCTTTATTGGAGTTATAATAGCTCCAATTGTAGAGGAATTTTTATTTAGGGGATTTTTATTGCACCGTTTCACAATTAAATGGGGTATCAGGACTGCTGTATTGGCTTCTTCATTTATTTTTGGAATTTTGCATGCAGACATCCTGGGTGCTTTTCTTTTTGGCCTTGTAATGTGCATTCTTTACCTTAAAACTGGTACAATATTAGTGCCAATTTTCTGCCACATGTTAAATAATTGCGTAGCCTTTGGGATGGAAATGCTGGGTAATATTGCTCCAAAGGCCGCAACAACAGGTACTGTTACACATGTCCCTAATGTAGGGTTAGCTCTGTTTTTAACATTATTTTCAGGCATAATAATTATCTATTATCTGTACCACAACTTTCCCAAAAGGTACTGGGTACCTCCTTACTTCCGGAAATATGAAGAATAATATTAACTCATTAAAAGAAAACATATAATCACAGATTTAATAGATAATATAATCGAGGATATGTAAAATAAATTTTTAATTAAATAATATCAAATTAATTTAATCTAAAATCAAGATAAATCGAGGAATAAAATGGAAATTACTCAAATATTACCCGGCGTTTATGAAACAGACGGCCATATCGCAACGGAAAACCTTAATTGTGGAATTAAAGTTTATGGGGAAAGGTTAGTCGAAATCAAGGATAAGGAATATAGAATATGGGATCCAAGGCGTTCAAAGCTTGGAGCTGCAATTTTAAATGGTTTAGAAACATTTCCATTTAAAGAAGACTCAAAAATGCTGTATTTAGGCGCATCAGCAGGTACAACTCCTTCACATATTTCAGACGTATCAAAAGATGGGTTGATATACTGTGTGGAATTTTCACCTAGAATGATGCGGGATCTGGCAGAGGTCTGCAGGCAGCGCCAGAATATGGTTCCAATTCTGGACGATGCTACAAAGCCAAAAAATTACATGAACCTGGTTCAAAAAGTTGACGTGGTGTACTCTGATGTGGCCCAGCCTAAACAATCTGAACTATTCATGGACAACATGCGTTTGTTTTTAAAAGAAGACGGAATTGGGATTTTAATGATAAAAGCAAGGAGTATAGATGTAATCAAGTCTCCAAAGAAAATTTTTAAAGAGGAAGAATCTAAATTGAAAACGGCAGGTTTTAGAGTAATCGAGAAAATTAATCTCGAACCCTATGAAAAGGACCACATGGCTTTTGTCTGTGAATTCAGTTTTTAGGATATACTCCCCCCCCAATTTATTAATTATATGATTACATAAAAAATGTAAAATAATTATTATGGATCGAGTCGAGGAAAATCAGGAATTTTCCGAGCATCTAAAAATTTTTATTAAATTTTTGAGGTTGAGGAAAATCAGGAATTTTCCGAGCATCTAAAAATTTTTATTAAATTTTTGAGGTTGAGGAAAATCAGGAATTTTCTGAACATCCAAAAATTTGGGAGGTTGAAGAAAATACGTAGTATTTTCTGAACCTTTCGAAAATCTGTCAAAATTCGTAGAATTTTGACGCCACAAAAATCTTCGATTTTTGTAGGCTTCGATTTCGAATGCCCGAACACTATGTGTTCGACGGCCCAAAAATATCCCTCAAAAATTCTATGAATTTTTGGGGGCATACGAAAATCTTCGATTTTCGATAGTTTCAATATTTTTGGAGGTTGAAAATGAGAAAAATTAAGAAATGCCCTAAATGCGGCTCTAGGAATATAAAATGGGTTTTACCACAGATGTGGTCCATGTGGGAGTGCTATGATTGTGGATATCAGGGCGCCCTTGTAATTGAGGAATGTGAGGATGAGGAAGAATAATTTAATGATTTATTTTATTTCTTAGAATTCCCCTCTAATTTTCATTAAACTGTTTTTGTTCTCCTCTTTTAGATAACCATTCAAAAACTGCCCATGCAGCTGATATAAGAATAAATGCTTCTACTGCTAAAAGTGACATGCTGGCCATTGTTAGCCAATTAAACTGTCCGTTTTGATACCTGAACATATTTATAAGTCCTATTAAAACACCAAAAACGACAGAAGTTACAGTAAAGGAGATAATAATATATATTTTGCTTTCTTTGACCGTATGGAATAAACCTGCATTTGCAGTTCTAATTGCATAATATCCTATTCCTATTAAGAATATAATGGTTTCTGTGAGATACTCTTTAAATGGTAAATTTAAGATAAGTGATTTGAATAGTGCGGATGAAATTAATAATGCAGATATTATTATAAAAGCATGTGCTCCATATTTATTTTCTATTTTTTCAATTCTTTCATCTTTAACTGCTTTCATGGTTATTCCTCCCAAAATAAATCATTCAATGTTTTTTCTAAAGCTTTACAAATAGCAACACATAAATTCAATGATGGATTATACTTTCCTAGTTCTATAAGTCCTATTGTTTGCCTTGCAACTCCAACAAGTTCTGCAAGCTGCTCCTGTGATAGATCTTTTTCAACTCTTGCAATTTTCATCCTCTTATTTTTCATACATTTTGCCTCCAACCATCATCACGCAATATATATGTTGCATAATACTAATTATATATTGCAATATATAAAAGCTGCGGTTAATTAATTTAAGTTTAGATTTTTTTAAGGGATGTATTGATAATGTATTGTCCATTTTAAAGCAAAATAAGCAGTTATATGTTCTTCTTAGATTTTCAATTAAATAATTTTTAAAATAATAAATTTACAAATTGCAATATTAATTTATTTATAATGATATACCTTAATTCTTTCTATTTGATTATAGTAGCAAATAATAAATATTATTATTTATCTAATACAAGTAGTATTAACTAAAACATAAAAAGAAGGATGATTAAATGACAGAATGGGGTGACTATGGTATATCTGCCGTCAGGTATGATGGAGAAACCCGCATCGATCAGGTGAGGGTTCATAAAAATAATAAAGGTAAAGTGGATAACTCTGAAATATGGCCTCGAAGGGACGTTATTGCAGCGTTAAGAATGAATTTTGAGCTTATAACGCTCATTGACAATGATCAAGGTCAATGGGTTATGGGATCTAAAGTTGTAATCGATGATGTTGGTGGAACTGACTACATCAAGACAGTTAAAGACAGTACTGCGCGGGACAATTTGGATAATCTTCCCAGGTTTTAATGGATTGTAATCAGGTAATTGCGTTTTTTTTAATTTAATCTATCTTAAAATTGTTTCTATCAAATAGTTTTGCCGCAGATGTAGTCTTTGTGGACTATGATTGACTATAGGGAAAAAATGAGATTAAGAATTATCCTGGTTTATTTTTTTAAATATTGGAAATAAAGATTTATTTTGCTTTTCTTTTTTTAAGCTTTTTAGAGATTTCTTTACTTGTTATTCCTTTAGATTTCGGAGCATTTTTCAAAAACACTGCAAATAAACCGCCTATAACTCCTATAACTATATTTGGAATCACTGCTATGATTATTAGAACCGCCACTAAAATCAGGTTAAATAAAGGTGTGTTCTTTATTTCTGGAGGAAATGCAGGCATTGTCCAAATAAATATCACAATATAAATAATTGCCATAATAATGCTGATTAACAGGCCGTATTTAATTGAACAGTTGTAGTTTTTACATTTTATGTGAGAAACCATAAAACTCACCAAGAGTGTCAGCAAAAAGAGCCATAATATGCCTGTCCCTGATGAAGTCATTGTGACTGTTACATTCTGGATCATTTAGTACCTTCCTGTTTTAAATCATTAAAATGTTGTTTTAATAATTTATTTCCATTAACTGGAAGGCTATTTGCACTTATTTTACTATTAAGATTCATAGCTTTAAATTTTTCATCTTCCAGTTATTCAATACCAGTTATTTCATTGTAGCTTAAATGTAATATTTAATACTTTCTTTAGTTATTTTATTCTATAATAAAAAATTTGAACATATAATCAGTATATTGAAAACAGTTTTTCGTAAATTAAGATTTTTTAACAGTCATTAAAACAAAAAAAATCAAAAGTTCAAAAAAAGTAGGAATTATAAGCTTTTGCTAATGATCCTGTCGATAATCCGCTTTGCAATTTCCCGCTTAGGGCTCAAAGATATCTCGATGATCTCATCATCCATCAAAACGACCTGATTATCGTCAGATCCAAATCCCGCACCTTCCACTGCAACATCGTTTGCAACCATGAGGTCTGCATCAGATTCTAACATCCTTTTCTTTGCAGCATTGAGCAGTTCTTCATCAGACAGGTTGTGAACAGCTTTAAACCCGACAAGAAAAATGTCAGGGTTGATTTCCTTAACTTCATTTAATATTTTAGGGGTCCGTTCAAGTTCTATTGTTATGTCGGTATCTGATGAGATTTTAGCTGCTTCTGTGTTTTTAACTTTGAAGTCGGAAACTGCAGCAGAAGAAACAAACACATCGCTTTTAAAGGCTAATTTCGACACTGCATAGTGCATTTGGGATGATGATTCGACTTCAACAACGTCAAATACATGGGGCACATCTGCAGTCATCTGGCCTTTTATAAGTGTAACCTCGGCGCCCCTGATAAAGGCTTCTTTGGCGATTTCAATTCCCATTTTACCGGAACTTCTATTTGTAATGCCCCTGACTTCATCGATCTTTTCATAGGTAGAACCAGCACTTACAAGCACTTTTTTGCCCTGAAGGTCTCCTTTAGATGTCTCTCTAAGCACATGAAGAACGATATCATTAATATCTGGAAATTTGGCCTTTTTCTCTTCAACTTTAGGCTTTACAAATGTAATTCCTTCACCTTTAAGAGTTTCAATGTTTTCTTTTACGGCTTTATACATGGAATTATGCATGGATGGAACCATTAAGATGGGCGTATTATACCCAAGGGCTGTGATTAAAAGGGTGTTAATGGGGTTATCTGCAATTTTATAGGTAAATTTACTTATTACGTTGGCAGTAGCAGGAGCAACCAGAATTAAGTCAGCATTAGCATATTTAACATGCTCTATTTTGCCTGTAATTTTGGTAACAACGTCCTGGCCTGTTGCAAATTCCATGGCGTAGGGGTGGATTATTTCACATGCACCATCGCTCATGAAGCATTTTACATTAATTCCGTGTCTTGCAAGTTCTCTTGCAAGTTTAATGGATTCTATAGCAGCTATACTTCCTGTAACACAAAGCACGATTTCCATATATATCATCTACACATTGAGTTTAAAGTAAATTAGTTATAGGTATAATAAATATGCTGGCTTTAAAGCCAGTTTGTAGTAATAAATATCTAAAAAAAATTATTGGATTTAAGAGCAATTTAAAGGTTAGTTGATAACCTTAAAATCTCGATTTGCAACCGTGAAAAACTATCGAAATCGAAGATTTCGGCGGCCACTAAAATCAAAGCCTACAAATCTTTTGATTTGTGGCCTGCAAAACTCTCAAAACCTTCGGTTTTGGAGCGCAAATCGTAGATTTGCAAGCTACGTTTTGCGGTTCAGGAAAACATAGATTTTCCTTCAACGTCAAAATTCTTTGAATTTTAGAAAATACTGTATATTTTCTAACCTTTCGGAAATCATAGATTTCCGATGCATACGAAAAATTTCATTTTTCGTTGTTACGAAACTGAAGTTTCGTAAACATCAAACGCTTTGCGTTTAAATGTCCCAAAAAATTCATAGAATTTTTTGAGGATTTTGACAGATTTTAGAGGTTTACAAAATCTATGATTTTGTAACATTCGAAAGCAGAGCCAACAAAAACTATGTTTTTGTAGCGTCAAAATCGAAGATTTTGACAGCTTTCGATGCCCCGAATACTTTGTATTCGAGGGTCTTAAAAATTCGTAGAATTTTTAAAGGTTGAGAAAAATGTTGTCAAAATTTTCAATTTTGACACGCAAAATTCACTGAATTTTGCATGCTTCGCATTTTTCGAACCACTAAAATCAAAGATTTTAGAGGTCATCAATAACAATAACAGTTTTTTCGTGGGTTAGCTGGTTCATGATATCGTTTAGTAGATCTAATCTTGCAGGAAGTCTTCTTGAATCTTCTCTCATGACCCTAATTTTGTATTTTTCTTCTCCATCAGTTCCATAGACTATGTTAATTCCCGAGATCCTTGCAGGGGCTAAAATATCCTTTGCCACTTCTTTAAAGTCAGAGCCTTCTCCTATAACTCTTACTTTCTTCCCTATTTTCTTTGATATTGCTCTTACTATTTTTCCACTTTTGCCTATGATTTTACCAACTTGGTCTTTCTCTGTTACTATTATAACAACATCTCCTATTTCAATAGTCTTTTTAAAGCCTATTGTGCCTTCTCCAAGTTTGTAAAGTAATTTTGCAATGTCTAAATCCAGCTGGGTTATTTCACCACTTTTTAACTTGTTTTCACACCCCTGACATAACATTCCACTTTTTAAGCAGACATCGCATATTGGCAATACCATTTTCTATTCCTCCTTCTGTTTCTTTGAAAACCAATTTGATTTTCATGCCTCAAAAACCTATTTTTGAGGGTTGGCGAATTCTGATTCGCCGCAGTAAAACCTTGTTGATTTTACTGGAATTGATAACTTTAAAAAATTATATATATTACAGATTTAACCTTAATAGGTCTATTGACCTTTTATTTAGCAAATAACATATACTACCAGTGTATTTTTTAATATTGCTCCCTTTAATTTCCTAAAATTTATTATATGGTTATATCACTCTTTGGTATAACTGTTATATTTTTCATTTTAGGGTGCAACTAAAATAAAAAGCAGTTTTTATGGTAGCCCTTAGGTTTTTCTCTCTGTCAAATATAATACCAGAAATATATTGTATTCTATTCATTAATATATATTGTACATCTATATAAAGACCTGATTTAAAACCCTTTCTCTTTGTACATAATCGCTGTATTAAATATGATTTTAAATAATTCATTTAATAACACTCAAAAAGGATATGCTAAAAATAAGAGTAATTGGATGGCTTTATTTAACTGGATGGCTTGAAATAGAAAAAATGTAATGGAAATTCGAAAGCATATTTGAGAAATGTCCACTTAATAAAATAATTACTGGATTTTAAAACTATTTAATATTATGTTGAAGTACTGATCTTGACTTTGTAAATCTATTCCTTTGGTAAAGAATCCCAGTATATAAAAAATACCATTTTGTTCGAGATATATTACTTTTAATTGTATTTTATTGTACTTTGGGTCATTTCCTGTGTATACAGCTTCTGTAGCATTTATACCACTTACAGTAACATTTGAAGTATTTGTAAGTGCTATATTGGCGCCAGAATTTGTAAAACTTTGGATAAAACTATCTTTTCTCTGTTCTAATGTTTCAGATCCATCATTTTGCACTTTAAATATGGTAAAAGCCGCGATCTGTGTGCTTTGAGGATTATTCGCTGAAGTAGGGTCCTGAATTACAATCTGTGTATTGGTTGCATTGATTTCATCAGTTGTAATGTTCCATGAAGAAGGATATTGGAGTGATATTCCTCCAGCTGAGTAGATTTTTGTGGGTATTTCAGTTGTTTGGTTAACTGATTGGTTGGCCTGTTGAATCTGCTCATTACTTCCAGTTGATACATGGGTTACTAAAAGTACCAGAAGCGCTATAAGAATTGCAAGACTAATTGCAAATGCTTCTTCCTTATATGGACCCTTAAATGGGTTACGGCTTTTATTTTTATACCTTTGTTGTGAGCCGCTTAGTAAATTATTACTTTTATCTTTACCCTTTCTCAATGGACCGTTCATCGACTACCTCATTTGTTCTATGTAGTATCATCTAAAAAACAGACTAATATAGTTTTTCTTTTCAAAGAGGAGGTAATATGCCTAAAAATAAGGATAAATCATTAAAAAATGGATAATTATAGTTTAAAATCAAATTAAATCATTGTACTTTAAAACTATTAATTATTATATCAAAATTTTCCTCTTCATCACTTAAATATGTTGGAGCTCGCGTTCCACATGCTATCATGTATACAAATCCTTTCTTTTCAAAAAGAACTATATCAAACTGTTCTTCAACATTACTGTCCATTGCTCTGGCTGTAAATTCGTAAGCTGTTACATTATCTACTGTAGTTGTTGTCTCTGACATCACTCCATAACCCGGCACATTTGACGCTTCCCCTTTAACGTCATCATAAAATCTCTTTAATGGAACACCATTGGATGTCCTTTTCATAACTTCTACTACAGCTCCAGGTTTACCATCTGAACTGTTCAGCTTGGGATCTTTAACATAGGCAATTAAATATTGGCCTGTTTTATTACCTTCTTCCCAGTCCGCAGAGTAATTAAAAGAAATTCCATTTGCAGAATATGTTTTTGTTGGAATAGAAGGGGATGTTTGGTTTAATGTTTGATTTGCATTGGTTACATATTCAAATGTTACAACTACAGATAAAATCACTGCAATTATAAGAATTATCGCAAACATGTATTTTTTCAATTTATCACCGAGTCTACTTGATTAAACTTAAAGCTTATAGCTTTTAATTTACTGTCATAATTATGATATACATTAATTGTGTTGACTGGTTAAAGTTACTTTTGTTTAAAATTTAATTTATAAAAAGAGAATAAGTTATGTTTAAATAGAAAAATTAAGTTATTTTGCTCTTATATTGCTAAACTAACTTAAAGCTGTTGATTATAGTGTTAAATGTATCTTGTTGATTATTATATTGTGAAATAGGAGCACTGCATAGTATTATATAGATAGTATTTCCATTTTGAATCCATACTGCTCTTTGCTCTTTAGATACTGAACTTAATATATAAACATTTTCAAGAGCAGTTTTCCCGCCTACAGTAATGGTCCCGTCTGATAACTGTTTATAGCCTAAATTTTGAGCAGCAAATTGAGCATATGTTGAATTGTAGTAATCTTGTATTGTTACGTTTGATGGTTTAACTGCGGTTTGGATTTCAACGTTTACCTGAACATTTCCGCTGTTGTCTGCTGAAGTCGGGTCTCCGACTGCAATGGTACTGTTTTGGGCTTGACTTGTTATTATCTGCCAGTTGGAAGGATAATTGAAATTAAACTGGTCTCCATTATATGATTTCATGCCTGTAGATGTATTAGTCGTTGTTTGGTTCCCAGAAGTGGTACATCCAGATATTAGAACTATAGATAGTAAAAGAATTATTGCAAGCAAATATTTTTTCAATTTATCAACCTCTTCTATTATTATCATTTTGAAAATTAAATATATAGTTTTCTATTTCTTTTATTGGAGCAAAGAGGAGATATATAAAAGTTTTCACTATATTTTACTTTATTTAAGTTAAAAATATCTTATTAGTTATAATTTAAGCAAAATAAATTAAAATTAGTCCTTTTTAAGTATTTAATAAAAAATAAGAAAATTGGGGTAATATTAAAGCTTCATACGTGCTAATTAATACCCATAATAATTTATAATGTCGTTAATATCGTCATCAGTTGTTTTTGTACTGTTCTTTTTTGTATTGGTGCTGTTCTTTTTAGTAGTTGTTTTATTAGTGGTCTTAGTAGTATTTGTGGTCTTGGTTATATTTTTGGTAGTGTTTGTACTGTTTGTCATGTTAGTGACATTTGTTGAATTATTGGCAAAAGGGGGAAATGCAGTATCATTTGTATACAAGGACGAACTGGATACCTGTTGGGGAATAAACCCGTATATTCCAAATACAATACCTATAAAGAATGCTGCAACTAAAACCCCTATTCCAATTTTGGTGCTTACTGATCTTCCATTTGGTTTTATGTTCTTTTCCTTAAGACCTGGAGGTGTAATGAACTTTTTAAATAATTCTCCATTTTCATCCTCACTGCTTGTTTCTTCGTTAGTTACATCTGTAGTCTCTTTACCCTGTAGTTTTCGCACCCTATCTGCAACATTAAATGCTTCAAGCTGCTCTGTTAGTTTCCTCTTTTGGAAGTCATAATGGCTTTTTGGTATATTGCCTTTGTTATACTCTTTTTCAAGTTCTTTAAGGCTTTTTATGATTCTTTCCTTTTCAAGACTTATTTCAATCATCTCCTTTCAGGATATGACCCTTAAAAATTATTTTTAAGATTTATTTTTGATCATTTATTTTATTGTTATACTGTCCTAATAATTTATTTTCAAACTATTATTTTAATCATTATCTTCAATGGGGTATGAACCTAATAGCTTTATGTATGATATTTTTGTTTTCATGGTATTTATTTTTATGGTATCTAAAATGTTCTTTACGTCATCATCCTCTTTATGTCCCTCCAAATCGATGAAAAAGATGTAGGTTCCCAGTTTCTTCTTGGAAGGCCGTGATTCAATTTTGGTTAAATTTATATCTCTTTTTGCAAATTCGCCGAGGACATCATATAATCCTCCTGCTTTATCTTCAATCAGTGAAAATACGATGGATGTTTTATCATGGCCAGTAGGGGCGTGATCTTCTTTAGCTACAACAACGAATCGTGTTGAATTATTTTCAAAATCTTGTATGTTTTCTGCGGCTATTTTAAGGCCATATATTTCTCCTGCTTTACGTGTTCCAATTGCAGCGGCGTTTTTCTTTCCTTTTACCATTTCTGCAGCTCCAGATGTGCTTGGAGTTGCTACTGGTTTTGCACCCATTTTTTCAATGAATTTACGACACTGTGAAAGCGCCTGCATATGAGAATATACTATTTCTATATCTTCTGCAGATGATCCTTCATTTATAAGGAGATTATGGCTTATTGGTAGTATAATCTCATTTTTAATTTTTAGATCGTAATCATTTGCAAGAAGATCAAGGGTCACGCCTACAGGGCCCTCTATGGAGTTTTCTATTGGAACAACTCCTAAATCAATGGTATCTTGATCAACAGCATCTATGACTTCCATTATAGAGCCAAATGCTATAAGATCTCCCTGAATTTTAGATGCAGCTTCCTCTGCATATGAACCAGATGGGCCTAAAAAACCTATTTTGTATGTTTTTTTGGAGTTTGACATGATTTTATCCCTTAATCATATGATTAATTTGTTTAAACATAAAGTTTGTATAATAGATTTGCAAGATTTTCACTTTTTTTTAGTGAAAATTGGAAATTATTTTTTTTTATTAATTTACAGGATTTTCACTTTTTT
>NZ_JQJK01000017.1 GCF_000745485.1 Methanobacterium veterum
CCAGTATCAAGTTAAAATCAGACTATCTTAGGGTTATGAAAAACAGGTAAATCAAATATTGTCAATTTATATTATGATTATAAGTTATAGCTATTTACTGGGTAAAATTTAAATGCCTATTGATGATATAAAGTGAGGAATATAGTATAATTACGCTTTAAAATGAGTTATACGCAGAAAATAGTATAGTTTGACCTTTTAAAGGATATAAGCTTAAAATTTATCAGTGGTTGCATTATCCTTTTAATGTTAAGTTAGGAAATACACCTATAAAAACTTAATCATCAAAATTAAATCAAAAAGTACTTATTATATTATTTAAATAGCTACAGCCGGTGATATAATGGTTGTAAAAATAGGAATCATTAAATGTGGTAACATAGGTACCTCTCCAGTACTTGATTTATTACTCGATGAGAGGGCAGACAGACCAAACATAGACGTTTGTGTAATAGGCTCTGGAGCTAAGATGAACCCAGACGAAATTGAAAAAGCTGTACCATTAATGCTCGAAATGGAAAGGGACTTCGTTATATTCATAAGCCCAAACCCTGGTGCACCAGGCCCTGCTAAAGCAAGAGAATTATTATCTGCAGCAGACGTACCTGCAATCATAATTGGGGACGCTCCTGGACTCAGAGCAAAAGATGAAATGAACGAACAGGGATTAGGTTACATTATCGTTAAAGCAGACCCAATGATCGGTGCAAGAAGAGAATTCCTCGACCCAACCGAAATGGCTTCATTCAACTCTGATGTTATAAAAGTATTAGCTCTCACTGGAGCATACAGAGTTGTCCAGAACACAATCGACGAAGCAGTAGCTACAGTCGAAGCTGGAAACGAAATAGAACTTCCAAAAGTTGTTATAACAAGGGACAAAGCTGTAGAAGCTGCTGCATTTGCTAGCCCATACGCAAAAGCAAAAGCAATGGCTGCTTACGAAATAGCAACCAAAGTAGCTGACATCGACGTAGAAGGTTGTTTCATGACCAAAGGTGCTGAAAACTACATACCAATCGTTGCATCTGCTCACGAAATGCTCAAAGTCGCAGCTGACTTAGCTACACAAGCAAGAGAAATTGAAAAAGCTAACGACACCGTCGTAAGAACTCCTCACGGTGGAAAAGGCGAAACTCTCGCTAAATGCTGCTTAATGGAAAAACCAGAATAAATGAGTCTATAAGTGGTCTTCGGACTGCTTAATTTTTTCTGTTTTTAGGTTACTTGTTTTAAATTCGATACTGTTGAACTATTTTTGGATATTAAACCCATTTTGTACAGCTACTCATATTATTTTTAGATAAAATAGATATATAGCAGGTATAAGCAAAAATACAGCGCTGCTTAAATATGGATTTATGAACGATAGTGCAATTGCCATTAATGAGATTAACGGTGTGAACAAATTGCTTTTTTTAATGGGTTTATCATATGGAATGGCTTTTTCGGCTATATAACCTCTTTTAACAGCATAATTCCAGTTGATATAGAATAGTAATCCTATAACGAATATATTCAGATCAAAGAAAATCTGTGAGAATTCATATTGCCCAAAGCTGCTTACCAGCGACGTACTGAAGGGTACCAATGCGATAAACATGAGCCATATTATATTAATCCATAGAATAGTACTGTTGGCACGTTTAATTACAAAGAATATGTGATGATTCATCCAGAAAATGCCGAGGAGAACGAAACTGAGGAAATAAATTAATAGTTTGGGCAGTAGGGATATAATATAAATCTGGAAGTCTGCTGCTGAATGGAAGCGAACAGAAGGTATTTCAATACTTAAAACGAGCAGTGTCATTGCAATTGCAAATATTCCATCTACAAGAGTTTCTAATCGGTTTTTTGGAATTGTAATGTTAATTTTAGATCTTTTTAAAGCCATTAAAATCATCTATACTTGTGATGAATATTATTTTATATTTTATACTTCCTATAGTCTAGGTTTAAAAATAGCACAATATAATTCTATTTTTTAGTTATATTGAAAAGTTTTCAGTCCATGATAAATTTCTCAAACTATTTGACAGTCAAATAACAAAACTATTAAATAATAACTTATGCAAATATAATAAGTAAGATAGGACTTCCTTTCAGTTAATAAAACAATCTTAGAGGGTATTACTCCATGACTGATAAGACTGAGCAGAAAATTTTAGATGCTGCCTTAAAAATATTCTCGGAAGAAGGATTTAAAGGTGCTACTACTCGAGTTATAGCACAAGAATCTGGATTCAGCGAGCTAACTTTATTTCGAAAGTTTGAAACCAAGGAAAATCTTTTTAACTCTGTTTTAATTAAAAATAGAGAAGATATACTGGAAGAATTGGATTCAATGCTGGTTGATAAGGGATTTGAAGACAATAAATGGTTTTTAGAAACATTAATAAAAAATTTAGCTGCCTTAACTGAAAATAACTTTGAATTTGTCCATATTCTAGTTTATAGTAAACGTCAAATTGCAGGGGATATATTGATGGAGATTATAAGCCACATAAGCCAGTACATAGAAAGAGTTTCTCCAGAGAAGTATACTGACTCTCAGGTGTTTGCTTTAAACATTTTCTCATTTGTATACTTCGTTGTTTTTGATAAAAACCGGCGCAACTTTTTTGATTGTGATAAAGCAATTAATGAGTTTATAGATCACTCTGTAAAGTGTTGTAATATAAGTTGAATTTTATTATTTATTTCACTTTAATTAGTGCTTTTAAATCACATTAAATATTAGTTAGTACTTGCAAATATTGTAATATATTATTTGCTGGTGGTAACAACTTTATATTTTAAAATTAACCAAGCAAAATCTTTAAATAAAGATTTAAACAGATATAATAGGTAATATGATGGTTTTTTTTAATCAAATAATTGGAATAGATTTTACAGTGGTTATTTATGACAGGTGAAACTGAACAAAAAATTTTAGAGGCTGCTCTAAATTTATTTGCAGAAAAGGGTTATACTGGGGCTACTACCAGAGTTATAGCAGAAGAAGCAGGTGTTAGTGAATTAACACTATTTAGAAAATTTAAAACTAAAAAAAATCTTTTTGACACGATTATATCTCAAAATCTTGAAAAAATGAAAAAAGACCTTGAATCAATACTTATAAACAAAAAATTCAATAGCAATGGTGAATTTTTAGAAACTTTCATCAGAAATTATGTAGAATCAGTTGAAGAAAATTTTGAAGTATTCTTTTTAGTTATTAACGATGGCACGGGGGAATTTGAACAATCTCTGTCTGAATTTTTCAGGGAATCTGCAGAATATATTGAAAAAAATATTGGAAACAGCAACATAGATCCAGAGGCATTTGCTCTTACAATAGCAGGATTTACCTACATTATTTGTATTGAAAAGCATAAGGGGCGTACTATATTCAATCAAGAAGAAGTAATAGAGAATTTTATAAATAATTCTATTAAGTGTGTTCAATAATTCAAATTTCCTTTTTTTATCCTAAACCTTTAATGCTGTAGTTAAATAGTGATTACTATCCTTTTCAACGATTAAAAAGGCATTAACTTTTATTTTATCAAGCCTATTTTATTATTTAATCATTTCAAATACAGTTAAATAAACAAATTAATAAATAATACATGTATAATCTTATCTAACTACATTTTTTAATAGGATAAATGGTGAATTCATGATAGAAAAGCTGATTGAAAGATTTTTTGAGGCTGCAAGCATGCAGCGATGGAATGACCATATACGGCCAGTTGAATTAACAGAACTTGATAAACAGGCCCATAAGATGGTGATAGCGTATGTTATCGCTAAAATTGAAGAAGATAGGAAAGGTAAAGGCCATGTTAACTGGTTAAACCTTATAGAAAGCTTTATTTTTGAGTTCCTTTACCGGCTAGTTTTAACAGATATCAAGCCTCCAGTTTTTCATAGAATGATGGCAGAAAGACGCCAGGAATTAAATAATCATGTTTTAACTGAGCTTAAAGAAGATTTTAACTATTTAAATGATGAAAAATTCAAACATAAATTTGAAAGTTATTTTATGCAGGATGAAAATACCCTTGAGAGAAGAATACTCCGTGCTGCACATTATCTGGCTACAAACTGGGAATTTAAGATCATATATCACTCAGCTCCTTTTATTTACGGAATAGAAAAGACAAAGGAGAATATAGAAAATCAAATTGAAGATCACTATGATTTAATCGGTGTTCAAAAAATTCTGCTTGGGAAAAAATCCTATGGATTTGTAGACCTCTGCGGTCAGCTGCGTTTCCAGAAAAGGTGGGCACATTCCCCTCGAGTACCAGAAACTTCAGTTCTGGGGCACATGCTGATAGTGGCCATAACCGCTTATTTATGCACTATTAAAATGGAAAGTGATCCTTGTGAGAGAAGAGTTTATAATAATTTCTTTGCAGGTTTATTCCATGATTTGCCGGAGGTATCCACCAGGGATATCATTTCCCCAATAAAAAGCGCCGCAGGTTTAGAAGATATAATCAAAGATTACGAAAATGAGCGCATGAAAGAAGAAGTACTCCCTTTACTTCCTAAAACATGGCACGACGAAATGAAATACTTTACTGAAGATGAATTTGAAAATAAGATAAAAAAAGAAGGCGTGCCTCAAAAAGGAATTAAATTTAAGGAAATGAATAAAAAGTACAATATAAATGAATATTCTCCACTTGATGGGGAATTAATAAGGGCATGTGACAAGCTTGCCGCATTTATTGAGACTAACCTCTCTATAGAATATGGGATAACTTCAAGATACCTTGAAGAAGGTAGAGAAAATATCTTTGGTGTGTATAAAAATAAGGTAATCTCTGGAACAGATTTTGGCAGGATATTCAATTATTTCTATAAGAAAAAATGGTAGTCTTAATTAGAACATATAACTTTGCTGCTACAATTGGATTGGTTCTTAATTCTATTCAAGTTTCTATATATTTTTAAAACTATCATTCAGTTTGACATTAAATGCTTTTTAAATTCTCTTTTTAGCGGATAATCACTACTTAAATTTCTTTAAATATGTAATAACATGTTAAATATCCTTATTTTCAAAACATTTATAAGCTCAGATACATAATCTGGAAGCTAATGAAAATAGGCAGATATTTAGGTGATAGAAATATTTTAACAGTTGTATCACTGATCTCATTTACGTTGATTGGACTAACATCCATGACTGTAATTAACGGTAATTCATTGAATATTGGAAAACACACGGGTAACTCTTTAAATGAGCAAGCATATGCTTCAACTCCAGTAACAGTAAATGTTTTAATTTATGATGGGGAAGGAGTAATTCCTGGCAGTGTGGATGGGATAAAAGATTGTTTAGATTATGTAAATGGTGAAAATATTGATTTGAATGTATATTCCAATTATTCAACAATAGAAGAAATTAATTCGCAAACTTTGCCCGGCTATGACATTCTAATCATGCCTGGAGGCCTTGGAATAACTTATATTAACAATCCTGAAATTAATGCTGAAGACCTGAAAAATTTTGTTAAAAATGGCAAAGGCTATGTTGGAATATGTGCAGGTGCTTATGCAGCATCTAAACATGTTGATGGGGATTATGATGGATGGGGAATTGCACAGGATATAAATTCTAAGCCTGTAGATTATGTGGGCAATTTACCGATTTCAATGACCTCGAGTGGGGGAATTATTCTGAACTCGCAAAATTTGAAAAATTTTGGGGGTCAAAAAACCTCTAGTTTTTTGAATTTCGGGGATAGTGTAACAATGTACCACTGGAATGGTCCTGCAATGTATAAAACAGATGGTTCTAATGATTCTCTGGCTGTGTATGTTGCTAATGAAACAGGTTACCAAAACTATGCTGCAATTGCCACTGATACACATGGATCAGGAAGGATTGTACTCAGCGGACCTCATCCTGAGCTTTCTCCAACTAAACCAGAAATGCTAGCCCGTATGATCTTGTGGGCCGCTAAAAAAATTTAATTTAGATAGGTTTTTAATTATTGATAATCTGTTTATCTGTTTTTTTTATATTTGTAAATTAAGTAAGTTAAAACTCCTACTATGCCTATTGCTACAATTATATCCAGTACATGGAAATAACCTTTAATTAGTTCCCAGTGAGGGCCTAATTGAACTCCAATATAACCTAAAGCAAAGGTCCAGGGCAATGATCCAAGAAGAGTATAGATTGTGAACTTTTTAAGATCCATTCGGGCAATTCCTGCAGGTAGGGATATAAATGTCCTTATTACGGGCAGCATACGGCCAATCAGAACGGCTTCGTGACCATATTTTTCAAACCAGTGATCGGCCCGGTCAAGTTTGCTGTGACTTATAAGTATATATTTCCCGTATTTTTCAAGGAGGGGTC
Source organism: Methanobacterium veterum (assembly GCF_000745485.1). Taxonomy (NCBI): domain Archaea; kingdom Methanobacteriati; phylum Methanobacteriota; class Methanobacteria; order Methanobacteriales; family Methanobacteriaceae; genus Methanobacterium; species Methanobacterium veterum. Next base: position 6,368 of record NZ_JQJK01000017.1, read on the forward strand.
TTCCTTCTTTTAGCCCAATAAAGTAAGTGATTAAACCGCCTAACAGGTTACCTAGAGTTCCAGCAATGGTTATCCCTAGAAGCGTCATTTTCCCTTCTGATACTGCAAATCCTGCAAAGGGCATTATTACTTCACTTGGAAGGGGAATACACGCGCTTTCAACTGTCATTCCAATGAAAACACCCCAGTAACCTAAACTGCTTATTATATTAATTGCAAAATTACTTACCAATTCAATTATACTTGTCATGTAATTTTTCTCCCTAAATTAACTTAAAAATACTGAATATGAATTGAAAATGATTTAAATTATATCTTTGAGTTTTCCAGCGATATTGATATTTAGAATTCTCTCCAAACCAATAAAATTCGAAATTTGATTTTCAAATCGTACAACTGCCAGTGCAAATACTGTTCCAATGATCGCTCCAGAAATCACATCCAGCGGATAGTGGACCCCGATATACACTCTTGAGAATCCTATTGCTGCTGCAAATGCCAGTAGCGGATAGATTAACTTATATGATTTTCTCTTAATAATAAAACTATACTTTTTACCGATGGCAACAGCCGCTGCAAATGAAGCTGCAGCATGGCCAGATGGGAATGAATAATCATTTTCAGTGGTTAGGAGATGCACGTGATTTAAAACTAAAAATGGTCTTGGTTCTGCAATGACATATTTTAAAACAAGTACAGCAGTAGAACTTAAAAATAGTGCTAATAATCCGAGTATAGCTACTTTTTTACCATATTGTCCTCCGAATATGAATATAAGTGCACAAACCAGACTCCATGCAATTAAACTCCCGAAATTAGTTAGAAGGGGCATTATAACGTTAAAAATTGAATTATCCATGCCATCATTAATTGAGTAAAATAAAGCAGTATTATAATTTAATATTCCATTTAATAATATATTATGCATTTTTAATCTTCCTAATTTATTTTATAATTTAATAAGTATTGAGTTTTTTAATAAATAATCAGAAAAGTCTTATCTTCCTGCTATTTTAGAATACACTCCTTCAATTTTTCTATTTAAGGAGGTTAAACTGTCCTTTAGATAATAAACTGTTAATGATGCTATTATTGAAACTCCTAAGGATCCTATAATATCCAGCGGGAAATGTACACCTGCAAAAACTCTTAAGAAGCCTCCGATTAACCCTAAAATCACTAACATCATGCTTATTTTTCGGGTTTCTTTAAAATAACTCATCATTAACGCTATGGAAATCATGAAAGTAGTATGATCTGAAGGGAAAGATGTTTCGGCGGGATAATGGAATAAAGTGGTTCCAATAGGTATCATAAAAGGTCTTGGGTGGAAATAAAACTGTCCTATGACGTAATTTATAATAAGTCCCAGAATTGCAGCATATATGCTATATAAGACAATATTTTTAGTTGTTGTTCCCTTTTTAATCCAAAGACAAATAAGAGCTATAACAAATATTAGGGGCGTATATTGAGCAGATAATATGGCAAAGGTATCTACAAATGGATTTAGTCCTGCATATTGATTTATCATGTAGAATAATGCCATGTTTAGTTGTTCAATCAATTCTTATTCACTCCCTATTAACATTCTTAACTTTTAAGAACCAGTAAATTAACATAATGGGGCCGTAATTTAAGTAGTTATTCCAGTGTTACACCCCAATCTTTACCCATTACCATCCAATTTTAAAAATAGTGATTAGAAATGTCTAAAAAAAATGAATTTGATGCAGAATACTAAAAAGTTTAAAATAAAATTAATCCCATGTTATTTTAAATAGAATGGCAAGTGCTATTAATTGGGCTATATTGACAAGAAGTAACACGAAATATACTCCGGTACCACCTATTTCATGTATTTCTACACCTAAAATTGAGAATATGGCCAGAGCTAGAATTGCAAGAACATTTTCAATTAGTAAAATTGTTGAGAAATATAGAAGACCTGTGGTGAATTTAGATTTCAATTGCTTGTAACTTTCAAGGTAAAAGTAAACTAATCCAGACAGTAAGCAAACATTTGCAATTCCCACTGCAATAGCAGTATATATTATCATATGGTTTAAAAAGACCAGTTCCACCATTATTTTTACCCCTTAAATTTGTATCATGATTTTTCGGTTATTTTCTCCCAGATTTCCTGGAAAATATCATAATTTTGTTCTACTTCTTCAGTTAAGAAATATAATTTACTGTAGGAATCTCCAGTGGATTTAATTACTTTATTCTCCTTTAAAATTTTAAGATGGTGCCTTACAGTTTTATAATCTAAATCAAGTTCCTTTGCAAGCTGATGAGCGTTATAAGGCCTACCATGGAGCGCTTTAATAATTCTGGCACGGTTTATACCTCCTCTTTTACCAGTTATTAACCACCAAAGCAGCTTTTCCATGTACTTCATACATTCATACCTTTATTGTGTTTTATTTAATCAGATTATGTATTTATTATCTTCAATATATTAAATCACGCTTGTTACGCATTACATTAACTATTACTATTTGATGTCTAAAATTTGGATTTGATTGTGTATAAATATTTAAAATAAACTAGTTACCAGTGTTCATATCTTACAAGTTCAGATAAATTCTTACGTTCTTTGGTACCGGGTTTATCTGCAGGATATCCAAGCGAGGTAAATAAAACAGGTTCAACGCCTTCAGGTAGTTTTAAAGTTTCTTTTGCAGCAGCTGCATCAAATGCGCCAATCCAGCATGTTCCAAGGCCTACACTAGTGGCTGCTAAGATTATATGGTCCATAACGATAGTTGCATCTATATCCATAAAGTTTTTGCCGTCTTTCCTTGTCCAGGCTTTATCACGGACTGCACATATGCCTATTATAATGGGCGGCTGAACGAACCATCCTGCAGGATAAATCCTGTTCAATTCATTTTCATGGCCTTTTGTATGTATAATTATAATCTGGAAAGGTTGATAATTGGCGGCTGTAGGTGCAAGGCGTGCTGCTTCAAGTACTGTATTTAATTTTTCATCCTCTATGTCGTCGGGTTTATATGCCCTTACACTGTACCGTTTTTCAATTAATTCTAAAAATTCCATTTTTATTCCTCCGATTATTCATGAATTTTGATTTTTAGTACTTAAAACATATAATATTAATATATTTTTAAAATTAAGCATTATTATTCATTTATGATAATTTAATTATGGAAGTAACAGTTATTGATATGATTCTTATTTATTTTATTTATTCTATGAAAGAATTACGGTTAAATTCATCTTCTTAATTTTATCAGGGATGTTATATTAATTGGCAAATATTGTTATTTTGAGCTTAAAGAAACATTTTTGTATTGCGAATTCTAAAAATAGAGAGTAACTGCTCTAAAGTAATGAATGAAATTTAATCAATACAAAAATCAAGGGGGCTTTAAACTGGTCCAAAATGACTTTGAGCATATATACGATAATTACACTCGTATGATGCTTTTTGCAAACTCCAATAAACACAAAATAGAAAACATACATGAAGAAATGGCCGCAATACAGGAAGCACACCATGAAATAGTGAACGAACCTCAAACTCCCGATGAACTGCTGAATTCAATAGAAGGACTAAAATCAAGACTTGACTCGTTACATGAAGAAGTAGATGCAATTTTGTATCAGTACGGTGCAATCCATGAGATGCTTCATCAGGTAGATGTAATGATATCCGATTACTACAAGATGGATATAGAAATCTCTTCCTATGAGTTAAATGGAATGGAACAGGATCTTTTAAGCGTTAAAGATGAGTATAAACGGTTTAAATTATTAAAATCAGAAATAGGTGCTGTAACTGAAAAAATAGTAGATAGAAGGATTTAAAACTTTGAATCCTATTTATACCCTAATTTGGAAAATAAGTCTGATTTTTGGAATATTGAGAAAACAGAATGTTTACGAACTATCGAAAATTGTAAATTTTCGATGTATTGAAAATCGATGATTTTCAAAAGTTTTGCATGCTTCGATTTTTAAAGTTGAGGAAAATTTCTAATTTTCCGAACAATAAAAATAAAAAATTTTTTTAAAGGATTATAGAACACCCTTTGTACTGGGGATTATGTCGTGTTCAATCCGTAATGCGTCTTTTAAAGCCCTTGAAAATGCCTTAAAGAGTGATTCTATTTTATGGTGGTCGTTTTCACCCTCAACCTTGGCATTGATATTAATTCTTGCAGAATTTGCAAAGGATTCAAAGAAGTGTTCAACGTTTTCTGTGCTCAAGTCTCCAACTTTTGCATTTTTAAACTCAAAGTTTAAGACACTGTAACTTCTTCCGCTTATATCAACGGCTACAGTTGCCAGGGCATCATCCATGGGGATTATTGCATGTGACATCCTTTTTATCCCTTTTTTATCTCCTATTGCACCTGCAAATGTTTCTCCCAGCAGTATTCCCACATCTTCAACTGTATGGTGATCATCTACTTTTACATCACCTTTAGCTTTAATATCAAGGTCGAAAAAGCCGTGTCTTGCAAAAGAGTCCAGCATATGATCAAAAAAGTCAATTCCTGTGCTTACATCTGATTTTCCATTTCCATCGATATCTAACGAAATTTCAATGTCTGTTTCAGATGTTTTTCTGCTCATTTTCATGCATCGATCTGTCATTTTTGAACCTTCTTATTACAGATATTTATTCACTTTTTTTAAATGCTTCTTCATCTTCTTTACCATCTCTAATTACACGTATTGCATCTACAGGGCACCTTGAGGCACAGTTAATGCATACATGACAGTATTCTAAATGCGAAGCTTTTGCCTTTTTATCTTTGCCTATGCTCCATATTTTAGGTCCTTTAGGGCACGCTTCTCTGCACTTTCCACAGCCTATGCATTTTTCTTTATCTACTTCGATCCTCATGTTAATTACATTGTAATTTGCAGTTAATATAATTTGCAGGCTTGATTTTTGAAGTGCCGTACAGTCAGGCATTATTTAATAATAGTATTTTTTAAATCCTGCCCATTTAAAAATTCTCTAGTTTTAATTTACAGACTACATTTTGACTATAGTGGCTGAAGCAGCTTTAAAACCTATAAATATGTCCATTCCAAGTGTTAAACCAAGTTTTTCTCTGGAATAATCTGTAACGTCTACATAAAGCTTTGCATTGTTCAGCTGGACAGTGAGCCTTATCATCTCATTATTAAGTTCCATTCCAATTATTTTACCTTCAAACACATTTCTAACACTTGATTCATAGGGTTCTAACGTTACAAAAATATCATCGGGACTTATTAAAACAAGTACTTTATCTCCCTTATTAAAATCATGGTCTAATGGAACTACTATGGTTTTTCCTTCTATATCCACATGCATGACCTTATTCTTTTCGTAAATTCCTGTAATTTTACCTTCTACTTCATTTACTTCAGAATGCTTTTTAAGGATACTTGTTAGCTTGGTATATTCCCATAGTATTTGTTTACCTATATCAGTAACGCTGCTTGCGCCTTCTCCTCCTTTTCCACCTCTTTGGGTGGAAACGATTGAAGACCCAAGTTTTTCTTCCATTATCTCAATGTTTTTAAGTGCGGTCCTGTAGGGAATGCCTGTTTTTTTGGATGCTTTCATTATGGATCCGTGTTCATCGATGTGTTTAAGGAGAAGGAATTTTTTGTAGTTTAATGATACCTGTTTTCCGCCAATTGAAATTTCCATTTCCAGTTTATATTCTGGTTTTTCTTCTATGTCCATAAAAAGCCCCTATAATTTTATAATAATTCAAGTTAGAAATGAACTTTGGTATATTCTTTCTAATTTTTTCTATATATTATTTTACAAACCTATCTATAAATTTAACTACCTTTTCAACTGCACCAGAGAGTGGGCCGAATTTTTTACTGTATCTTCTAACTACTCGTATATCCCTTTTTGTAAATCCGCCTATTAGTGCAAATATGATTGTATATATAATCGGCGCAATTATGATTCCTGCCAAAAGTCCATAGTCTGTTGTAGGTAAGAGTAATAGTGGAATCCCCATAATAGCAGATGCAAATCCAATTTTAGCAAAATCAAGATATGGTAGTTTCACTTCTGTTATATGACAAGTTTTCCATAGTATTACAACCATTATTGAAAATGCAACTATGGTGGTTGCAACAGCTGCTCCTATAATTCCATACCTTGGAACCATAAGGAAATTCAATATGATATTCAGCACAGTTCCTATAATTAGGATAATCATAGGAAGCCTTGGGTGTCCCATTCCCTGTATTATGCTTGATGATACCATAAAAAGGGTGTAGAATGTCATTCCAACAACCAGTATGCTTAGTGCAGGGGCTCCAAAAATATAATTGGATCCAAATAGCAGGCTGAGAAGAGGTTGTGCGAATATTGCAATTCCAACACAAAGCGGAAGCACTAACAGTACCACATAACGATATGATTGAGTTATATAATTTTCAAGAAGCACTTTGTCCTTTAAACTCGCAGCTTCAGAAGCTGCAGGGAGTATCACAGCTGCCACTGAAAGAGAAATTATGAGGGGAAGCCTTGCAATAGGATCTGCAGTTGTATAATACCCTGCATCCTGTGCAGGTAAATATCTACCTATAACAAGAGGTCCTACATCATATATGGCCATTTCTGAAAGCGCAGTTATAGCTACAGGTATTGAAAAGACTAAAAGTGTTTTTAAAAGCACTAATTCGTCTTTAAAACTAATTTTATTGACTGGTTTTGGGAAGAGTACCCATACATATTTCTTAAGGAGTATAATGGAAACTATAGCAGAAGCTATGAACCCAAAAGCGGTTCCAAGAACTGCTCCTGCTGCATAAAAACCAATGGAAACAAATGTAACAGCCATACCTATCATAAATACCTGTTCTACCGCACGACTGGCTACAACAAGCTCCATCTTATAAACACCCTGGAATGCACCCCTTAAAGCTCCAACTATAACGCTGAATGGAGTTATAAGTGCAACGGCTTGAAGTGGATAAACCATGGCGGGTTTCTGGAAATAGAAATTTGCTATCCAGTCTGCAGAAAAGAATATGAGAATACCAAAAAGAGTCCCTGCCACCATCATAAATTTAAGGGAAGTTAAAATAACCTGTCTCGCCATGTCTTTTTCATCGACAGCATTATGTTGCGCTACAAATTTAGAAATTGCTGGAGGAAAACCTCCTGCGGATAATACCTGGAATATGCCCTGGAAGGGTGTTGTAAGGCTTACTAATCCATATCCTTCAGGTCCAAGCATTCTGCTCAATATGAATCTATAAAGGTAACCGCCCACTCTAAAGAACAGGTAGCTGACCATCATTAAAAAACTTCCTCTGAGTATCTTTGAACTTCCATTTGAGCTCTCACTTGGGTTTTCACGTGGACTTACATCTGATTCTTCCATTAACTCACCAAAAATAATTACCTATAAAAGTGTTGATTTTTTAGAAAAATTAGCATCTAGGTTTTCTAATTGCCCAGTATCATTTATAAAGATTGTCACATCGTTTGCCAGATAATAGGAATATGCCTTTTTTTAATATAAATTCATTTATTTAATATGGAATTAAGAGTATTTAATGGTTTATTTAATGCTTATTAACTTTATAATACAATTATTTTAGCTCTTTTGAGTGTATTATAATATATTATTGGATTTTTATCCTTAAATATTCCAAATGTTTGAATATTGCAACAAAAAACTCCTTAAAAACAGGGCAATAAAATAGGAACTTTTAAATAATAATTTAATTACAATAATTTTGATTTGTAATAATTTACAAAGCAATATTTGGGATATAAATTTATATTATCAAAATTCAGAGAATTTTGTAACCCCAAAATCAAAAATTTTGGAGGTGAAGGGGATTAAAACGCGAATAACTTATAGATATGTAAATAAGATGATAACTTTAGTTTTTTTATTTAGTATTGTTTTTACTGTATTATCTACTGTTAATACGGTTTCTGCTGATCAGTCAATTATTTATGTAAGTGATTTGACTGGTAATGATAGCTGGAACGGTGAATCATCAATATGGGATGATTTAACTATGTCTGGCCCTAAAAAGTCAATTAAAAACGCTACAGGAACCGTAACTAGTGGTGGGACAATAAATATTGCAAATGGGCATTACTCCGGAGAGAATAATACTGATGTCGTTATTGACAAAAATATGACTATTGTTGGGGAAAGAAGAGGGAACACAATTATAAACGGTACAGGTTCCGCACAGATATTCACCATTCAAAAGGGTATAAATGTAATTATCAAAAATTTAACCTTTGTAAATGGAACTGCGACCCAGAATTTAACACTTGCAGACAAGAATATAACTGCAGGTGGTGCCATTTGTAATTTTGGGAATTTAACTATCGTTAACAGTACTTTTAGAGGTAACACAGCAACAAGTGAATATATATCCAAGAATCACTCTGTTGCCGGCGGAGCTGTATACAATGTCGGAGATTTGACTGTTACTGGCAGTGATTTTATAAATAACGCTGCAAAAGGTAATTTAATCGGTAACAATGGGACTGTGGGGGGTTCTATTTTTAATATTGGAAATTTGACCGTGGATACCAGTAACTTCACAGGCAACAGTGCAACTGCGGGCGGTGCAATTTATAATTTAGGAGTCTTAACAGTCCTTAACAGTATTTTCACAGGTAACACTGCAGCAGGGAACAACGTAACATCAGGCGGTGCTATATACAATGAATACAACAGTACTTTGAACCTTAATGGGGGTATTTTGAATATATATGGCAGTACGTTTACAGGTAACCATGCATCAGGCAACGGCACATCTGGTGGTGGTGCAATAGGTAATGAAAAAAACTTGACCATTAAAAATAGTACTTTTACAGGTAACAAAGTTATTAGCACAGGTAACACTGCAATGGGCGGCGCTATATTCAATATAGGTAATTTAACTGTAACAAACTGTAAGTTTGGATTAAATGCTTTAACAGGAAACACGGCAAATGGTAAAAATAACGCTTCAGCTGCAGGTGCTATTTTAAATAGTGGAAATTTAACCATTAATGGAAGTGAATTTAATTATAATACTGCATATTTCGGCGGTGCTGTCTACAATGGGGGTAATTTAACTGTCACAGGCAGTAATTTTACAGGTAACACTGCAATGGGCGGCGCTATATTCAATACCGGCAATTCAACCATAACCAGCAGTAATTTTACAGCTAATGCTGCAAATAGTGCAAAAGGACATTCAATTGGAGGGGCTATTTCAAATTCAGGTGTTTTAACTGTAAATAACAGCAAATTCAACAGCAACACCGCAACTAACGGTGGTGCTATTTGCAATGATGGTAATGCAACTGTAATTAACAGTACTTTCACTGGTAACAAAGTAACCAGCTCAGATATCACTGTGGAAAATTATGGCGGCGCCATCTATAATGAAGGTAAATTGAGTGTCAGCGGCAGCACTTTCACAGGAAACCGTGCAGTCAGTACAAATGCCATGAATCTGGCATACGGCGGCGGTGCAATTTTCAATTTCAAAGAAGCAACAGTTAAAACCAGTAAATTCACCGGTAATCTTGCAGATTTTGGTGGTGCCATTTCTAACATAGGTAAATTGAGTGTCAGCGGCAGCACTTTTACAGGAAACCGTGCAGTCAGTACAATTTCAAGTTACACTTTTGACGGCGGTGCAATCTCCAATAATGGTAATTTATCTGTTACTTACAGTGCTTTTACAGGTAATGTGGGAGATTTAGGCGGTGCTATTTCTAATTGGGGTAATTTAACAGTGTTAGGCAGTACATTAACAAGCAATAATGCAACTTCTGACGGTGGCGCTGTTTACAACGAGGGTAAACTGACTGTACATTTCTGCAGAATTATTGGAAACCACCTCAAAGTTCCACAATATGTATCCAGCACAGGATACGTTCTTGATGACGTAGATAATTACAAAGGTTCAGCAGATGTTAAATACAACTGGTGGGGCTCAAATGCAGGCCCATCATCAGGAAGAGTTTATAATGCAACCACTGGGCCCTGGTTAGTTCTAACTTTAAGTGCAAGTCCTACTACTATTAAAGCAAGGGGGACCTCAACTATAACTGCAGATTTCTTACATGATTCAAATGGGGGTTACCATAGTTATTCAAGTGGTCATGCCCCTGATGGGATGGCAGTAAGCTTTACCACTAAATTTGGGACTATAGGCAGTAAAGCATCTACAGTTAATGGAGTTGCAAAGTCTACTTTAAAAGCAGGATCAACAGGAGGTATTGTCAACGTTGCAGCTAAAACGGACAGTCAAACAGTGCAAATTCCGCTAAAAGTAACTTCAACCTATCCAAAAAACGGCGCTTTAGGCTGCTCAAGAACTGCAAATATTTACATTAAATTCAGCCAGAACATTAAAGCGAGCACATACTGGTCTAAGATATATGTTAAAAACCTCAAAACAGGAAAAATAGTTTCAATCAGCAAATGGATTTCAGGAAATACACTCTATATCAAGACGAGTTCAAGGAGATATGCCTATTACTGGTATCAGGTTTATATCCCCGCAGCAGCAGTAAAAGACTACACAAATCATAATTTATCTACAGGGTACACATTTAAGTTTAAAACAGGGAAATACTAAATTCCTGTTTTTTTTACTATTTTCAGAAATTTAGCTTTAGAGATCTAGCTCTACATTCTCTAAGAAGTTTGAAAAATTCCGGACTGTTTTTTTAAGGACTCTAAATCCTTCAGTGTCATTTTTAACACCTTCAAGGGTGTCTTGTGACCAGAAGGTGGCCCCTAAATTGGCCCCAAATGCGCCGCCGCTTACTGGAACTGCCCCGTTAAGTATATAAAAAGTAAATATTTGCTGGATTACAAGTTCCTGGCCGCCGTGTCTATCTCCTCCGACTGAAATGGCCATACCGACCTTTCCTCTTAAAAAGTTGATATTTTCTGCACCCATGGCCCTGGTTCTATCCATAACAGCTTTTAACTGCGCGCTGATCCCTCCGTTATAACATGGAGAAGCAAATACAAGTCCCTCGGCTTCACGGATTAAATCATAGACTTCATACATATCATCTTTAATTATACATTCCTTTTTCTTTAAACAGTAGTTGCAGTGTCTGCAAGGACTAATATCTTTGCCCCTAATGCTGAAAAAATTTGTCTCGAATCCTTTATCTTCAAGCATGCTTAAAGCTTCATTTAAAACATAGTCTGTAGCTTGTTTTCTTGGACTTCCGCATATACCTACTATCATTATTAACTCTCCGAGTATAGTGTATCTAATCCGACAAATAAAATTTGTGTGTGGAAATGCCCAGATAGAAGGGAATTTCCATTTTAAATAATTGATCTTTTGTAATAGATAGACTCTTTTTAATTGAAAGATTATAAATTTTTGTAATATTCATATGCTAAAAAACTAAAAGTTGCAAATTAAAGATTTGCAAAATTGAGATCTACAGTTTAGACAGTTTTGTGGCACACAAAAATTTTTCAATTTTTGTTTGAATTATTTTCTTCAACTGTAAAATTTTCGTTAATCCACAGGCCTATCACGTTTAAATCAGGAAATAGATTTTTAATTCGATTTACTGCAGTATTAATCTGCTTTTTATGAGTTATATCATCAACTGGATTTCCAGCACAGTCATAATGGCCTACTACAAAAATATTTTCAGATCCATGTCCTGAAATTGAAATTTCAATTTTTTTAAGGATGCTGTCGATGTTTGAATTTTTATTTGCTAAAAATCCATCTATTCCCGCTTCTGTTATCATGTCCACATATTTTACATTGTATTTTTCTGTAATCCAGTTAATGGCAGGTAGTTGTACCCGTCCGTCTATACAGTTCAGGCAGGTGGCAAATGTCATGCGTTTCCTCCTTGGATATTAAATGCTTAAAAATAGTGAAAATACTGTTTATCTAGTAAAAAAAGTAGTTGAGCATAGTTAAACTATGCTTTAAAAAATAAGTTAAATTGCTTCGTCTTCATCAAGAGCAAGTCTCATGGTGTCAGGGTCTTGAGGCATGTGAGCTAAGAAGTCTTCAGCTGCTCGTCTTACATCTCTGGAACCTATGATATATCTTCCGACGATGATGATGCTTGCACCGCTTGTAAGTGCCTTATCTACTTTGTCAGGTGTTATTCCACCTGCAACAGCGACAAGTCCGTTTTTACCAAGGATCTCTTTGATCTGGTTGATGTTACCCCATTCTGTTACTTCTGCTTCGGCTTCACCACGTTCTTTTGCAGCGGTTTCGAGGTCAACATTTCTGTGTAACAGGACAATGTCAGGTTTAAATCTTAATGACTGGAGTTTTTCAACGAAGTTTTCCACGTTCATCATGTCCAGTATGGAATATATTCCCTGTTTCATTGCTTCATGGATTGCTTTTTCGATGGATTCGACGGTTCCAAGTCCAGAAATTGCAACAGCGTCAGCAGTTTCATCTGCAGCTATTTTAACTTCTACTCTTCCGACATCGAGGGTTTTAAGGTCTGCAATTATAAATGCGTCTTTTCGCAGTTCTCTGATTTTGCTTATAACTCCAACACCGAATTTTTTAATAAGTGGTGTTCCAGCTTCAAGCAGTATTCTTTCACGGTTTGGAAGGCTGTTTATTATCCTTTCAACATCATCAAAGTTGTCTAAGTCGAGCGCAACCTGTAAGTATGGTGGGTTCCATAGTTTTACTACTTTAAAGCCCATTATAGGGTGTGCACCACGGTCTTTTTCAGCTAAAACTTTTCCAACTGAAGGGTATCCTTCCATTGCTCTTCTTATTGCCAATTTTGTTGCCCCGTAGTTGTACTGATAAATTTTACGATAATCGCTTGCTTCAGGGTGTATGAAAACTGAAGCTAGTATTACTAAATCTTCTGCTTTGTCTTCAGGGATTAATCCTTCTTGAACTGCGTCTGCTACTGCTCTACTTACTGCAGTCTGAGCAGGGCCGAATATTTTCTCTGCATCGCACAAATCTTTCACAGTTACTTTAGGTATAATTAATGTGGCAGGCTTTGTAAGTAAGTTAGGCCTTATAACTGAAAGTAAGGGTGTGTGTCCTATTGATAGTTGTGTTAAATTATTTACAAATGCTGTACCAGCAGGGCCGTTTTTGTCCCCAATTACTAGATCAACGTGAGCTACTTCATTTCCGCTTCCTATTAAAGCTTCTCCTATATGATACATAATTGTTATCCTCCTAGATTAGTCTAAAATAATGTATTGAATTAGTGTAAATATAGTTTTAGTTTTTTAAAATCATAAATGTTGGTTTAATATTTTTATTGTGGGGGGTGTGAATATATTTCTAGTTTTCTGTTAATTTAAATTGTGATGTGGAAGCACTAACAATTTAAGTTCCGTTTTTAAAAACTGAAAATAAGATTATATTTCTAAATAAAAGAAAAAGAAAGGGATTAATTGAATTAATCCGCAAGGTTGCCGTTTATAAAGTCGTCGTAACCTTTAAGGTCCAGCATTCCGTGTCCTGAGAAGTTAATTATAATATTTTTCTCTTCACCAGTCTTTTTACATTCCAGTGCTTCGTCCATACCTATTTTTATGGCGTGACAGGTTTCTGGAGCTGGGACTACACCTTCGCATTTTGCAAATGTGGTTCCGCTCTTGAAGATATCTCCTTGTTTTACTGAACGGGCTTCTACAAGTCCTTCATGTACAAGTAAGGATACCAGTGAGGACATTCCGTGGTAACGTAATCCGCCTGCATGTACTGATGGAGGTACGAAGTCGTGTCCTAGTGTGTACATTTTTAAAAGAGGTGTTAAACCTGCGGTGTCACCAAAGTCGTATTTGTACTCTCCTTTTGTAAGGGTTGGGCAGGATGCAGGTTCTGCTGCTATGAATTTACAGTCAATTTTCTCGTCAATTTTATCTTTAACAAATGGGAAAACAGCTCCGCCGAAGTTACTTCCACCGCCCACACATGCAACAATTACATCAGGGTCTTCTCCAACGATTTCCATCTGTTTTTTGGTTTCAAGACCAATAACTGTCTGGTGGAGGAGAACGTGGTTTAAAACACTTCCAAGGGAATAATAAGCTTTTTCATCCTGTAATGCGTCTTCCATAGCTTCAGATATAGCAATTCCGAGTGCTCCTGGGTGATTTGGGTCTTCACTTAATATTTTTCTTCCAAATTCAGTTTTATCACTTGGGGAAGGTATAACATCTCCATCGTATATCTGCATGATGGTTTTTCTGTATGGTTTTTGCTGGAATGAAACTCTAACCATGTAAACAGTACATTCCATGCCCAGCATGGAACATGCAAGTGATAACGCTGTACCCCACTGCCCGGCACCGGTTTCTGTTGTAAGACGTTCAACACCGTCTTTTTTAGCGTAGTATGCCTGTGCAATAGCAGTGTTTAATTTGTGGCTTCCAGTTGGGGAAGTATCTTCTCTTTTGTAGTATATTTTAGCTGGGGTATCCAGGTAGTCTTCAAGACCAGTTGCTCTAAATAAAGGGCTTGGCCTTCCGATCATTTTATAAACTTTTCTTACTTCTTTTGGAATCTCAATCCATCTTTCTGTTGACATTTCCTGCTCTAAAACGCCTTTAGAAAATACTTTCGGCAAATTTCCTAGCTGCTGTCCTTCCTCTGTCTGTGAAGGCGCGGGAAGTTCTACAGGTAGGTCTGCTGCTATATTATACCATTTTTTTGGTATGTCTTTTGAGGATAGTGTAACCTTATACATTAAAAATCACCATTTAATTTTATTAAGACCATATACTCCGTGATATTATTAAATCTTTGTTGTACACATCTGTACTTTAATAATTATGGATTTTATATTATGAATAAGTTTTGGTTTTTGATTATAAAAACAGTATACTAAATTAGCATTAAGGGACCATTAAGGGGCATGATCCAGGAATAAGATCCATTAAAATTAGTGAATTTGGTATTTTATAGGTCAGTATATGTGAGTATCTCTAAGTGAGGGGGGAGATATAGGGTGAATAATTCAATTTTTTTCTGTAGGTATGGTAAAGTAAAATGTCGAACCTACACACGGCTCTGATTCAACCCATACCCTTCCTCCATGGCGGTCTATAATTCTTTTAACAATTGCTAAACCTATTCCTGCGCCCTTATATTCTCCAATAGAATGTAACCTCTTGAAAACTTCAAAAATCTGGTCACTGTATTGTTTTTCTAATCCGATTCCGTTATCACTGACACTGAAAACATATTCATTGTCTTTTTTATGAGAGGAGATATGAATTTTGGGTTGCACTCCATCACTACTAAATTTAATGGCGTTTCCAATTAAATTCTGGAATATTCGTACTATCTGGTCTTTATCTGCAAAAATTACTGGAAGTTCATCATCTGTAATCTCAGCATCAACTTCACTGATTGCGGATCCTAAATTACTTAAAGCATAATTTAAAGCATCTTCAGCATCGAATTCTGTAAATTCATGCCCTAGTGTTCCGACACGTGAATAATCAAGCAAGCCCTGAATCATCTGCTTCATTCTCCTTGAACCGTCAACCATAAATTCAATGAATTCATCAGCATCAGAGTCTAATTTACCTTTGTAACGTCTTTCAATTAGTTGAGCATAACTAGCAATGGTTCTAAGCGGTTCTTGCAGGTCGTGGCTGGTAATATAAGCGAAACTTTGTAATTCTTTATTTGAACGTTCTAATTCAGATATAATTTCTTTTAATTTTTCTTCTGATCTCTTACGATCTGTAATATCAGTCATGAAACCTTCAAGTAATGGATTTTCATCTTTATCTTTCCCGAAACCTCTAAAAGAAAGGTCTCCAATTATGACTTCTCCATCTTTGCGCCTGTAAAGATTTTCGGTTTTAAACCAGGTATCTGCTTTCAAAGCAGATTCTAAAAAGCCTGGCCTTAAATCTTTGTTGACATAGATAACATCTGCAATAGACGATTTATTGGCGGTTGAAACTAAATCTTCGGGAGAATCATAGCCTAAAAGCTTTGCAAGTTCAGGATTAACATCAATATATTTTCCATCCAATGTTGAATGAAAAATACCTACAGGTGCGTTTTCATATAAAGAACGATACTTTATCTCTTTTTCCTTTAAAGTTTCATAAGCATCCTCTAATTTTAATGCACATTCTTCAACCTGTTCTTCGAGATGTTCTAAAGTATCTTTTAATTCTACTTCAGCTTGCTTTCGTTTTAAAGCTTCAACAAAAGCGACAGAAAGAGTTTCAATATTATCTTTATCTTCTTCAGTGTAGCCCCCTTCTTTGTTCGCTAAAGCAATCAACCCTATTGTTTTATTTCCCTGTTTCAGTGGAACTCCTAAAAAAGATTTAATTGGGGGATGTCCTTCAGGGATGCCGCGTTTATCCGGGTCGGAATCGGGGTCATTTACGATTTGACTTTTCCCTTCTTTTACTGTCCGCCCCCAGTAACTTACAATTTCCATGTTACTTAGTAATTTTCTTGCTTTTTTGGGATCTGCAGTACATGCATCCCATCCTGGAGGACTTACAGCACGGTCATCTAAACGCCTATTTTCATTAACTTCACCTATGAAACTGAAATCACTGCCTGTTAATTCTTCTGCAACTTCAAGACACTTCTCCACGACTTCTTCAACAGTTTCACAGATTAAAGACTGCTGAAATACTTTGTTTATGCCGTTTAACAATTTATTTTGCCTGTTAATTTGCATTTCATATTTTTTAATTTCTGTAATATCTGTGGAAATAGAGCCTACACCGTAAGGATTGCCATCAATATCATATATTGGGAATTTATTTGCAAGGAAAATATGGTGGCCGTCTGTTAGGTCTGTTTCTTCCTCAATAGTTATTACCCTGCCTTCCTCAAGCACTTTTCTATCGTGGGCCCTGTAATATTCGGCTTCTTCTGTAGGAAAGAGATCATAGTCGGTTTTACCTATCAATTCCTCATTTGAAACTCCAAGTAAGTCTTCTAATTTATTATTAATATTTATAAACCGCCCTTCAAGGTCTTTAACAAAGATAATGGATGGATACCCATTGATCGTGTCTTGCATCAGTTTTTGGCTTTGTTTAAGCTCTTCGTTCGCGGTATGAAGTTCTTTTGCTGCAGCATGCAGTTCTTCGTTTGAAGTCTCTAATTCTTCTGTAAATTTTTGTAATTCGTTTATTAAATATTTGTTTTTATTTTCAGATTTTTTACGCCCAGTAATGTCACGGTTAGTTTCAATAACAACTTTCTTACCTGAAGCATCTTGAATTAACTGCTGTCTGCTTTCTACAATAATTTCATTTCCTTCTTTTGTTGTGTGGATTAGTTCTCCTGTCCACATTTTTTCATCAGCGAGTTTTTTAATAAATTCACCAAATTCAACAGGAAATTTAGTTTTAAGTAAGTTATGGCTGATTTTACCAACTGATTCTTCTTTATTGTATCCATAAAGCCTTTCAGCACCCCGGTTCCAGGATAATATCCCCTCTTCAAAACTCCATGAAAAAATAGCTTCATATGAAATATCTAATAACGCAGCGTGTCTTTTTAAATCTTCTTCCGATTTTTTACGATCCCTAATATCTAATCCGATCCCTACATTTCTCCCATCACTAATATTGACATTTGCCCATAATGAATCAACTTTGGAGCCGTCCTTTGTATTCATAATTAGTTCTTTCCAACCTGGAGTGAGGGACTGCATGTATTCTTCTACTTCTCTACGATAATCTGGATCAGGATATAATTCTGTCATAAGATCAATATGATTCATATCTTCTTGAGTCCAGCCCGTGATCTTCTCAGTTTCTTTATTTATTTTCAATACTTCGATTTCAGGGTCATAAATAGAAATCATTACTGGAATGGTATCAATTATGGCATTTAAAAGCTCTTGTTCTTTTTTGAATTCTTTTTCAGCTTTTTCATGCTCAGTAATATCTTGAATTTGAACTAAAAAGTTAGAACCAGTAACAGAAACAGTCCAATCAATAAAAGCAGTTCCTGATCTTGTGGGAACATAAAATCCTTTATTTTTTATATCATCATAATTCAATTGAGATTGGAACTTAATTAATCCCTTTTCAAGTAATTCGGACTTTTTTGATGCTATATCAGGGTTATCAAATAAATTAACTTTTTTAAAATTATCTATGGCGTCTATACCTGCTATTTTTAAGGCGGTCGGGTTAGCATTGATTATTTTCCCTTTTTTATCATAACAAAAAATGCCGATGGGGGACTTATCAAATATTTCTTTGAATATATAGTCTTTTTTATTCAAAATATAGCTCTCCCATCAAGTAATAATTAATATTATCTGATAAATTAGAAAGAAGTTACTATTATTTACGTGTTTTAAAGATTTAAAACTTTTTAATTAGTTTTGATGTGGAGCTACTACTTTTTTGATTTGACTTCTTTAATTTTAAAATAGTAATTTAAGTAAATTTAAAGTTTAAACAGCTAAAATAAGATTTAAAATACATTAAGTGGGGTGTGAGAGGCGAATTTTTATTTAAATCTGGAATTAACGTGGAAATTAATAGTAGTGGAAAATGATCCGCCCCTCTATTTTAATATTTAGAGTTTGAGGTATCATACTTTTTGGTACTAAAAAATTTTTACTTTTAGAAATTTTTTGCATGCACCGAAAATCCCTCAAAAATTCAAAGAATTTTAAGAGATTTTTCGGGCCACAGAACTCCGTTCTGTAGGCTATGGTTTTCGAATGCCTTCAAAATTATTAGCATTGGTTTAATTTAACTAATAGATGATATGTTTTGATTTTAACCGTTCATTAAGTAGGGAGAATGACTCTATTACTATTATGAGTTATTGGAGTGTGTATTCCATTAAAAGAAATCCAATCCCTACTAAAAAGTAGATAATACAATATAAGTAAAATAAATTTTTGTTTTGTTTTGTAGGATTTTTTCTATACCAATCATACACAATTATACCAATCATACACAATAAGACTCATAATTACGTAAAATGTGAGAAATAGGTAATTGTGGAGTGTAATAGAACATGCAGTTAAAAAGATGAAAACCAGAATAATTGAAACAGTTTCTTTCTTTATATTCATTAAATCACAGTATCCTGTTCTTTTCATTTAAAGTTTTATGTTTAAGGAAAGCATTTAATATGTTAAAGCGCTGATAAGTTGTAAAATTCCTGCTAAGAAAAATCCAATGGCAGGTAAAAGTCCGTATTTGTATCTTTTAGAATTTATCTTATATTCCCGTATAATAAAAAAGATTGCAAGTATAAAACCCACACATGATATTATTAATTTAAGATAAAAAATTGCATCAAACATAATAATCTCCAATTATAATGCAATAAACCATTAAAAAAATGAAATCCAGATAGTGGAGTAGTTTATTTTTTTATATTCCTTTATTAGTTTTAGTATTTTAAAAAATAGAGAATGGGTTTATCACCCTGTTTTAAACTTAAAAACATAACCTTTAGCTAAATTATTCCCTGCAGCATCTTTAATTGCTGACGCTGGAATGTAAACCTGGTACCATGTGTAACCATATCTCCTTAAGTTCATTTTAAGGGTCAATGTGTTACCGCTTATGCTTTTACTTATTGCGGCTACTTTTCCTGTTTTCATATTTTTAATGTAAACTTTGGACCAGTTAATGCCTGCTTTGATGTTTTCGCTGAACTTAATGGTGATAGCAGCTGTTCTTGAATATCTTGTAGCTCCGTTTTTAGGATATGTTGAGGTTATTTTTGGCGCTGTTTTGTCAATGGTGTATTTTTCTGTGTAAACTGGGGATTTATTCCCTAATTTATCGATTGCAATGAATTTCAATGTGGTTGTGGATGTTATTGAAATTGGCCCTGTGCATAGTTTACTTGCTGTAGTTGGTGTGCTTCCGTCTGTAGTGTAATAAATGCTTGCAACTTCGTTTGTCATCAAATTAATAGACTTGCTGGTATTGTAAGATCCAGTTTTATAATCTGCCCATGCAATAGGAGCTGTTTTGTCAATAGTGTAGCTTCTGGTGTAAACATCTGATGGATTTCCTGCTGCATCAACTGCATAGAATTTTAAAGTAGTTGTGGAGTTTATAGTAATCGGTGAAGTATATTTCACACGTGTACTGCTTGTTTGTGGGTCAGATCCGTCTGTGGTGTAGTAAATTGTTGTGTCGCTGTCGTCATCTTTAGCAGTTAAAGTAACGGTTTTTGACGTATTAAATGCACCATCATCAAGGCTGGCATTTGCTGTTGGAATACTGCTGTCGATTATATAAGTTTGATTAAATATTGGGCCCCAAATGCCGAATTCATTGACTGCAGCAGATATAAGTGTTGTTGTTTTGGTTATTTCGATTGATCCGGTGTAAGGAGTACTTGCTGTAGTTGGTATAGTTCCATCTGTGGTGTAGTAAGTTGTATAAGTACTGCCTGGGCATGTAGTAGTTAAAGTGACTGTTTGAGAGGTTTTATAGGATCCTCCATTAATATCAGCAGTTATCAGTGGTATTGTAGAATCAATTACGTAATTTTGGGTGTAAACTGGACTCCAGTGGTTTGCAGGGTCAACTGCGGAGAATTTAAGAGTTGTATTACTGCTAAGAGTTATTGGAGCAGTATATGCAGTTCGAGTAGTGCTTGTTTGTGGGTCAGATCCGTCTGTGGTGTAGTAAGTTGTTGTTGTGCTGCTGTCCAGGTCTTTGGTGGTTAAGGTAATAGTTTGTGGAGTGTTAAATGTGCCTCCTGCAGGATTGACAGTTACGGTTGGGCTTTTAGTATCTGTTGGTTTATCTAAACTTTCTAATGCACCGATAATAGCGTTTGCATCGACTGCTTTTTGTGCTGCTGAATCGCTGAGGTAAGTTTCGTAGATTATTGTAGTTATTCCTTTATTTGCAATTGGTACTGTGACATATTGAGGGCTTGTTGGATTTGGAGGAGTATATATCAATAATTTGGATGCTTTTGAGTTGATTAATTTCATTTGACTGATTATTTCATTGGCATATTTTGTAGTAGTCGTGGTTTTTGAAATTGGATATAAAAACCTGTAATATTTGTATCCGCTGTCTGCACCATGATTTTCATGGTTGTCCAGAACCAACATTGGATGTTCATTAGCAACATCGGGGACTATAAATTTCTGGCCTAATAGCTGACCATTCATTCTTCCTTTGCTGTAATCGCTGGCATCTTTAGTCACGTGAATGTAGTAAAGAACGTATCTTTTAGTGAGCTGGGAAGATTTACTTGTTATGACATTATAAATGGCAGTGTGTATTCCATTTTCTTGGGGGTGCATGCCGATTATAAGGACTATGGTCTGCTTAGCGCTCTTATTTCCGTAAATTTTCTTTTCCACATATCCATAACTCGTACTGCCTATTATATTTGAATTTGAGGTGACAGTTGCCCATGATTTTACTGTAACGCTGCTTGGTAGAACTTTATTGGTATTGTAATAGCTCAAAACCTGTGAAAACATGTAAATCATGGATTCATAACGGATGGTTTTTCCAGTACTGGTTTGAGTAACATAATTAGGCGCACGTCCATTTTTGTCCAGGTAGGACCTTACGCGGTTTGCCATGTCTAAGTATTCTGCTTTGCTGAGGGTCTGCGTTGTGATGGTTTCTGAAGGAGAAGCCGCACTTCCAAAATTTTTTATTGTAATTGCAGCGCTTGAACTTTTATTGATGTTCAATATCGCTGATGTTGAGACTCCTAAATAATTGGACATGTTCACACTATTTCCAGATATATTAACGCTCCCTGGAAGCTTGTGGTTTGTATCTACATAATTTTTAACAGCAGTTGACGAATTGGCAACCTGATTAGGCGTAACGCTTGCTGCCGAAACGGTGCTGACAGTTATAAAAAAAGCTAAAATAAACAATATTAACATTAAATAACTTTTACGTATTTTTCCCGCCCCCTTTACATATTATAAGTTAAATAATCTTTTATTTTCATGCAACACTTGGTTGTCATGTATACCCATTTTTTAAATATAATACTGTAAATTTATTATATTTTTATAGATTTGTTGAAAATCTATTATGGGAATAATCTTATTTTTGGATTCATATTTAAATTTTGCTATATAATAAAATTTAGTAATAAATGATCAAGGCATAGTTAATCACATTTATGTAAATTCTAGATTAAACATGTTAATTTTTTGTATAAATGAATTTAAACTGCTTAATACTTAATTAAACTTGTTTGATTAATTTATTGAAGATATTAAAGAGTGTGATGTCTAAAAAGTTTAAAATACAAAAAGAAAATGCGGATTAAATATTACTCGGTGTATTAATTGTTCAACGAATTATTTCCCGAATACTGAACAGGTACTTAATATAAGTATGTATCCAATTTGATGCTTTATTATAATATAAAATCAAATATACTAATATGAAGATTTTAACCATTGACGTAGGTTTAGGTACTCAAGATATCATGTTTTATGACAGCAAGGAGTCCATTGAAAATTCTCCAAAACTGGTAATGCCCTCTCCAACAAGGATAATCGCAGATAGAATAGCCGAATCAAAGGGAGATTTATTTATAAAAGGCGAAACTATGGGCGGAGGATTTATAACTAAAGTTGTAAAGGAACATTTAAAAGATCACCAGGTTTTCATGACGGAAAATGCTGCAAGGACCATAAGAGACAATTTGGATTATGTAAAGTCGTTAGGGGTGGAGATAGTACCCTCCTCTGAAGCAGAAAAATATTCAGATTTAACTCAAATAGAGTTTAAAGATGTTGATCTATATGCTATAAAGAGTGCACTGGCTGAATTCGATGTAGATCCAAGTTTCGATTATTTGGGAGTAGCTGTCCAGGATCATGGATATATGGAAGGTGTTGGAGATAGAGATTTCAGATTCATGAAAATAAGGGAAAAACTGGACGTCCCAAAAGGGCCAGAAGAGTTTGCATATTTTGGTGAAGCTCCATCTTATTTTACAAGGATTAATGCAGTGCTGCGGTCATTTAACAATTATAACACTGCTGTAATGGATTCTAAATTCGCGTCTGTCTGCGGTGCAACATGCGACAGGTATGTAAAAACCCTTGAAAAGTTCATAGTTATGGATATTGGAAACGGCCATACTCTGGCGGCAGCATTTGACGGGGGAAAAATAGTGGGCGTATTTGAACACCATACTCGTAATATGACACCAGATAAGATAGATCTATTTGTTAATAAACTTGCAGATGGAACTATAACTCATGAAGAAGTACATGAAGATCACGGTCATGGGGCATGGTCTTTAAAACCAATAGGTGATTTTGAAGCTATAGTTGCAACAGGGCCCCGCAGAAACGTTTTAGAGAAGACAGATTTTAATGTGCATTATGCAGCTCCTGCAGGAGATGTGATGATGACAGGACCTGCAGGACTTATAAAGGCTATTCAATCCAAAAATGGTTAATTTTTATGTATTAAGGATGTATGTGTCTGAAAAATACGAAAAATAAGGGGATTTATAAATGATATTAGATCCACATATACATAGTACGTACTCTAGTGACTCAACAGCGCGTCCTAGAGATATAATTAAGAAGGCTCGAAGTATAGGGTTAGATGCAATTGCTATAGCTGATCATAACAGCATTAAAGGCTCAATGGTTGGAATTGAAGAATCTAAAGATATGGAAGATTTTATAGTACTGCCTGCAATGGAAGTAAGCAGCAGCAAAGGCCATATAGTAGCAATAGGAATAAATGAAGAGATAAAAAGAGGCTTGTCTCCTGAAGAAACAGTTGAGGCAATAAGGGAAGCTGGCGGAATTGCTATTGCCCCGCACCCATTTGTGCGTTACAGGGAAGGATTATGCGATAGAATCAAAAAGTTAGATATAGATGCTATGGAAACATTAAACTCAAGGTATATCTTTGGATATTCCAACTGGAAGGCAAAAAATCTTGCTGAGGAGAGGGGAATACCTCAAATTGGTGCAAGTGATGCACATTTTCTGGGTGCAATTGGAAGCTGTGTTACAGAATTTGATGCTGATTTTTCTGTTGATAGTATAATAGAGGCAATTTTATCTGGAAAAACCAATGTGTTTGGAGATAGAACTCCCCTGCCTTTGATAATAAAGGAAGTTATCAATAAGAAGATTAAGCGGATTTAAAAGTTATGGGAGTAGCATACTTTAGATAGGGGCCTAAGAATATATGGTGCGGATAATGTACTGAAAACTTTAGAAAAGTTTAAAATAATCTTTGACAATTTAATATTCAGTGTTATACTCATTGGAATGAGAGGGAAAACCATGGTTTCAAACGAAGAAATAAAGAGAAGGCTGGAATTGAGGAGGAGAGGCATAAATCCAGATGAAAAATTTGATAAAGAAGACGAAGTTATTTGCTCAAAATGTCACGCTGTAAATCTTGAAAACGCGAAATTTTGTATTGGTTGCGGAAATGAACTAAGTAAACCCCCCGTATACACTCTTAAAATAAATGAACCTAAGTCTAACTTGATTGTGTGCCCAGGCTGCGGAACTGAAAATAAAATAGGTTCCAAATTCTGTATCGGTTGTGGAACCAACTTACTTGAAAACAGCGTAAACACATCTGAAGCGGATGAAATTGATATGAATTCTCTTATTTGTCAGAAATGTGGCTTTAAGAATAATTCTGGTTCTAAATTTTGTGTTGGCTGTGGAGCTAACTTAAAAGAAGCCCCAAATGAAAACGCAAACTCATTTGATATGGAAATGAGCAGTGAAAAAGAAGTTCTGTTAACTATAAAAGATGGTAATGATAAAGAAGCGGCGTTAGATACAGAAATCGATAGTGAATCTAATGGCGGAATGAAAGATATTCCTGAACAGGCTGCAGAATTCAATATTCTTGATGAAATTAAAAAAGCAAAAGAATTACTTGATATGGGCGCGGTATCTGAGGAAGAATACCAAAAAATTAAAAGTAAATATCTTGATAAACTGGGTTAACAGTTTAAGAGAACTAAAATCAATTTTTTATAACTAAAAAAGCTTGCTTAAACAGTCACTGCAAAATCCCGGGCCTTTTATATCTGTTTCTACAACGCTGTTGCTGAAATGCATGACGCAAAGGTGATTTTTGCAGTGGGAAAGTCCAAAAGTATGGCCTAACTCGTGTACAGCTTCTGTTAAAACTCTTTTTAAAAATAATTTTTTATTTGGACTTTTTAATCTATTTACAGATATTATTGCAAAATTTCCGGGATATTCAGCTTCTCCAAGGACAAAATTTAGCCGTGAAGCATATAAGTCTACATTTGTTACTCCCAGAATATGATTAGAATCTCTTTTTAGGATATTCATCATAGAATAAAGGATTTCTGTTGAATGGTACTGGTCTCTAGAGGGGTTATAAGATCTTTCAGGTATCTCTAAGATATCATTTGATACATGGCAGCTAATACCAAATATTTTTTCTAGAGGTTTTTCAAGCATTTTGAGAAGCTTGTTTTCTACTGTTCCAATGGACTGTATGAGAATTTCCATAGTATATTATTTATCCTTTTTTATACATAATATGTAGTAGGAATATTAATCATTTGGAGGTAAATCTATGGTCGAGAAAATGTTATTAGCTACAGATAATTCCAAACAGGCGGAAAAAGCAGGGGGAGAAGCGATTTCAATGGCGAGTTTGGGCGGTACTATCATAGTTTTATATGTAATTGATGCAGATTACTTGAATGCATTACCACAGCAGGATTTAAGGGATCAGCTTAATGAAAACTTAAAAAAAGAGGGAAAAGAGGCTGTTGAAAAGTTTAAAAAAAGGATAGAAGAAGAACAGTGTGCAGGTACGTGTCCAAATGTTAATATTATCACCATGATTAAAGAAGGCAGACCTGCTGATATCATAATTAAAACTGCCGAAGAGGAAGGTGTAGATCAGATAGTACTTGGAAAATCTGGTAAACACGGTATAGAAAAATTCTTGATTGGAAGCACCGCTGACAGAGTAGTGAGGAAAGCGAAGATCCCTGTCAATGTGGTCTCTTAATAAGCTGAAAATCGAGCATTAATCTAAATTTATAAATTTTAATTTAATTTACTTTTTTAGTAGCTGTATAAAAAAACTTAAATTATTCAAATTTCTATTAAATCTATGCTTTCAGATATTTCAGAGTTCATACAGCAAAATTTCCTGTACACTCATCCGGGATATACCATTCTAAATACGGTAGTTTTTGGAATTATACTTGGAATTGCTGTTATACTGATTATAAAGATGTTTAAATACATTAAAAAGGATCCAAAAGATCTATTCATCCCTTTAGTTCCCTTCATATTCTTTGGATCAAGTGCAAGGGCACTTGTAGATAATGGAATTTATCCCCTTGTCCTGTGTCTTGTTACGCCAGGAATATATATTTTAACGGGCTTTGCAGCAATTGCCACGCTGCTGCTATCTGTTTATGTAGAAAGGAAAACTAAATTTGATTACAGGTACTTCATACTGATCGTGGGAACCGTTTTGTGTATTCCTAATATTTTAAGTATTAACCATCTAAATTGGGTTACATTTTTTGAGGTTGTTGGAACATGGGCAGTGATGACTTCAATATTCGCACTTATAGGAAGAAAATGGGCTCTTTTAAAGGATAAATTTAATTTAGGAATTCTTTCAGCCCATTTATTTGATGCATCAGCAACTTTTATTGCAATTGATTTTTACGGCTATGGGGAGCAGCATGTTCTTCCAACTGCACTTATGAATATTACAGGAACAGCAGCAGTGATGTTTCCTTTAAAAATAGGAGTTATATTAGCAGCTCTTTATGTTGTAGATGAATATGTTGAAGATAATACCATCAAAAATATGTTAAAGCTGGCCATATTTATTTTAGGACTTGCACCAGGCCTTAGAGATTTCTTGAGCTTAAGTATAGGCACATAATTGCCTTGGGACAGTCAGGATCAATTATAGAAAATTTATAATTGAAAATTCAAAAGTAAATAAAAAGAATTAATTAATCAAATTTAAAAATCAAACTTAATTTATTGGTGTCAACATATTGAATAAAAGTTTCAGTAGATCCTAACTGTTCTCCAATTTCATCAATGGCTTCATTAGGAATTAGCGCGTGTGGTGAAACAGATAATTCAATTGTTATGTTGGATTCCTCGTGATTAATTTTTATATAATGGTTTAATTCTAAAGAATGAGCTTCACTTGTTTCAAGAACAATATTATCAACTTCATGTATTATATCAAGTTCTTTATCACTAATTTTTTCATTCATTTCTTTTAACCAGTCAATATCTTCTTTAAACGTAATATTCACCCCGTTATTTGTTAGACTATTGTGTTATGATGATTCTATTTCAAATGTTTTTAACCTTTTGCAAAGTTTTTTTTCAATTTACACTAATTTTCATATATTTTCAATGAATTTTGCTCAAATTTTGCATGATCCTAATTCGCGAACTGCTGATTCCTGACGCTTCATATGCTCATAAAATCTGGACGGGAGATCATTTTTAATATCGGTTGTTGTCATACTTATTGTGTGGACTGTTAAAGCAGAAGTTATAGATTGTGCTTGAACAATTTACAAATTGCCAAACCAAAAGGAGAAATAAGATATGTATATAGAAAACGTAAAAAACGAGATGAACCTGCCGGAAACGGTGAAAATATTTGACACAACGCTAAGAGACGGTGAGCAAACACCAGGGGTTGCAATGACCGTAGATGAAAAGATACGAATTGCAAAAAGGCTTGATGAACTTGGTGTTAATGTAATAGAAGCTGGATTCCCTGCTTCATCCAGTGGTGAAGTAGAAGCAGCTGGTGAAATCCTTAAACTTGGGTTAAATGCCCAGATTTGTGGTTTGGCAAGACCATTAAAAGGTGATCTGGACGCAGCAATTGATGCTGACGTGGATTACATACATACGTTTATTGGTACATCTCCCCTTCACAGAGAATTCAAACTTAAAATGAGTAAAGAAGAGATTTTAAGTAAATCAGTAGATGCAGTAGAGTATATAAAAGATCATGGTATTGTAGCTGAATTTTCAGCAGAAGACTCTACAAGAACAGAACTTGATTATTTAAAGGAAATTTATAATGCAGTTGAGGATGCAGGTGTGGACTGCATCAATGTTCCAGATACTGTGGGTGTTATGGTCCCAACTTCTATGAAATGGCTTATAAGAGAACTTAAATCGGAACTGAAAGTTCCAATTAGCGTGCACTGCCATAACGACTTTGGACTTGCAGTTGCAAACTCTCTTGCCTCTGTAGAGGCAGGAGCTGATCAGGTTCATGCAACTATAAATGGATTAG
The DNA here is from genome assembly GCF_000745485.1 of Methanobacterium veterum. Taxonomy (NCBI): domain Archaea; kingdom Methanobacteriati; phylum Methanobacteriota; class Methanobacteria; order Methanobacteriales; family Methanobacteriaceae; genus Methanobacterium; species Methanobacterium veterum. The sequence goes on from NZ_JQJK01000017.1 coordinate 34,651, forward strand.
GCGAACGAGCTGGAAACGCATCTCTGGAAGAGGTTGTAATGGCTCTTATCACTCAATACAACCTGAAAATGAATATTAAAACTGAAGGTCTTGTAAACCTTTCAGAATTTGTTTCAAGAATTACAGGGGTTAAAATGCCTCCAAATAAAGCTATTGTGGGAGAAAATGCATTTGCCCATGAGGCAGGAATACATGTGCATGGAGTGCTTGCAAAAGCGGAAACATACGAGCCAATAACGCCTGAAATGGTAGGTCACACAAGAAGAATAGTTTTAGGGAAACATACAGGTGCAAATGCTATAAAGGCAAAACTTGAAGAATATGGAATAGATTTAGATAAGAATCAATTTGATAAAGTATTTAATCAGGTTAAAGCACTTGGGGATAAGGGTAAATGTGTCACCGATGCTGATTTAAGGGCTATAGCTGAAAGTATTCTGGGAAGGGCAAAAGAAGAAATAGTAAAACTGGAAGGATTTTCAGTAATGACTGGAAACAGCGTACTGCCTACAGCTACAGTTAAGCTCAGCATTAATGGAAAAAGTAAAACCGCTGCAAAAACGGGTGTAGGTCCTGTAGATGCCGCAATAAATGCTATTCAACGTGCTGTAAGTGAAACTGCAGATATAGAACTTCAGGAATATAACATAGAGGCTATAACTGGAGGAACTAATGCTCTTGCTGAGGTATTTGTTATAATGGGGGATAAAGAAGGTAACAAAGCAACTGGACGATCTACAACTGAAGATATTGTCATGGCAAGTGTTGAAGCAGTCCTGGACGCAATAAACAAAATACTGATCTTAAGATAACTCTGGTTAGACAGTACCGCTATTTAAAGAATATTTAGGTTATATATGTTTTAAAATAGTAAGCGGGACTGTTTTAACATTTTTTTTATTTTTAAACTATTATTTCGTGTTTAAAATATTAATGCCATTGATTTTAGGATATTTAATAACACAAATTTAAATTTTTATGAGTGTATTAAAGTGTTTAAATGATCAAAGTATTAATATGCGTAAATGCAAAATGATAAATTAATTTGTAAAAGGTAGAGGCATGTCAATGAGTAACGCAAGAATTCTGGTTGTTGAAGATGAAAGGATTACCGCAGAGGACATAAAGGATGGCCTTAAAAGTTTGGGATACGAAGTACCTGCAGTGGTTCATTCGGGTGAAGACGCTGTTTGTAAAGCGACAGAGCTTCAGCCGGATCTTGTTCTTATGGACATTAAGCTTGAGGGTGAAATGGATGGTATAGAGGCCGCAGGAGAAATTAAAAAGCGCTTTGATATACCGGTTATTTATTTGACTGCATATTCAGATGAAGATACTTTAGAACGGGCAAGAAGGACAGAACCATCGGGTTATGTTCTTAAAGAACCTTCGGGATTTGTCCATAAACCATTTAAAGAGAGCGAATTACATACTATCATTGAATTAACTCTTTACAGGCATAAAATGGAAAAAAATCATGATCAATGGTTGGAGACAATGCTTGAAAGTGTAAATGAAGCTTTAATTGCCACAGATGAAAATGGAAAAATTAGATTTATGAACAGTATTGCAGAAGACATTACTGGATGGATACGGGAAGAAGCTGTTAACAGAGATTTAGTTGATGTTTTTAAAGTTCAAAAGGATGAATTCGACATTAACGAATTAAGAGTTGATGTTAGTGACTATTCCATGGATCGAATCATGTTAAACAATAAAAATGGGGCAAGAATTCCAGTTAAAGCTAATTTAAGCCATATTACTGATAATAAGGGAAATATAAATGGGATGACTTTAGTTTTCTGTAATTTAACATAATTGTTATAGGGGGTAAAATATGGCAGCCGCTCAAATTATGGTTGTTGAGGATGAGAGGATTACCGCAAAGGATATACAAAATGCACTGGAAAGTGCAGGATATGGAGTTGCCGATTTAGTTTTTTCTGGCGAGGATGCGGTTCGTAAGGCAGGGGAGCTTCAGCCGGATCTTGTTCTTATGGACATTAAGCTTGAGGGTGAAATGGATGGTATAGAGGCTGCAACACAAATCAGGGAACGTTATGATATTCCAGTAATTTATTTAACTGCATATTCAAATGCGGGTATTGTGCAAAGAGCTAAAATGACGGAACCTGCAGGATATCTTCTTAAAGAACAGTTTGGCTTTCTTACCAAGCCTTTTGAAGAGAGTGAATTGAACACTACCATAGAGATAGCTCTTTACAACCATAAAATTGAAAAAAGACTTAGAAATCGTGAACAATGGCTTGCTGCGATACTTAAAAGTGTAAGCGACGCTGTAATAGCTACAGATTCTAAAGGTAGGATTAAGTATATGAATCCTGTTGCTGAGGATCTTACAGGGTGGATACAGGAAGAAGCTATAGGTGAAGATTTGGATAAAATATTAAAAATTTTGAGTAAAGAATCCACAAACATTGAACAAGGGAATACTTCAACTGATTTCTTTGATAAAACGGTAATAATAGCTAAAGATGGAACTAAATTACTTGTAAGTGGCAGTACTACTCCTATTAAAGATGAAAAAGGTAATGCTGATGGTTTAGCTGTGGTATTTAGAAAGTACAGGTTAAATTAAATATTAATTTTATTCTCACGCTCATGCCCAGAATGTTGTGTAAATAATATCGTTTCATTTTCGTGTGTCTGGTTAATTAAATTGTATTTTTTAGGGTTAATTCCTATAATCAATTAAAATTACAATTTAACCTAAAGTATAACTCATGCACAGGTTCATGGACATGTAAAAATCTCTCAAAAAACCGAAGATTTTGTGAACATGAGCTTTATTTTAAATATAGATGATAATTGTAAATAATCTGGAAAATATGTTTTTTAGATGGGTTAGTAGTATCTTAAAGGATTTAAATCTCGGGATAAAACTAAAATAGATTTTAGATTGCCTATTATGATTAATTAATGAACTAAAAAGGCGGAATAATATAGTTCCTAATTAGTAATACTTGGGTCGGCAATATTAATCCCGATAAAAATAGTTAATTTAGTTTTAAAAACGATTTAAGAGATTTTTTGTCCAATATTGTATTATTAATGATTATCACATTTAATTATTGGCTGTAACCATTTTATTTTATTGATCCTGGAATTTAAAGTTGAGTATGCAAAACATAAACTATATATATTAATTAAGGAATTATAGTAATATTAGACCAAATTAACATGGTTATTCTTTGGAGGTAAAGTGATGTCAGAGGAAAATGTTGTATACATTGGAAATAAACCCGTAATGAACTATGTTTTAGCTGTCGTAACTCAAATGAACGGCGGAACTTCAGAAGTTATCTTAAAAGCACGTGGAAGGGCCATAAGCAGGGTGGTCGACGTCGCTGAAATCGTAAGAAATAGGTTCATATCGGATGTAGAACTCGGAACTATAGATATATGCACAGAAGAAATCATGAGCAACGAAGGCGCAGCAACAAACGTTTCAGCTATTGAAATACAGCTCACTAAATAATATTCTTGTTAGCTCCAAAAAAGAAACCAGATGGTTTCATTTTTCCTTTTAATTTTAGGTCTGTTTATCAAAACTTATTTTAAAGTATAATATTTTTTTAAAGATTAAAGTATTCCTTAATTTTAGGTTTAATAAAATCAGTATTTAATTTTAGTTTGTATTTAAGCGTTTATAATAATTTATTGAATATAAAAAAAGTTAAAAATGTCCTTATACTTACCCGTTGAGAATCAAATAAGGAGGCGGTAATTGATGATTCTCTTAATTTTAAAAGGCTGTATTTCCCACCCGCCGTAAGCATAAGAAATTTAATCATCTTAAAAATAATAAAAAAGTAGGATGGAAATTTAATTCCATCAACTATTTATTCTTTTTTACGACGTCCTCTTACAGACCTAAATGCTAAAAGTCCTACTATTACTACAATTACGATTGCACTAACGTAGTACAGGTAAACTGAAGTTGGGCCTGATTTTTTGTCGTAGTTAAGGGCGTACATGGAACCATCGGCAGCACCTACAAATATGTCATCTCCGTATATTATTGGGGTGCTGAATGCGGAATTAAAGAGGTAGTAACCTGGTGCGTAACTCCAGTCTTCTTTACCGCTGTATTTATTTAATACATAGACAGTTCCGCTGTCTGAGCCAACTACAACATCGTCTCTCATAAGTGCAGGGGTAGATTTTACGTTGCCTACACTGACAGACCATTTCAATGTTCCGTCTCTCATATCGAGGGAAGTTATGTTTCCGTTGTCAGATCCTACAAACAGGCTATTGTCATTTGGATCAAGGAGTGCTGATGATCTTACACTGTCATTAAAGTCGTACGACCATTTTATTGACCCATCATTTGTGTTCAGTGCATAAAAATTACCATTGTCTGTTCCAATGTATAATGTACCGTTGTATATGGCTGGGGAGGATCTCACTGCATTTCCAGTATCATATGACCATAACTTTGTACCATTCTTATTTACTGCATATACTTTTCCATCATCTGACCCAAAGAATACAGTTCCGTTATAAACTGATGGCGATGATTTTACAGCATTTTGAGTTTGGAACTGCCATTTAAGTGTCCCATTATCAAGGTCTAATGCGTATAATCTCTGGTCATCTGATCCAAAGTATACGGTTTCATTATCTGCTGCTGGGGATGATTCAATGGAATTTCCTGTCCTGTATTTCCATACAGAATCTCCATTTTTCTTATCCAACGCATAGAAATAACTATCCATGGATCCAAAGTAAACATTATCTCCTCTTACAACTGAAGAACCTGTTATATTTCCCTGGGTACTGTAATCCCAAACTTGAGTACCATCATTCAAGTTTAGAGCATAAAAGATTCCGTCTGTTGAACCGAAGTACATTAATTTGTCTGCAATTGAAGGAGCAGATAATATGGATCCCCCTGTTTTAAACAGCCATGCTGCCGGGGTGAAATCTGATGATTCATTTAAGTAACCGGTATGATCCAGGTTGTACTGGAACATTGGCCAATCGGCTGCTCCTACTGCGGACGCTATTGAAAGCGGACCTACTAAAAGGCACATTATGGTAAGTCCGATGATTATATTTTTTTTCACGACCATTTTAATTCACCTTAATTTTTTATTTATATATCCCTGTTAAATTTGGTAACTCCTAATGCGAAGAATAGCCCTGTAAATCCTAAAAGCACTGCTATATCTACCCATATTGCTCCAATACCTACTCCTTTTAACATTACTGCACGTAGTGCGTCATTTACGTAAGTTAATGGGAAGATGTAAGCAAGTTTCTGGAATATCCATGGCATTGTCTCAATTGGATAGAATACTCCTGATACAAACATCATGGGCATTGTAATTGGCATTACCATCTGCATGTAATCTTCCTGTGTCGAAACTCTGGCAGATATCATAACTCCAAAACCTACAAAGCACAATGCTCCAAGTATTAGGACCAGAAGTGTAAGTATCATACTTCCCTTTATTACAATTCCAAACAGGACTATAGCCGCTGCAATTAATATTAAAGCCCTTACAATTTCTATGGATAATTTAGAGATTATTTTACCTCCAACAACAGTTGCAATACTTGTTGGTGTCATAAATAATCTTGCAAGTTCTCCTCTTTCTCTTTCACCGGCTAAAGCATCTCCCATTCCGAACATACAACCAAACAGGACAGTCATACCAATTACAGCAGGTACTAGGAAATCAATGTACTTGACATCTCCGTACATTTTATTTATCTGCAGGTTGATGGAATCCATTACGTTCTGGAAATTAATTCCCTGTGAAGCAGCTGCAACCTGGTTAGATTGGACCTGTATTGCTGAAGAGGGGGTTAAGTTCATACCTTCTAGTTTTTGTACGCCCATCTTGTTGGATATTTGATTAAACAATGCTTGTGTAGCTGGAATAACTGCACTTGACGCCATCTGGTCTGATGAATCAACATCAACTACCACGCTCTTGGGCTGCGTACTGCTCATATCGTCGTAATTTGCAGGCAGAATTATGGCAGCTTTAACCTGACCGTTTTGAACCATCTCTTTTCCTTTATCTGGATCCGTTATTATATCCTTAACATCATACAGACTCATCCCCTTAATTGCATTAAGGGTTGCATCAGTTACCTGACCATGACTTTGTTCTACCACGACAACTGGAATATTTTCCAGTGTTCCGCCCATACCGTAACCGAAAAGGGTTATCATAATTATGGGGAATAAAAGTATTGAAATTAACCGTGGTGGATGCCTCCATAAGACTAGTAGATCTTTTTTAAACATCCACATAATTTTCTTAGTTTCCACCATCATCTACACCTTGTTCTTGTTTCTTTTTAGAAGTAACTCTCATGAAAACATCTTCTAAGGAAGGATCTTTTGTGGCTATGGAAGTAATATTTCCACCCTGCTCAATTATATCAGATATGACTTTACTTACAGCTTCATCTGAATCTTCTATATCCATAGTTATTCTTCCAGAAGCATGTTCTACTACATCGTGGACTATGGATAAATTATTAATGGTATTAAGCATTTCTTCGTTCTTATTGCTGATCATAACACTTAATTCTTTTAAATCAATGTTATTATTACTCATATTGCCTTTTATGTATTCAACTGCCTTTTTATCATCAGGATCGGTCTCTTCAAGGATTTTTTCCAGGGCTTGGGAAACATTTGAGTCAACTCTTGAGTTTTCTTCTTTAATTTCTTTAATCATAGTATCCTTAAGTCCTTGAGGAGTATCAAAAGCAGCAAGCTTTCCTTGGCTGACAATTCCCACATCATCACAGAGTAGCTCTACTTCATACATATCGTGAGAACATAATATGATTGTATGTCCGTTAGAGTTCAGTTCTTCAACTAAATCCCATAAAACTCTTTTAGTTGTAGGATCTAAACCGATTGTAGGTTCGTCTAAGAATAATATTTCTGGCTGGTGTATTAAACTGGCTACTACGGAAGCCTTTTGTTTCATACCTCCTGAAAGCTGTTTTACAAGCTTATTTTCAGCGTATTTAATATCCACCATTTCCATGAGTTCATCGGCTCTGCTTATTTTCAGGTCTTCTGGAAGACCATAAAAGTCAGCACAGAGATGTATGTTTTCTTTAACTGTAAGGTCACCGTAGAGACTTACCAGTTGAGGAACCATTCCAATTTTCTGTCTAACTTCATTAGGATTTTTTAGAACGTCATAACCTGACACTTTTGCAGTTCCAGATGTTGGAAGGATTAAACATGTAAGCATTTTTATTGTGGTAGTCTTTCCAGCACCATTTGGACCTAGAAATCCGAAGATAGTCTTATCTCGGACTCTCATGTTCAGTGCATCGACAGCTAAAAAATCATTATTATACCTTTTTGTAAGGTCGAATGTTTCTATAGCGTATTTCATAAATATAACTCCTATTATTCATTATTATCTTCAACATCTATCATATCTTTAAAAAATTCCACCCAGAGACTTGATTTATTTTTTTTAGCAAATTTTCCCATTTTTCTGAATCTGGAAAGAGCTTCTTCACCTTCTGTGGTTATTTCATAGTATTTTACCCTTCGTTTTCCATGATGCTCCCATGATCCTTTTATCAAGTTATTTTTCTCTAGATCATGCAGTACGGGGTATATTTTGCTGGCACTGGGCATTTTAGTATTATATGGGGCGGTAGATTCATGAAATTTGGTCATTATTTCGTATCCATGCTGTCTTTTTTTGCTGATAAGCCACAGAATCATAGTATTACCAAAACCTCTCATTAACCCTCTAATAAGCTTTTTTTCGTAATTAGACATGCTATTGAATAGCTCTTTATGGGCTTTCATGCATTTAATTCTTTTTTCTTCATCTAAATTATTTTCTGGGCTAGATTCATTTGAATTATCCACATTGGGTGTTCCATCATCGTCCATCCATTTACCTCCTATACCTCATTTTATGATATATCCAAATTTGATATGTAAGAAAATAATATATCTATTTTCTATATAAAAGTTTTGGATATATCTAAAAAAATAATATGTTTAGGCTTACCTAAACTATTCCAAAATACAGTACATCGATATATGATATAAATTTTTTGGTAAGCCTAAAAAATCGAATTATAAAAATAGGTAACCAGTTAACAGATTATTTTATCTAAGAGGGATAACTGCCATGTTTTAATTTATTACATGAGATACAACAAGCAAAATATGATGATTCTAAACCTTAAATAAGCATTAAATTATTTAATTTGTAAATACAAATATTAAATAATATAATGTGAATGATTATAGCAATTACGAATATTACAACATTTAAAGATCTAAAGAAGTTAATTTCAAAAATTGTAGTTAGTATGGTTTTATATGAGGGGGTTAGTAAAATGAAAATTGGATTTTCAACGCTGGCACTTTTTATGAATTCAATGGAACATTTTTTAGAAACAGCTACAAATGACGGCTTTCAATTAATGGAAATGCTGTGTGAAGGCCCTTATTGGCCTAGAAACATGCTGATCATGGACAAAAAGGAGTTTGAAATATTTAATTCTTATGATGTCTCTGTATTTTTACATGCTCCTACCATAGATCTTAATCCTGCAAGTCTAAATCCGGGGATCAGGGAAGAAACATTGAAACAGCTTAATGAAACGGTTGATTTGGCCGTAAAAATTGGGGCAAAAGCTATTACAACACATCCTGGCATGATTAATAGGCTTGAAGATAGAATAAGAGAATGGGGAATGGTTTATTCAATCGAAACACTTCAAGAAGCCAATGATTACGCAGAAGATAGGGGCATTAAGTTTTCAGTTGAAAATATGCCTAATAGGTATGCATATTTCTGTAACAGTGCTGAAGAGCACGAATTTTTTGTTAAAGAGAGTGGTTCTTATGCTACTGTAGATACGGGGCATGCAAATACATCTGATGATCCGGCATCTTTTTTTAAAATGAAAAAAATCATTTATTATCATTTAAATGATAATGACGGCAAAAAAGACCAGCATTTAGCACTTGGTGAGGGGACTTTTGACTTGTCACTGCTTAATGGGGTTAATAACGGCATTATAGAATTAAATAACTACGAAAATATTCTAAAAAGTAGGGATCTGCTTGTTTCATTGGGCCAGAGCATTTCTGATGTAAATGCTAAATAGTTAGGGATATGTTATTTGAGTTAAGTTTATTAGAAGTAGAGACATGTTTGCTTGAATGGGAATATTCCTGCAGATAGAATATGATTTGAAGATAATATTTAATTGGAAAGATTATATCGAATGAAACATTTTTTAATGTAAATATGTGATTGTTTGGCACAGAGCGTTTCTAAATGGGTTAGGTAAAGATTAAAGTTTAGTTTAGTTGAATATAATCATGATTGAAGGTTTTCAAATAATGATTTTTGTTTTTATCAAATCAGTATCCTCCCAATGTAAATTCAAAACAAATTTAAACTTTAAAGAATATATCAGAAGTTGAATATGGATAATTAACGTTTTAAAATAATAATATTTATCAGGTGATACCATGGCAAGTGAAGTTTATTTTTCTGATTTTAGATCGAGAAGCAGCAGGGAAAATAAGGTAAGTAAAATAAAAAAGATTTTTAATGCTGCAGGGTTTGCTAATGTTTTAGATGAAAGTGATTTAACTGCAATTAAGCTTCATTTTGGAGAGAAAGGGAATGATTCTTATATAAATCCAGTATTTGTAAGGCAAATTGTCGATAAAGTAAAACAAAATGGGGCCAAACCTTTTGTAACTGATACTAACACACTTTATTTTGGACACAGACACAACTCCGTTGATCACCTCCAAACAGCGATACAGCATGGCTTTAATTATGCAGTTCTGGATGCTCCTATTATAATTGCAGATGGAATTTTAGGAAATAATGAGACCAGAATTGAAATTAACAAAAAGCATTTTAAAGAAGTTAAAATTGCAGGAGACATCGAAAAATCCGACAGCATGATTGTAATGTCTCATTTTAAAGGACATGGTATGAGTGCATTTGGGGGAGCGATAAAAAACCTTGCTATGGGATGTGCTTCTGCTTTTGGTAAAATAGAGCAGCATGGATGCGCTAAACCAATAGTAAAAGGTGCATGCACTGCTTGCGGTAAATGTATGTCTGTCTGCCCTGAAGATGCAATATACATTGAAGACGGGAAGTCATTTATAGACTACGACAGATGTATTGGATGTAATTTCTGTATTGAAGTATGCCCTGATTCAGTTATAGACCTTGATCTTGAGAAGATACCTGAATTTATTGAAAAAATGGTAGAATATGCATACGGTGCTGTTAAAAATAAACATGACAAGGTATGCTACATTAATTTCCTTATGAATATCACTCCAGATTGTGATTGTGTCCCGTGGAGTGATGCCCCAATTGTTCCAGATATAGGAATTCTTGCATCATTTGATCCAGTTGCAATAGATGCTGCAAGTATTGACCTGGTAAATGAACAGTGCGGATTTGAAAACTCGCTTTTACACCACAACTTCCATAAAGGGGAAGATAAATTTAAAGGAGTTTATGAAGGCATTGATGGAAGAATTCAGCTTAAATATGGGGAAGAAACCGGACTTGGAAGTGCAGATTACGAGTTAATTAGAATGTAATTGAATGTTGGATAGAACTGAATTAGTCAGCATGTTTTTATAAAAGATTCAAAAATTTAAACTATTTTAAAAAATTTTTAAAGCAGGTGCAGCATGGCATATGGAGATATAGATGCATGGGAAACAACTGGCCGTATTGAGACTCTTGTAGATGGGATTTTTGCAATTGCGTTGACTTTACTGGTTTTAAACCTTAGTATTCCTCAGTTAACAAATTCTATGTCTAATATTGCTGTTGAAGACTATTTAATTGGTTTGATACCGGATTTATTTACATATGCCTTGAGTTTTGTCATCCTGGCCATCTTCTGGAGGATAAACCACCAGCAGTTTTACAGGATTAAACGTGCTAACAATGTACTGCTGTGGATAACTGTTATATGGCTTCTATTTGTTGCCCTGGTTCCATTTTCAACCTCACTTATGGGAGGGTATGGTGAGACCCAGGCTGCCAATATATTTTTTAATATTAATCTACTTTTAATTGGGATATTTTCAGGGTTAATATGGTATTATGCAACAAAAAAAGATTTTATAGAAGAATTAAGCCGTGAAAAAATAATTGAACTTAACAAATTAAATTTGATGCTGCCCATTGCGGCATTAATTGCAATTGGGGCCTCTTTCATAATTCCTGCATTCAGTACCATTACTTATCTGGCCATTCCTCTAATTAAAAGGATAATAAGGGCTTAGTCGTGTATTTTAATATAAAAATTAAAAAAGGGTTTTAAACAGTTTTATTAAGGACGGCATTTAAAATTTAAATGATAGTTTAAGCCATGTAAAAAGAATTTACAGGGCTAATTTGCACTTGAATTCACATTTAAAACGCTGCCATTTGAAAGTAAAACACTATCTTCTGGAATATAGTCAATTTCAATTAGTACTCCCTTTAGCTGGCAGTCTATAACATGCCCTCCTGAATTTTTATCTTCACTTATGAAGTGGAAATGGTAATCGTTCAGGTTCACGTCACTTGCATATTGTGGGCACCAGAACCCGACCATAGTTCCAGTAATATTGTTGAAATTGAAAATAGTTTGATTTTCCAAGGCGGTAGTTAGATCAGGATAAGGTTTGTTTTGTTTTGGTGGACTGCGCGCTTTAACGCTGTTAAATGTTCCAATTACCTTAATTGAATAGAACATATTTTTAGAAGGCACTGTGGCATTTAAAAGCTGTTCAAGCTGTGTTAGATTCATACTTGAATTTAAAATAAGTATTTTATCAGTTTTAAACGGCACTGTCATTGCAAATGGAGTGTTTGCAGAATCATTCATAAGATAAACAGTTCCATTTGATTTTATCTGGTATATATTATCGTTTAGTTCAATCATTTCTCCGTCCAGGCCATTGAACGTTCCTATTCCTGTATCTCCATGCGTTCTTAACGCACCTATAGTCCAGTTCCCGTCAAAATTGCCTGCAGATAATGAATTAAGTGTTGATACCTGGAAAATAGAATTATCATTTGTTACTTGTGGAGAAGCACCATAAACTGCTCCTGCCCCTAAAACTAATATCATTAAAATTGCTGTAAATAGATAATATTTCTTTGCCATGGGAGTATGTTGTATTGAATTAATTATATATAGTTTCAGTATAATTAGGGATAATAATTCCTGAAAATTAATGACTTATTGGACTGTTGATATCTAAAAATCAATATCCAATACCTCTCTAATATTCTCCACAATGACATCTGCAGAGTCGTAAACCATCTGAGGATTCTTTTCTTTTTGCTGTACGGTAAGAACCCCAATATCTGCTTCTTTAAGTGCAAGGACGTCATTTACGCTGTTTCCGACCATCATAACGTCATAGTTCCTTTTAAGTCCCTTTACAATTTCCATTTTTTTCCAGGAGTCTGCGGTGTCAAAAACATTTTCTTCAGGGATTCCGATGTACCTTGCAAGCGCTTTTAAAGACCCTTTTCTATCTCCTGAGGCGACAAATATATGAATATCTCTTTTTTGCAGCTCTTTAACCACATCTCGCACTTCTGGAAATACTCTTCCTCCGGAGGTGACTGTAAATTCGATCTTTCCCTTGTTCAAATCCACTATAAATCCAGATCCACTGCATACCTGTATATTGTAACCTTTGGCTGTTACTGCCCTTATTGTATCCTGGATATCACTTACTTTAGATTCATCGCCGGTAACGGCTTCAATTAATTCCTTTTTTTTGATTTCAACAGTTGAATAGCTTATATCAATATGGATGTCGTTCCTTTTAATGAACTGACATATTCTCTGGTCTGGTTTCGCATTAATTATGCATTTTGAAGGGTCTGTTTGTATAACTACAAGTGCTCTTGCACTATTGCTGTCTACAATGTCCAGCGAACTTACAGTATCAAATATTTCGCCTGTTTGAATGTCTTTTACAGCTCTATATCTTTCAATAAGTGTTCCTGAATTATCGAATACAATTGCTTTCATATTATCAACTGTTATTTGCAGATTATCATTTTTTTAATATGAATTTTAATTCAACTAAGTAAGTATTGTAAAAAAAATTATTTATCATTATTGTTTATTGGATCTAATTTACAATTTTTAACATCTATATGTTTTATGGGCATTTGTATTAATGGAATAAATTAGACTTTTTGGATATTTTAAATGTTTTGAAATCATTTTTTGAGTTATAGTTGGTTAATAACAAATTAAAAACGTTAATAGTAATTTTAATATTATATTTTCAAAATGTGACTATTATCACAAATTAATAATAAATAAATATATATCTATAATAATATAATACTATTAACAGGGAGAGTATAACTCAAAATAGGGGCACGGTTCCAATTAATAATAAAAATCCCATTTTTTGTATAAATTGGCAACTTAAATCCTCAAAACTTAATAAAAACATTTATAAATTTATGTCAGTACTGTGACTGTAATCACAAATCTGTAATAAAATTTCATTCATTAGTGATTATAGTGTTTATTTATCCAGAAGAGGATGATAAGAAATGAAATTAGAAATGATTCTTAAATTTCTTATTTTATTTGCAGCTATAATGCTATTTATCTTCCCTACATCTGCAGAGGGTTCTTTAACATCTTCACAAACTGTAAGTGTAACTATTCCTGAGACTACTGCAGTCTCAGCAAATTATGGAAACAGTTCAACAATATTTATTGGTCCCATATCTCCTGGTACTAATAAGATCACCATTAAAAATGTATATTTTGCAAACCCCTCAAATGTAGATACAGAAATCTGGATTAAAGCAAGTGGTGACCTTACAGGTACAAGTACAGCAAGTACGATAAGCTTGTCTAATCTGAAATATATTATTCCAGGTTTGGGCTCAGCTGGAGAATTAACGGATCAATACACCAAAGCATGTGTGCTTAAAAAACCGAAACAGGGAAGTAGTAATTCAGAAATGGGCGTGGATTTACAGTTAAAAATTCCGTATGGAACAACTCCAGATACCTACACAACAACAATCTATTTCACATCCCTAAAATGTAACTCTGATGCACCAGTATGAGATCAAACATCAGATAAAATTAGAAAGTATAGCGGTATTATCGTCTTTACTTTCTAATACCTCCTTCAATCTAATACAAGACTTAAATGTACATATTACTATTTTTATATATAAAATAGATTGATTAAATTAGAAAATTCCATTTATAATTCTCTGTCTGGTTATTTGTAGTATTTAAGGGAATATTTAAATGTTTTATCAATAATTTAATCAATAATAATTATTTTTAATACATAAAATTATAATAATCATAAAATTCAACTATATTATAAAGAAAGGAGAGGATATAGTTGGAAATTAGAGTTAAAGTTGGAGATGAGAAAGCATCAACAATTCGAAATTTGCTGAATAACGGCTTAAGGGGTAAATACGCTTTACAATCTGTAACTGAGGATAAAGGAAAAGGTGAGTTTATTTTTCAATATAAAAAGATGAAATAATTATATTTTGTATATAAACATGATTTACATAATTCTATTTACTTTAACAGGCTGAACATTTTTTAAATTTTATATATATGTTTTAAAATGGATTTATCTGAGAAACAATGAAATAAACACCAAGTAGAATAAGGAATACTCCGCAAATTACCATTACTGCCTTATAGGTTTCATCGTTCATGAATTTTGATCCTCTGCTTGATGCGAACGAGACTACGCTGAACCATGAAAGATCAGCTGACCAGTGGCCAATTGAAAATGCTAAAATGCCAATAATCCCTGCCAGTGCTAATCCTTTAAACATGAACGCCAGGCCAATCGTTCCCCACCATATAAAAAAATAAGGGTTGGAGATACTTGTTATAACTCCCTTAATAAAAGATCCGTATTTGTGGTTCCTGTCTTCCTCAGTTTTGATATTTGACAAAGTGGTATTTGATCTGGATGTACTGTATCCCATAAATATGAGAATTGTACCTCCAAATATTCCAATGATAAAAGCCGCAGTTTGAGAACCTAGAATCTGGCCTAAACCTGCCAAAATGACGATCATCATCAGTATTTCTGTCATTATGTGGCCTAAGATAATTATAGGGCCTGTTTTAAACCCTTTTTTAACAGAGTCAGAAACTGTTACAGTGAACATGGGTCCTGGGACTAATGCACCAGATAGTCCGACTCCAAATGAAGTTAATGCAAATAAAGCAATTTCAATCAATTAAATCACTAAAATGGGTGTTCTTTTGAAAATTATAAATTTTCAACTGTAAAACCATCAAACACATATCGTGTTGGGGGCATGCAAAAACAAAAGGTTTTTGCGTTGCGAATTGAAAATTTTTTACATGTTTGAAAATCATTATGAAAATCCATTTGTAATTTAAATACTATTAACTAATATTGAATTTACACTCACATAAAAACTCCAGTATAATAAAAGATCAACACCAAAAAATAGATAAAAACATATAATTTAACATGTTATTTTTCATTTAAAACTTTCATTATCTCGGATAAATGATAATTAATGACCTTCATCTGGTCTTCATTTAATGGCCGGGTCCGTGTCAAATACCTAAAACGTTCGAATACATGTCCCATTTTATTGATTACGTCGTTTATATAAATTTTCTCTTCGAACATTTCATCACCAGTTTTACTTTGTTTTCAATGCTGATAAATGTAACTATGTTTAAACGTAGTGTTAATGTTAATGCAGGTACAGGCCATCTTGGTTTCTTTGTATCTTAGGGGTTCAGATGCTTAAATCAAGATCAACATAAAAAAATAAGGGAGAGTAAATTTACTCCAGAAAATTCATTTTCTGTCCAATACCTTTTTGAAGAGCCTTCTCATACACGTTCCATGCAGTAACTATATCCTGAACTGCAAGCCCTGTTGAGTCAAATACTGTAATTTCTTCGTCTGAGGTTCTACCTGGAATGGAACCTATTATTACATCCCCAATTTTACCGTGGATGTCCCTTTGTCTTACAATACCCTCCTGGACTGGAATGTTAATTTCACCACTGTGGCTTGCCTGATCCCAGCAGTCAATTATAATTTTAGATTTTTGGAGTATGTGGCTGTCTAGTTCCTGCTTACCTGGAGCATCAGCCCCCATTGCATTAATATGGGTCCCTGGACTTACCCATTTTGATTTAACGACAGGTTCTCGTGCGGGCGTAGTAGTTAACAGCACATCAGCACCCTGTACCGCTTCTTTTATAGTATCAACAGCTTTAACCGGAATTCCATATTTTTCAGAGGCTTTTTGAGCAAATGATTCCCTTGTTTGGCAGGTTCTGCAGGAAACCCTTACTTCTTTAATGTCCATTACTTCCATTATAGCTTCAAGTCCCGTTGCTGCCTGAACTCCGGCACCTACAAGTCCTAAAATTTCAGAATTGTCTCTTGCGAGGTATTTTGTGGCAACTCCAGCTGCGGCACCAGTTCTCATATCTGTAATCCATGTCCCATCCATCACTGAAACTGGAAAACCTGTTTTGGGGTCTACAAGCTCGATCATTGCCATGACCGTTGGCAGGTTGTGTTTTCGCGGGTTGTCTGGATGCACATTTACATTTTTAACTCCGGATTCATTTAGTCCCCTGACAAAACATGGCATTATTCGGAGATCTCCCCTAAATTTTTTGTAGAATATGTATTCTTTGGGAGGCATCTGGACTTTACGCTCCGCATGAAACTCATATGCAGTTTCGACATTTTCAATAATCTCTTTCATGGTTGTGAGTTCTTTAACCTGGCTTTGATTTAGAAGTATTGTCTCTGACATAAGTACACCTCTTATAATTATGTACTCTTTTGTTGTTATAGCTTCTTAAAT
Source organism: Methanobacterium veterum (assembly GCF_000745485.1). Taxonomy (NCBI): domain Archaea; kingdom Methanobacteriati; phylum Methanobacteriota; class Methanobacteria; order Methanobacteriales; family Methanobacteriaceae; genus Methanobacterium; species Methanobacterium veterum. The sequence continues at coordinate 51,576 of NZ_JQJK01000017.1, forward strand.
TTAGCGATTTGTGTATAAAAGATCATGTTTTGTGAACTAAATATAAAATGTGCATAATTTTGAATTTAATAAATAAAAAAATCAAATATGCGTGGTAACGCAGTGTTCCTCATGTTTAGTCGGTTTTATTGGTATTAACAGGGAGCATATTAGGCCTATGATTAGCACTAAGGTTACCACATTAAATGCATCTTTCATAGCATTTGCTTTTTGATGATCTTCAGTTACTCCTGTCCCTTCTATAATAGGTATATTCAAAGCGTTTAATTTCTCAAACCATCCATGATTATTATTTCCATAGGAATTGCCTGCAGGTAAATCATACATAGCTCCGCCTCCTAAAGTACCAAAACTTCCAAGTATTAATATTACTCCAAGAACGGCGGTTCCAAGTGAAGAGCCAAGGTTAATGCCGGTGTTTAAAATCCCTGAAGCGTCAGGCTGTTGGTCTTGCCTGGCAGCTGCAAAGATTATATTTGCTGAATGGGGGAAAACAATTCCCATTCCTATTCCAAGGAATAGTACGCCTGGAATCATGTCCATAACCGTTGTGGAAGGACTGAAAATAAGGCTCAAATATATGCTTCCTGCTAAAGATGCTAAAAATCCAATAGAAAGTATATAACGCGGCTGCATTCTTGTTGAAACCTTTCCTGCTGTAAATGACATTGTAAAAATGCCTATGCTCATGGGTATCAGGGTTAAACCGGTTATTAATGGACTGGTTCCTATAACACCCTGTAAAAACACCGGAATAACGAAAGTCACCCCTCCAATTGTGAAATTCATTATTAATCGGGTTATGTTCCCTAAGGTGAAAGAATGATCTTTAAAGAGGGTAATATCAAGTAAAGGCATTTTATTCCCTTCAATCCTTCTTTTCTGGGTGAAATAAAATATAGTCAAGAGAATTATTCCAATTATAATGGATAAAATCGCAGTGTTCCAACTTGAAGGGTTGTTAAGTAGCAGCACGCCTATAACCAGCAGAAATATGCCCAGTGAAGAATTTATTGCCCCTAAAACATCTATTTCACGCCATTTTATGACGGGTGGGAATACATCGATCTCTTTTGAAAACAGGAGTATCGCAATGATTATAACCAGTTCAAGTGCAAAAGCGTAACGCCAGGAGTAGTAAGTTGTTAAAAATCCGCCTATAATTGGCCCGATAGTCCCTGCTCCTGAAGCCATGGAACTTATTATTCCCAGTGCGAAGGCTCTTTTTTCTCCCCCGTAAGTTCCGGAGATTATGGAGGTAGTAGCAGGCATCATAAGTGCAGCCCCTACTCCTTCAAGTATGGACCATCCGAGCAGAAGCATGGCGCTGTTTATACTTAAAGCTGCGACTATTGTACCTGCTCCATAGATAGAGGCACCCATAAGGAATGTTTTTTTCCTCCCAAAAACATCCTGCAGCTTCCCTCCAAAGAGCATTAATGAGGCCATAACCAGGGAGTAAATCGCGATTATGGCTTGAATAGTTTGAATAGTAGTATTCAAATCTCTTATTAGGGTATAAATTGCTACATTTAAAAATGTTTTATCTATAACTATGGTAAAGACAGATAGGGTAACAATTATAAGGGTTAACCATTCACTTTTTGATTTTTCCGCCACTATGAATGTCCTCCACGGATTTAATTAAAATAATTGAAGTTAAATTATGCATTTAAGTAACATATTTTGTTTAATCTCTATTATTTTTGTTTTTCATTTAATTAATTTTTATACATTGAAGTAAAAAGTAAATATGTGGTTAAATGAACCTAATGTCCACATTTTTGACTTTAGTGCACTTAACGATTTATAATAATTAAAAATAGGTTAATATGTAGAAATAGTAGTATGAATAATCATATTCATAAATTTGAGCGTTATTAAAGCTTAAATTATTTTTTTTAAATAACTTTAAATTTATTTTTAAATAAATCAATATTTAACTGAATTTTAAGTCATAATATAAATTTCCATGTTTAAAGGTATTTAAATGAATTCCAATTTAAATAAGCGCTTCTGGGAAGTGGACTCCCTGCGTGGACTTGCAATAGTAATGATGGTAGTGTTCCATTTTATATTTGACTTGAATTATTTTGGAATTTACAGTTTCAACATATATTCCGGATTTTTATGGTGGTTTGCACGTATAACTGCATCTATGTTTATTTTTGTAGTGGGAGTATCTTTAAGTCTTAGTTATACAAGAACAACGCTTTCAAAGTATCATCTAACTGAAAAAGAGCTTTTTTTGAAGTATTTAAATAGAGGGCTTAAAATATTTTCTTAGGGGCTTTTAATTACCGCCGCTACATGGATATTTATTGGGGATGGATTCATTGTATTTGGAATTCTTCACTTTATAGGAATAGCTATCATTTTAGAATACGTGTTTATAAAACGTAAGTATCTTAACTTGTTTGTGGGGATGCTATTTATTGCAGCAGGGATTTTCTTAATGGGTTTTAGATTTGATTTTTACGGCCTTTTATGGCTTGGATTTATTCCAAGTAATTTTTACTCTGTGGACTATTTCCCACTGCTGCCCTGGTTAGGAATAGTTTCTTTGGGGCTATTTCTTGGAAATACACTTTATGAAAAATATGTAAGGCAGTTTAAACTGCCTGATTTGTCCAATAATTTGATTGTGAAGATATCAAGCTTTTTAGGGAAACATTCACTGCTTATTTATTTAATTCACCAGCCTATAATAATTATACTGCTGTATCTTCTTGGCCTCATAGATATCAGTTATTTCTTCAATACCATTTAATTGGGACAAATTTATCTTTTAATTGATTATTATATATGTCAATGACGCGTGTTTTTATATTAGTTATATTTACAGTCTGTAATTGTATTTTAAATCTTATTTTGGATATAATAAGATTTAAAGAGCATCGAAAAGTAGATATTGTAATAATATCCCAATATAATTGATTATATAACTAAAAATGAAGAATTATAATCCTTTTAGTTTGATACTTTATTTTTACATGTTTTTATAATTTTAAAACCATATTAACTAACTATAATACTTTATTATGTGATTAATTTCACAAATTAGTACAAAATATTGTTATTATTTTTTTACTGTAAAAAAAACGTATAAATTGCTGTTTTTTGTATTAATTCTTTTTAAGCTTATTTTTTTATTACTTTAATTTCACAAACTCATTTTTTAATATTTTTATGGATGTGAATTTAATATCTTTAATGGAGGCGATATTATTGATTAAAAGCAGGTTAAAGATTTCTATTTTAATTTTGATATTTTTAATTAGTACAATATCCAGTGCAGCAGTTATAAGTGCAAGTATTAATCAAAGTCGATCTTTAAATATTACTGATGAAGATATACTAACAAATGATACAAATCAGACGGAAAACAGTACTAATCAGACTACAGATAACCAAACGATTAATCAAACAATGGATAATCAGACAAGAGATGCATTGATATCTAATCTAAGTCAAAGTGTTGGCGAATTAAATATAATGTGTAATGAATCTAACGAAACTGCGATAGCGGAATATTCTGGTCAAAAACTCCAAGAGCTTAAATCTAGTGTTAATAGTTCTAATATGAGTTCTACAACTAAAAAAAAGCTTCTTTTGAATATAAATACTGCATTACAAACAAATAATGCAGCAATTAACTCTATAAATGATGTAAATGAAGAACAAGCTAAATCTGAACTCCAATATGAATATAACTTATTAAATCAAATTAATGCTCAAATAGCCGCTGCAAATGGGACTGTAATAAGTACTAATGATGCTGATAATTTAACCAATAAAGTTAATCAAATTAAAGCGGGACATGAAAATGGAAATGCATGGATTGTAGAAAATAATCCAGATATGCAAATTACACAAACAACCCAATATTATGCAAAAATTCAGGATAAAATTGATGAAATAAAAAACATTACAGCTCAATTGAAAGCAGGTGGAGTTTCAATGGAGGTAAAAATCGTAGATGCATCTGATCTCCAATTGACAGAAAATGGAACATATACTCTAAAAGGTAATTCATCTACTAATGTAAATGGAACACTTAAAGCGCATGCGTTTATTCCACTTATAGTAATTGCAGTTGCGGGAGTTATGATAACTATAAATTCATATGCGATGGCTTCAATAGATACTGATGCAGAAGTAGAATATCTTGAAAAAACAGAAGGCCCTGTTTGTCAGGATTGTAGAAATAAGATGTTTGAACTAAATTTTGCTGGAATATTTTTAGGTACCGTGATTACATGGGGTATAGCTATTGAATGTATGGATTCTGTTATCTTAGCCGAATATGGACTTGGGATTTTGGATTATCAAGATTTTATAAGTGAAATTTCAGGAGCAGTACTTGCAGGGGCATTTAAAACAGCAAATGATGCAGTAGGAGATGGTTGTGATCATGAATGGTGCATTTTTTATAAATTTAAGTATTATGATCTTTCGGGGGAATTGAATCCACCAATTACGGCGTTTTTGAATGAGCCTAATACAATAAATGTGACTGTATTTACCAATAAGTGGGGTAACATTAATAAATCGTTTGATGTTTCATTGTATGTTAATAGTACGGATGGAACTGGTGGGAACCCTATGCAATATCAGCTTGTAAGTACTCAAAGAGTGAATGGTTTAAATGGAAAAAGTAATATTACATTACCTTTTAGTTGGACTCCTACGGTACGTGGAACTAATTCATTGAAAGTTGTTGTTGATGAGGGCAATGAAGTTAATGAAACAGATGAGGGTAATAATGGGGCATATGGCACTGTAAATGTTATGGCAATAGATAGAATGCAACTTATTAATACAACTTCAGAACCTTCTAGTAATGATCCAAATCAACCTCGTTCTATTACGTATTACTTCAAAGCGGATCATCCTTTATTGCTTGATCCTGGAGTATTCATTAGAACGCCTACATTTGTCTATGAGACTACTAATCCTGTATATAGTCCAGATGGTTTCCAGGTGTTTTATCCATATGGTGCCATATGGCAATACTATTCAGATTCTCCAGATGGACCATGGAATGCATGTTTCTCTAATCCATATGTAACATGTGAACCTAATGTCACAAGTTACTTCGTAACTCATTGGGCCTCAGGGTCTGGATATCATCAGTACTTTGCTGTGAAGATGATGGTCCATTCAAGTGATTACTGGGGAGATAGTATACTGAAAACAAGATTAGAAAATTTCTACGCTATAGAAAATAAATAAAAAGATTGAAAGCATTGTTTTTCAATCATATTTTTTAGAGAGGAAATATTGATATGAAATGTAAAAACTGTGGAGCAGAAAATCCAGATGGAGAAAGGTACTGTAAAAAGTGCAAAAAAGCTTTTTATGAAGAATTATCTTTTAAAAATGCAATTTATGGGGTAATATCTGGACCTAATTGGTTTAGTATAGAAGTTGGAGTTATAATTGCTTCGATAATAGCTTTTGTTGGCTATTTTATTACAGGTCCTGAAAATATTTTCTTTTACAGTCTTTTACCTGCATCACTTGTGGGCGGCGGTGTTACAAGTATTTTATCTTATAATAGAAATATAAGGGCTGCTTATGATTATTTGCCTTCTTTAAATGGGACATTAACAGGGTTGATAATAGGTTTTGCAGGCGTATTTCTTTTTATGACTTCAATTGGAGATTCAAATGGATCTATTTTTCTTCTTTTCATGCCTAGTTATGCAATTTGGGGATTTTTAGGAGGAATAATAGGTACTTTTGTAAATGTAATAAGAGAAAAAAACATTAAATTGATAATACCTTTTATAATGGGTTTAATTGTTATAGCTGTTTTTATAGGATATTCTCTTAACCAATCTGACATGGATGCAGAATACAAAGATTCATTGGGAGATCAAATTTATTATTTAGCTTTTGATGATTTAATGCAACCTGAAGCAGATTCTATTTTAAATGCAAAGGTCAACAGCACTCAACAGAAGATAAAAAATTTGAAAGAAGCCCAAGAAAGATATCAAGAAATGAAAATTATAACTAAAAAAGCACAAGCGTCTAATTACCAAATGATCAACAATACAATGTCAACTAACGAAAAAGAATATGCTCAAGCTTTAGGAGAATATATCAACTTAAAATATAATTATTACAGTGAAATGGAAACTGGTATAAGTTTAGCTATAAATGGGGATACAAATGGGGCAAGGATGCACTATCAAACTGCTCAAGATTTGATATCTAAGATACAAAGTCAAGAAAACTCACTTAAGACAATAGTCAACAAAAATCCTCAACTCAAACAATATATGGAAGATCAGGCAGTATATATCGAAAAAGCAGCTAAAGAGGACAAATCTAAAAATAAAACATTCATTTAATAGAAATTTAAACATTCATTTTATATTTTTTAATTTTAACGAGGAGATGGTATCTATGTAGGTTGTTACTTTAGGTGTTTATATTATTTTGTTAGGAATATATTTGGAGGTGAAATAAATGTTTAAGAAGTTAGTGTTGTTCTCATTGTTTTTATTATTCATGTTAAGCGCTTCTGGAGCAGTATCTGCTACAAACTGGACTGTTGGTTCTAATAGTACTTATCAATCTATCCAGGCGGCTATAGATAGTAATAACACACTTGAAAATGATACTATAATTGTTAATCCGAAAAGTGATGGCTCTTATCGCGAAAATTTGTATATAAACAAGGGTAAACTTCATTTGATTGCTAATGGGTCTGTTACTATCAATGCTTCAAACTATAATTTACCTGTTGCAACGATAGGTTACAATGGAGCTGGTTCAACTATTCAGGGTTTTACTTTAATAGGTGGAACATCAGGTATTGTAACATATGCCGATGATTGTCAGATAACAGGAAACAACATAACAATAGGAAACCCTAAAAGTGACTATTCTGATGGTGTTGATAGTGGTTACACGGTTGATGGGGGAATAGCAGTTGAAGGCAGTAATGTACAGGTAAAAGGGAATAAAATCAACGGAAACCGTGATAATGTCAAAGGAATCATGATCGTAGCATCAAATTGTAACGTTACTGAAAACAATATAACCAATGCCGCATTTGGAATCCTATTTGGAGGCGCAGACGGGTGTAATGTGACCAATAACATTATAAATGGATGTTATTATGGTGTTGATATAGAATGTAACGACTATTACTTTATTTCAGAAAACTGTCAAATAACTGGAAACACTATTATAAATAGTTCTATGTATGGTATAAGAATTAGCGGTGCAGATGGAGACGAAAATGTAATAAATAGTATTCAGATAACTGGAAACACTATTAAAAACAATGGTAACAGAGGTGAACAAACTGGTGGAGGAATTTACCTAAACCATGATACATCTAATATCACTATATCTGGAAATAACGTTGCAGGTAACTGGAATGGAATTGATTTCAGCAATATTTTAGATGGAGATAGTGATTTCCAATCTCAGGGCGGTAACGTTGTAACTGGAAATAAAATCCTTGGAAATAGTAACGATGGTATCTATATAACCTTTGGAAGCCCTCAAATCCTCAGCAACATCATTACAAGTAATGGAAGAGATGGAATAAACTTTGAATCTGGAAGCGGACTGGTAAACTTCAACGTAATAGCAAATAATACTCGATTTGGATTATGCTTAACTAACGGGACTGTGGCGATAAATGCTACAAATAACTGGTGGGGAACAAATACTCCAGTATATGTAAATGGCAGTGTCATACCTGTAAATGGAACAATTATATATGAAAATAGTGAATCGCTTTTAAATTATGATCCATGGCTCATATTGTCAATAGATACAACAAACAGTTCAATTAAAGAGGGAAATAGTTCTACAGTTACAGTAGACTTGACACACAATTCAAATGGTCAGGATACATCAAATCAGGGGAATATACCTGATGAAACACCAATAGATTTCAGCTACATTTTAGGAACAATTAGTACATCAAACCCGTCATTTTCGAGGGGTAAAGCAAGAGCTACAATAACTGGTGGAAACACTTCAGGAACAGCCAATGTAATTGTAACGTTAACTGGATATGTTTTTACTACTTCAATTACTGTAGATAATACATTACCGACTGTTTCAGTAAATCCTGTAGGTGGAACTTACAATACAGTTCAGAATGTGATTTTAACTGCCAGTGAAGCTGGTATGGTTTATTATACTACTGATGGGAGTGATCCTTTAACAAGCAGTACCAGACATATTTATTCAGGTCCAATTAACATTAACAGCCCAATAACACTGAAATTTGTAGCAGTAGATGCTGCTAATAACTGGAGTCCTGTTTATACTCAAATATATACGGTAGATGCTGTAGCACCAACCGTAGGGTTTAATCCTGCAGGTGGAGTATATAATACAGTTCAGAATGTGATTTTAACTGCCAGTGAAGCTGGTATGGTTTATTATACTACTAATGGGAGTGATCCTTTAACAAGCAGTACCAGACATATTTATTCAGGTCCAATTAACATTAGCAGTTCTACAACATTGAAATTTGTGGCAGTAGATCTAGTTGGGAATTTATCTCCTGTATATACAGTAATCTACACAATTGATACTGTAGCTCCTACTGTTTCCGCAAATCCTGCAGGTGGAACTTACAATACTGAACAGCATGTAAATTTAAATGCCAGTGAGAATGCTACGGTTTATTACACTACTGATGGAAGTAATCCTCAGACAAGCAGTACCAGACATATTTATTCAGGTCCAATTAGTATCAGTAGTCCACTGACCTTGAAATTTGCTGCAATAGACATTGCTAACAACTGGAGTCCAGTTTATACTCAAACATACACCGTAAATGTTGATACTTTTACAACTGATCAAATTGTTAATGCAGCAAACAGTGTTAAAAGTTATATTGAAACTAATAAAGCGTTACCAAGCACTGTAACCATAGGAGGTTGTACTTTAAGTATAACACAGTTCTTATATCTGGCTGCGCGAGCTACAGTAATACTTTCAGTAGATGCAGGTGAATTAGTTAAAGTAAGTAACTTTGCCCCTCCCTCAAGTACCTATGAAGAAGCTTCAGGAACATTGTGTACAGTAGATTATCTTGATTTAGCTCAGAGAGTAGCTGATTTTATGGATGCAAATCAGCAGGCACCACGTTACGGTGAAACAGATATAAGTAAAGTTGGTTACAATTCCATGATATATCTTTACAGCAGGATATTGAGCTTCTTTGACACGTATGGTGTTTACCCTGCATATATTACTGTGAAACCATGGTCATCTGCAAATATTCCTATCATTGACACTGTTTATACATTAGATCAAATTGCAGATGCGTCAAATAGGGTTAAAAACTATATTGAAACTAATGAAGCGTTACCAAGCACTGTAAGAGTAGGAAATTCAACTCTAAGTATATATCAGTACTTGTATCTAGCTACACAGGCCACAGCATCAAAAGCTTCTAACGGCAATGTTGCATTAACCATAGGAAGTTTTTCTTCACCTTCCTCTAATACTGAACAATTAAACAGTGGAACATTGAGTCAGGCAGAATACATAGACTTAGCAGCAAGGATAATTAATTATATGGATACAAATGGTGCGGTTCCATCATATGGTCAGACTAACCTTGGGAAGGTAGGTTATAAATCCTTAATTTACCTTTACAGCAGAATATTGACTTATTATTATAATTATGGTGTTTTGCCAACATCTGTTGCTGTAAAACCCTGGTCATCTGCAAACATACCTATAACATAAAATAGTGCTGAAACATGCATGTGCTGTTTCAATATTTTATTTTTTAATTTTTATTTTTTAAAACTGATATTGGGTCTAAGACGAAGATAATGGTGCATTTTTTGTTAGTACTCTCATCTGTTGAACTGTAATATTAAGGATAAAACAGAATTATATTCAATATTATTTGGACTATTTAGTAAAACAGATTATTGAATCAAAGATTATTTGAGTTCTACTAAAATAATTTCAATTCAATATTAAATTTTTATATTAGCAACTGATATTTATTATAACCAAGATAACTAACATATCATATTGATCGTAGTGAATAACATAACATGCTAAACTATAATTTTAGATGATTTATAAGAATAGCCTATTTGTATTCACTCTTATGCTCTTTAAGTCAATTAAAACGATAATACAATGTAATGAGAAACTATTTAGTAATTAACTATAAATAAATTATCTCAATGATTAATCACAAGCACGATTTATTGATATTTAAATAATCATTTTATTATTGAACAGTAAGGTGTGGCCATGAGTCTTTTAAATAAATCCAAATCAATTAAAAATCATGAAATAACAGCTTTAGAGAATGTAGAAGGCTTTTTAAAAACAATAAAAAAGAAAAATGACAGTATAAATGCTTTTTTAGAAATAAATGAGGATGAAGCGATCCATGCAGCAGAGAAAATCGATTCTAAAATTGAAAAAGGTAGTAAAGTAGGAAAACTTGCAGGTCTCACTGTGGGGATAAAAAGCAACATCAATGTTGAAGACTTTAAAATCACAGCAGCTTCAAAAACTCTTGAAAACTACTTTGGAAGCTATGACGCCACTGTTGTTAAAAGAATAAAGGAACAGGATGGTATAATTTTAGGTGTAACCAACATGGATGAGTTTGCAGCTGGAAGTTCCACTGAAACATCGTATTTTGGATACACTGAAAACCCTGCTGCACCTGGAAGAATTCCAGGAGGTTCAAGTGGAGGAAGTGCAGCTGCAGTTGCAGCGGAAATGTGTGATCTCTCATTAGGATCTGATACTGGAGGATCCATAAGAAACCCTGCATCCCACTGTGGAGTTATGGGATTTAAACCAACTTATGGTGTAGTTTCAAGGCAGGGATTACTTGACCTTGCAATGAGTCTTGATCAGATAGGGCCTTTTGCCCAGGAAGCTGGCGGAATCGCTTTAATGCTCGACACCATCGCAGGATACGACCCAATTGAATGCACAAGCCTGAAAGATACTCCTGATTTTGAAGGTATAACTGAAAAGTCACAGGATGCCCTCAAAGGAATGAGGGTGGGTGTAGTAAAAGAGTTCTTTGATGTTTCTGATGACAAGATAGTCAATATAATTGAAGATCGGATCGATAAAATGACAGAAGCAGGAGCTGAAGTAGTGGAATTAAGCTTCGACTATATCGATTTATGTCTACCTACCTACTACCTCATAAACTATGTTGAATTTTTCTCTGCAACAAGAAAATACGACGGCCGAAAATATGGTTACAGAATTGAAGATGTATGTGGAGATGAAGTTTTAAGGAGAATTCACATAGGTTCATACATCAGCCAGAAAGAATACAGCGGAAAATACTACAAAAAAGCACTGCAGGCAAGATCATTAATTAGAAGAGAAATAACCAAGCTTCTCGGTGGTGTGGATGTAATAGTAGGCCCAACAGTTCCAAAACTCCCTCACAAACTTGGTGAATCACTGGATACAATGGAAATGTATGCTTACGATGTCCTGACAGTTATAGCAAACCTTGCAGGAATTCCCGCAGCAAGTATGAAGGCTGGAGAAGTTGATGGAATACCAGTTGGACTTCAGATTCAGGGAAAACCATTAGATGATGCTAAAATCGTTCAAGTAATGGCGGGACTTGAACAGATTTAACCAAATTTTTATTTTTCAGCGTGGAAACAATGAAAAAAATAGGTATCCTGTATGTAAAAGGTGCGCTGCCCCTTTTTGAGAATTTCGGTGAACTACCAACACATATTGTAAAAGAAAATGGTTTGGTTAACGGTCAAAAAGCTAGTGATGTGCTTGACGGGCTTATAATACCTGGTGGGAGCATAATTGAATCACAGAGTGTTGGAGAAGATCTCAAAAAGGAAATCATGAAAATGAATCATGATGGAAAATTTATTTTGGGGATGTGCTCTGGGTTCCAGCTGCTTGCAAATAAGACTGACATTGGGAGACGTTCGCCGTGCCCTATTGAAAGGGAAGGCCTAGGAATTCTGGATGTGTCGTTCCGCCCTATGATCGGAACAGACAGAGTTGAAGCTGAAATACTTGAAGATTCATTTTTAACTAAGGGCATAGTTGGGGAGACCGTTACAGGTTTTCACTGCCATACTTACGGGTTAATTGAAGGAGATGCAACTCCTCTTTTTTTAAGCACAGTTAAAAGGACAGATTATCAGGATAACCCTCGCAAAATATTATCTGGGGCTAGAAATGGTGAAGGGAATGTTACTGGTACGATGGTTCATGGGTGCCTCGATGAAAATCCTGCACTTGTAGATAATATCCTTGAATTTATAGGTGCAGCTGAAAAAGATATTTTGGAGATTAAAGAAAAGAATACTGAACTTTCAAAGAAGATTAGAAGCGAAATAGGTATAGATACGAATATCTCTGTCAAATCATTGAATTCTCCAGCAAATCCCTCTAATATGGAGCTTCCGAAGGTCCTGATGATGGTGGGCACTGGTTCAGATTCTGGAAAAACATTCTTGACAACAGGAATCGTGGGGACTTTACGAAAAAGAGGTTATCGAGTTTGTGTATTAAAAGTAGGGCCGGATATAAGGGATTTAGTGCCTTCACTTTACCTGAATAAAGAAAATATGGAAAAATTCTCATCTATTCAAATAGGCGGACTTGGATGGATGGACTTAGAAAATGTTCTTAAGGACCTAAAAAATCAAAATTATGACCTTGTTTTAATTGAAGGAGTTATGAGTGCATTTACAGGACTGCTAAATGAAAAAACTCCATTTTCGTCGGTCGAAATTGCAAGGGCTGCCAATATTCCAGTTATTATGGTCTCATCATGCAGTAAAGGCGGAATTGAAACTGCAGCGGTGGATATCGTGGGCCACATAAGCATAATGGATAAAATTGGAGTTAAAACAAGCGGCGTAATTTTAAACAGGGTTTACGATAAATCTATTTCAAAGGTTGCGTCGTCTTATATAACTAAAATGACAGGTAAGAGTGTTATAGCTGAAGTTCCAAAGGTAAAAATGACAGAAAGAGGCAATACTCCTGAAGTAGAAATTAAATTGGAAGAGTTCTGTTTAAATGCTATGAAAACAGTTGAAGAACATTTAAATATGGATCAAATCTTCAAAATGGCCGAAATTCCTGATTTTAGAGGTTATATGCCCTATGAAGAAATAGTTTCCAAATTTTAAAAAAAATATAAAAAAATAGGTTTTCAGGTTATTCTGTTGAATTTTTATCCATATTTTGTATTTTTTCCATCAACTCTTTATTCTGGTTAATCAGTGATTCTATCTCTGAACTGTTGCTGTTTATCTCACTTTTAGTCGAATTAATTTTCTGTTTTGTTGTTTTGTGTACTGTTTCTAAGTTGCTTATTTCTTCTTTTAGATTGTTATTCTCGTTAATCAGCGATTCTATCTGGGTATTGTTGTTATTTATCTGATTTACTGAGTTAATATACTGTGTTTTGATTTCGTTTCTCATTGAATTTTCTATTTCTGTTTTTGGGTCTCTGTTTCGTGGAGTGTGTTCTTTATTCAGGTCATCATATATTTTTTCTATACTCTTCTGGAGGTCTTCATTTTGAGTAAATAGTGAATGTATTTTTTTAAATCCAGTTATAATGGTATTGTCATTTTGGTTTGATGTTTGTGGATGTTTTGTCTGAAGCTGTTCATGATTTATACTGGTTGAATTAGCAGCAAATACTGGTAAACTACCAACCAGAATAAATAAACATATTAATGCAACTTTTTTTATAATATTCTTACCTTTATCACCTCCTTGTTTTGATTTAACTTCATTTTAATGTAAGGCGTTTTAAAAATAAATATTTATTTCCGATTTACACCCAAATTTTTACCAAATAAACCCCTAAATAGAACCAAATCAAAAATAAACTATGATTAATAATGTAAATTTAAAATAAATTGAATAATAGGATTTAAAAGGCAATAATGACTTAAAAGCAGTATAATAATCTGCCATTTTTCAATGGAATTTTAAAAATTAAGGGATATTTATATTAATGTGGTATTTTCATCTGATTTTAGTAAAATAGAATTTAATATTTTAAAAATGAAAAATCGTTAAAGGCGTATGCCTTTAAAAATTAACCAACTTATTTTTGGTTTTCTTTAAACTCGTGGTATGCTTTTATGACTTCATCCCCGCTTAAAAAGATGAGTCCTTTCTCTTCAGCATATTTTGCGACTTTATCGGTAGTCATGGAACCGCCGGTTTCGTCGTCCATCATTTCACAGCATACAGCTACAGGAGTAGTTCCTGCCATTTCTGCAAGAGCTATACTCATTTCAGTATGGCCCTGCCTTTTAAGCACGTGCCCTTCAGTAGCTCTAAGTAATGTAACGTGTCCTGGAGCTCTGAAATTCTTTCCAAATTTGTCGAACTCTTCATTTTTACATAAAAGGGCTAATTCTTTTATGGTACATGCCCTGTCACTGTCTGTTATGCCTGTGAATGTTTTCCTGTGGTTTACTGTTATGGAAAAAGCTGATTTTTCATCGTAAGGTATGTCATTTGGTGATAATTCTCCGAGTACAGGATATTCTTCAGTTGCTGCATCCATTATGTCTGTCATAAATGGAATTCCAAGTTTATCTGAAACTTCTGCTGAAAGAGGGACACAAACAAGACCTCCTGCATCGTTCCTGATGGTTGTCATGTGTTCAGTGGTCATGTGTTCAGCGGCAATGATCATATCGGTTTCCCTTTCCCTGTTATCATTGTCAAATATTAAGACGATTTTTCCGTCTTTAAATGCTTTAATTGCGTCTTCTATCATGTGGTGGTAACTCCTTTTTTAATTATTTTATAAATTTAATAAGTCGATATAGAATACATCATATATCTTATACTTAATAGTTTGGGTGAACTAAAACATAAATTAAAAATTAATATTTAAGGCTGATTTTAACAGAATCTCCGTCTTTAATGCCTATAGTTTCTTTGAGTTTTTTAGATGTTATAAATTCTAGAATATTTTCTTTATGGGTGGTTTTTTTTGGAAAAACAATGGCTCCGTCTATTTCATCATTTAAGGTGGCGTGTATAAGCAGAACATCTCCAAAGTTTTCTTTACCTTCAATGATTTTCAGTTTATCTTCATCGATCCTGTGGATTGTATCGATTTCCTCTTCGCTTATTTTTATATTTAAAGTACCGGGAAATGGGCTGAAATTAAGCTGTTTTTCAAATTGAGTTTTGTATACTGGTAGGGACATAAAATATGCTCCTTTTCCTTGTCCAGAAGTTACAGTTCCTTTAATATCCATTTAAATCACGTTTTTACGTTATTTTGATATTACTGATATTTTGTATCATTTACTGGCTTTTAGGTAGCCTTTAATTATATATGGTTTATTTTTAGGCCATATAATCAAAATTCAAAACTAATCATTTAATTTTATCTTTCATGGTATTTGTAGCTAGTATATGGGCCTGTCTCAATGGTTCCGGCATTTTAAATATTGATGTCTCGCGCACAATGTCAACTGCGGTTTTTAAAGATATTTTATGCCCAACACTAATGCATTTTTGCCTGTTGCATGCTCCCACAGATTTATTCATGAATTCTACGGTTTTTAATGAATTATCACTTTTATATTTGTAGTTTCCTTTAATTAACCTTTTGGCAACTCCAATTGTGGGCATATCCATCAGAAGTCCAACATGGGAAGCAAGACCAAAACCTCGGGGGTGCATTATGCCGTGTCCATTCACCATTAAAACATCAAATTCATTATTTAGCTTCCGTAAAACAGAAATTACAGCATTAGCTTCTCTAAACCCTAAAAATCCAGAAATATAAGGGAATAAAAGTTTAACTTCAATGGCTTTTGAATCTATAACAGTAAGATCATCCAGATCAACTACAACCGCAGCTGCAACTGCACAATCATCTTTTTCAAAGGATATGTCGGCCCCTGCCACTGTATGGACATTTTTAAAGCTGTCCTGTTCTATTATATTTTTGGATAGGCTGTATTGGATATCTGCAAGCTTTTGAGGGAAGTTGTATGAACACATAACTGTTAAAATTAAATAAAAAAATAAAGGGGTTATTCTTTAAGTGTACATGTTATAGTACAGAATACTGGCCCTCGTACATCTATGGCTTTATTTTTACTTGTTATGTAGTTTAAAGCCACATCTTCTAGTCTTAAATTGATGTCAGAAATGGATCTTGATATAGGTACTCTTAATGTGACTTCTCCGGCTCCGCTTACAACCATTTCTTCAATTTTGTAGGCAGCATCGGCACATATGCCGTCCATGTAAGTTATTTGAGTTGATATCCCATTTTCAAGTGCATTTAATGCATTTTCATCAGTGACATCTTTTGTAGGGACTCCAATTATGTCTCCCTGATTGATATACACGGTATTCCATGCTGCAGGTCCTAAAAGCTTTGTACCTTTCTCAGGTTCCACCACTTTAACTTCTATATCTTTGCCCAGGAATTCACCTTCAAATGCAGTGAATTCACATGGGGAAGGTGTATCACCGTGTTCTTTAAAGGCAGTTACTATATCGTTCATTAAGTGTTGCCCTTCATGGGTTGCAGGGTAATAATTTATCCGGAGCATGGTTGCAAGGTCTCGGTCTGAAAGCTTCCATTTTCCATAGGTTTGAGGATAAACCATTTCCCTGACATCTGTCTGGTTATAAAGGAGCATTGCAATCCTTTCAACACCTACTCCTAAATTCATGACGTCCTTATCTATTCCGTACTTTGCAAGTGCAATTGGTGAGTACATTCCAAATGTAGCGACTTCTACCCATTCTTTGAGTTTAGGGTGGTAACCATAAACTTCTGTCTGGGTACCTGCTATGTAATATTTTGATTTTTTCTCATCAGGCGTGAATTTGAACTTTTCAAACCCAAAGTATTCCAGTAAACTTTCAGACACTGCTTTTCCCATGTCTAAAGATATTTCATCATCCACAATAACACACGAAGCTGAATGGTAAGTTGTAAGGTGACTTGCATCTTCCCTCTGTTCTCTTCTGAAACACCTGTCGATTGAGAAAAGTTTTATAGGTAATTGTCTTTTATTATGGATATTCTGGAGTGTTATAAACCATCCTGATGTCATATGTGACCTTAAAGTTGTTTTATGAGCTATAGGTGTTAATTCACGGATCTCTGGAAATATTTTTTCCAGGATACGGAGTCCCATATTATTTTTAACATTGAGGGCCTGTGAAACTTCTAAAACCAGGTCGTCTCCACTTACATCTCCCTTTTTATAACCTCTAAACACTTCTTTCAGACCATCTATCCTTGCATCATCAAGATCTACTCCCATTTTTTCGATCTTTTCAATTTTATCCATTCCAATTCCAATATCTGGTCTTGGAAGCCCTGCGGTATAGAAACACCTGTCTAAAACAGCGGGAGCCTCAGGTCCGAACTGTTTGTATATATGTTCTTCTTCAATAAAAACAGGGTTTACAGCTTCATCGAACCCTAAATTCATGTACGCCTGCCTTAGCTGTGCAACCGTATCATAGAGCATGTGGCTTTTACCTGTTTTTAGGTGTATTCGAGGATATTCATCATCGTGATGGGGCTTATGCAACGTCTGTGAGGTCATTGTCCACGCTTTCTCGAAATCTTTCTTTGCAAGCTTTACTAGTTTCTTTTTATCCAGAGAAATGCCTCCTGATTAAAATAATTAAAAAGTATCATCAAATTGAATCATGGATTAAATATTTAAATAGAAATTTTGTGCTGATCCCTTTTATATTTAGTTATGTATATTGAGCATAATCAAAGTTAAATAGTGTTATATGGGATTAAATGCCTCAAAATAATTTAAATGGGGCGATTTTTAACAATAATTTAGATTTAATTCATTATATTTTTAAAAAAGAATATCTTAGAGCTTTTTTATATTATTTCTAATAATATTTAAATTAAATGGGCAATATAGTAGAATCATGGAAAGAGAAGTATATGAATGCGACGTTCTAATTATAGGCTCTGGAGGGGCAGGCTGTAGGGCAGCAATAGAAGCGTCTAAATATGATTTAGACATTATAATGGTATCGAAAGGATTAACATTTAAGTCAGGCTGTACTACTCTGGCAGAAGGAGGATACAACGCTGCTTTTGCGGCAGTTGATTGTGCGGACACTGTTGAAGCTCATTTTGAAGACACCCTTAAAGGTGGGGGATATCTAAACGATTCTAACCTGGTAAGAATTCTGGTAGAAGAAGCACCGCAGAGATTAATTGAGCTTGAAAGCTATGGTGCTCTTTTTGACAGGCAGGACTCTGGGCAGATTAACCAGCGGCCATTCGGGGGCCAAAGTTATAGGCGTACATGCTTCCAGGGAGATCGGACTGGCCATGAAATGATGCTGGGTTTAAAAGAAGAAGTAACAAAGCGCGGTATCGAAACCATGGACGAGATAATGATTACATCTCTTATCATGGATGAATCCGGCCGAAACGTCATAGGGGCATGTGGATTATCACTTAAAGACTCTAAACTTACGGTATTTAAAGCTAAATCTGTAATTCTTGGAAGTGGAGGTGCAGGCTGGCTATACCCTGTTACTTCAAACACATTACAGAAAACTGGGGACGGCTACTTTATTGCATACAATGCAGGTGCCGATCTGCTGGATATGGAGCAGGTGCAGTTCCATCCAACAGGAATGATACACCCTGAATCTAGAAAAGGAGTCCTTGTAACTGAAGCTGTGAGGGGAGAAGGTGGAATTCTCTTAAACTCTGAAGGCGAAAGGTTTATGGAAAAATACGACCCTCGAAAAGAACTTGCAACCCGTGACGTCGTGGCAAGGGCTATATACAATGAGATAAGGGAAGGAAGAGGAACCGCAAAAGGTGGAGTTTACCTTGATGTGACACATCTTCCAGCAGAGGTCATTGAAGAGAAGCTTGAGACAATGCTTGCACAGTTCCTGGACGTTGGCGTAGATATAAGGAAAGAGCCAATGGAAGTAGCGCCTACGGCACACCATTTCATGGGCGGCGTCAGGATAACTGAAAACGGCGAGACCACTGTGGGTAATTTATTTGCAGCAGGTGAGGCAGCTGGTGGTGTACATGGTGCAAACAGGCTTGGTGGAAATGCACTAGCAGATACGCAGGTATTTGGTAAAAGAGCAGGTGAGGCAGCTGCTAAAAATGCTTTAGATAGTGAGCTGCTGTCAAACGATGCTTTTGTTGATGCTGAAGATGCAAGGGTTTCTGGCCTTATTAAAGATGGTACAGTATATCCCTTTGAGATTAAGAAGGAGCTTGAAGAGGTCATGTGGAAAGACGTGGCTATAATAAGGAATCAGGAAGGCTTAATGTCAGCCTTAAAGAGGATAAAAGAGCTTAAAGAAATGCTTCCAGACATGAAAGTGCCTGGAGGTATGGGCTTTAATAAAGACCTTCAAGATGCCCTTGAAGCATTTGTAATGCTTGATGTGGCAGAAATTGTTACAAAGGCCGCATTTTTACGCCGTGAAAGCCGGGGATCTCACTACAGGGAAGACTATCCTGAAACGAGCGATGACTGGAAAAAGAGCATTGTTTTTAATAAAAGCGGAAGGTTGAAGTTTATTGAAAGATAAGCAGTTAAATAATTAATTTAACTATTTTTTTAAAGAGGGAGATTGAAGTTTACTGAAATATAAGCAGTTAAATAATCAATTTAACTATTTTTTTTATTGGATACTGAAGTTATTTTGGTGAAGTTGTTAGTATGTAACCTGAATATCAAAAAAAGGAAATCTGTTTATGAAATACATAGCTTTGCTTCGAGGAATCAACATAGGCCGCAATAAAAGAATAAAAATGGCTGATCTGGTAAAAACCTTGGAATCACTCGGTTTTAAAAATGTAAAAACTTATCTTCAAAGCGGTAATGTTATTTTTGAGCATGATTCCAGTGATATCATGGAAATTGCAGGAAGTATTGAAAGAAAAATAAGTCAGACATTCCCTTTTTATGTAGATGTAATTATTCGGACAAAAGACGAACTGGAAAATATTGTTAAGGGCAATCCATTTATTAAAGAGCCTGATATTGAGCTTGATAAACTGCATGTGACATTTTTAGCTGATATTCCTGATCAAAAAGCTGTTTTGAATCTAGATGTAAATGTGGCTGAAAATGAAAAATTTGAAATAATCGGTAGGGAAGTGTATCTTTACTGTCCTAATGGGTATTCAAGGACAAAATTAAAAAATGATGTGTTTGAGAGGAAATTAAATACTACCGCAACAACGAGAAATTGGAAAACAACAAATAAACTGTTTGAATTGTCCAGTTAAAATATAGAAATTTAATTTTTATGACGCTCATGCTCAGAATGTTGTGTAAAATAATAACGCTTCATTTTTCATGTGATTACTGGTTAAATAAATTACATTTTTTAATATAAATCCCATATAATCAATTAAAACTACAATTAACGTAAAATATAACTCATGCACAGGATCATAGGCATGAGCGTTTTGGAATTATAGTGGGATGTTTATTAAAAGTTTATGAGTATTATGGCGACTGCAAGTGAAGTTAAGGTCCCTGCAATCAACTTCTTGTTGATCTTTCTTTTAAAGGTTTTTCCATAATATGCTGCATCTTCTAAGGAAGGAGCATATGCAATGGTGCCGCCGCATCTGCAGTGGGTGAAATCATCAGGAATTTCATCATCTTCGAGGCTGTAATAGCCGTTGCACTTTGAACAGATTAAAAAACCTTTATATTCTTTTTTGTTTACCATAGGGCTGATATCAGTTTTAATAATTTTAAAAATAGTTTTATATGCACTTATAACATCTATAGTTGTTATATATGTCTTATTTTTATTAACAGTGCTGCACACAGCAAGAAATTTGGCTATTCTTTTAAATTCGCGTTTAAATGCGATTTCCCTATTTCCAATTTCATTAAAGCTTTTTGAAATCAACAGATCGTGCAGTTTATCAAAAAATCTTTCAGTATGTTTGTCTGTCCATTTGACTTCTTTGATATCATGGAAAAAACTATCGTCAAAGTTATTTGTGGAGTTTACCCTATCAAAGTTTTCAAGTCCTAAAATGATTTTTTCAAGAATATCGCTGGAAAAAATGGCTTTAACATCTTCTTCCTGCAGCTGTCTTCCTAAGTTCATGGAGTAAACCCTTTCTAGGAACCGGTAAAACTGATGAAGTGAAAAATAATCAACAGAACCCGAAAAAATATTGCTCTTTTCAGGGGTTAAATTATTGGACATAGCTCGCTGTAGTAATGAACTGGTGGATGGTAACCTGTTATATGCACTGGTTAAAACATTGATGGGATCTTCCCAGTTTTTATAAATATCAAAAAATTCTTCATAGATACCTTTGTTTTTCAGGTATCCCAGGTCCAGAATGACATTTCTCACACTTTCAAAGTCAAAACCAGTACCTAAATCTTCTAATTCGCCCCTTATTGATCTAACATGACCTTTATTATACACTAGAGCCATATTTTTCACCGAAATAATATTTTTTGGCAGTTATGTGGCTTTTAACAAGAAAATTCAAAAAAGTAATGACTGTTTAATTGATATTTATAACCTTTATTACATGTGCGACATGAAGTTAAAGTTGTAGGTACACTCTAAATGTCATTAATGGCCGTAAAAATTTGTTATTAAAAGCCACGGTTAGTCTAATATATTGTTAGTACAAAATTTGGCCAGATCATTATATAAATAAGTATTATTTGAATAAAGGTGAAAAAGGATATTTTTATATATCAGAAATAAGCGCACAAATAAATTTTGTATATAAATTAAATTTAAAGGGAATAATTTAAAATATATGTTGGGCATTATTCAGTACTTTAAATCGATTATTTTTATAATTTAAATCTTTAAAAAATTATTTTTAATCTGCAGTGCTCTTTTTAGACCTTTGGCACATGAAAGTCCAGATTCTCCTGCAGTAAATAGCGAAAACTCCCACCACCATAATAAATATGAATATTGTACTTCCTCCAATTGAAGGAACTTGGTTAAATTTAACTCCGGACAGTATAATTGAAGATATGAAAACGGCCATAAAGAAAAGCGCTCCAGAGATATTCCCTGTTAAAAATCCATATTTAAATCCGTCTGTGTAGTTTTTAGCCATTAGAATAGTTACAATCCCTATAAGTAGTGCTATTAAAATGACATTATTGAATATAAGGCCAAACATCAGTGAGGTTATGGCTCCTGCAATTAATCCCTTCTCATCCATCACCATTTCTTTAATGGTGCCTACATAATGTTTTACGTTCTCCAGAGACATGCTGTATACAAGGTTACCCCCGCAGCTGCACTGAATGAAATCGTCAGGAATTTCATCTTCTTGAAGGTAGTAATAGCCGTTGCATACAGGACAGATTAGTAATCCTTTATATTCTTTTGTATTAACTAAATGTCGAATATCAGTTTCTATAATCTTAAAAAGAAGTTTATAAGAGGATATAACTTCTATTGTAGTTATATATGTTCTTCCTTTACCCACTGTACAGCATACTGTAAGAAATTTAGCTATTCTTTTAAGTTCACGTTTAAATGCAATTTCTCTGTCTCCCATTTCATTAAAGCTTTTTGAAATCAATAAATCGTGTAATTTATCAAAAAACTTCTCAGTGTGTTTGTCTGTCCATATAACTTCTTTAAGATCATGGAAGAAGTTATCATCCAGCTTTGATGATGAGACGTGCTCAAAATTTTCCTGCCCTAAAATAATCTTTTCTATAATATTACTGGAAAAAATAGCTTTAACATCTTCTTCCTGCAGTTTCCTTCCTAAGTTCATGGAATAAACCCATTCCATGAACCTGTAAAGATGATAAAATGAATAGTAGTCCACGTAACTTGAAAAAATATTGCTTTTTTCTGGAGTCAACCCATTAGATACTGCCTGATTTAATAATGGGCTAATGGACTGCAGTTCGTTCTGCATACTTGCTGAAACATTAACAGGATCTTCCCAGTTTTTAAAAACGTTAAAGAAATTATCATAAATTCCGTTATCTACAAGATACTGCATATCTGAGATAAGGTTTCTTACGCTTTCAAAATCAAAACCGATCCCTAAATTCTCCAGTTCTCCTTTTATAGATTTATTAGTTCTTAAAGCCATATTTCCACGCCAAGTTAGTTTTAATGTATGCGAATTATTTACATATGAAATTAAAAGTATATGGGGGTATAATGATGTAATATTAAATTTATAGGTGTAAAATTGATTTTAACAGTATGTTAAGTATAATTGGATAGTATATCTTGTTAAAATCATTAATAATTTGTTTTAGATATTGTATCATTAATATTATGAATGTACTGTTATATAAAGCAGTATTATTTGAATAAAAGTGCATAATAATATTAGTTAGGTATATTTTATTAAATAAAAGCGAGATTAAATGTTGATTTAAAAAAGAATATTAAAATAAGCATGCCCTGACCGGGACTTGAACCCGGGTAATAGGATCCGCAATCCTACGTGATATCCGCTACACTATCAGGGCAACTTTTAATGATTTAAAAATTATCTAATAAAAAACGCTCTTTTTACATCTTTAATTTTTTTAATATTTAAATTTTTAATTAATTTGGACATCAGCTTAAATAATCATTGAACTATTTTATTATAACTCCTTAGATTTATATTATGTATTTGTCTTAGTTATACTGGTGAAAGATTATGTGTGAATTCTGCGTTCAGCATGGGCCTGGTAAAAAATGGTACCTGGTTGCTCAAAATTATGCTGATAAACTGGCAGCTTCAGAAGAGAGAAAAAAGTTTATCCATGATTTTTTTAAATCTTATGAGAGAAATTACAGAAAAAATGTTCGTATGACTGATATAGCAAGAAAAGTGCCATTTGTGAGGGAATATGCAGAAAAAAAGCTTAATAATTATTTTAGCCAGAAGCATGCAGGACAAGTTATTTGTTTAGAAGATGCAGTTTCTATATGCAGTATCCCTGGAAGAGTCAGTGTTATAGATTGTCCCTGTCAGAAATACCTTTCAGGTAAAGAAGAAAGAAAATGCATACTCTTTGGAACCACTGCAGATATCGTGGAGAATATCCCTGAATTTTCGAATATTTCAGACATGGGTTTTGAGGATGCAACAGAATTACTGAAATCTACAGAAATTGAAGGCAAAGTCCACACGGTATGGACTTTTATGTCTCCTTATATTGGGGCTATATGTAACTGCAATCAGAGAGGATGTTTGTTATTTCATATGAAAAATAAGTATCAATTTGCTGAAATCGTGCATAGAGGTCATGAAACAGCTGTAATAAATAAAGAGATGTGTAATGGCTGCGGAAACTGCCAGACTATTTGTCAGTTTGATGCAGTGGTAATTGTAGATGGAAAGGCAGAAATTAACTCTAAATGTCATGGTTGCGGGGTTTGCAGAAGTTTTTGCCCTGTAGAAGTGATTAATCTAGTTTCAAGGTATCCGTAAACCTAAATATGGGATATAAGTCATGCATAGTCTGAACTGCATCCATGTAACAGTAAAACTGGTAATCGCTCCAACAATAACCTGGGCGGGTGTGTGCTGGTTAAGATAGACACGGCTCCACATGACCATAATAAGGGGAAATCCAAATAAAAGTCAGGGATATCCAAATATACAAGTTATTGCTGCTGCGGGTCCTGCAATTCCCATGGAGTGCACGCTGATTTTCCAAAAAAAGGTTACAAATATGGTCAGTATTATATTTGTGAGGTAGCACAGCATCAATATGGCGGCTACAGCGGGGGCCCCAGCAATAAAAAACATGATTATTCCAATAATATAAGATAATGCCCCGAAAAGCAGAGGGAACGTACGTTCATCTTTGTCACTTACATCTAAATCTAAATTTTTACTTTTTATCCACATTAAAGCTGCTATTAGTGGTAAAAAAGTCCCGAAAAGCAGGCAGATAAATGTTGATATTAAAAAATTATTTCCACCAGCTGCAAAATAATTTATAATAACGAAAACTGGTATGGTTACTATTACAGGTTGTACAATGTTTGAAACTACCTGGGCGAACCCATGTTTAAATTTAAAATTAGAAGCAACTGATTTCATCCTTTACCTTTCATAATTGATGTTAATTATTTTAAATATCATGTATATTAAATTTACGGTCTTTAATTAGAGGTATTAAGTATTAATAGTGTATTTTTAAGATTTTTATATATTGTAAGTATATAACATATGTTTATATATGATTTTAACTGCGGGTTAAATGAAATTTCATTTAATTTTATTTATACTGTATTATATCTATATAATTATATTATTATTTTATGGTGAAAATTATGTGTGAATTCTGCGTTCAGCATGGGGCTGGTAAAAAATGGTATCTGGCTGCTCAAAATCATGCGGATAAACTGGAGCAATCACAAGAAAGAAGATTATTTATAAAAAGTGTTTTTAAAGACTATAGAAAGATGTACGGGAGACAGGTACGTATAGCGGATGTTGCACTCAAAATACCGCTTGTTAAAAAATATGCATTGATGAAGTTCAATGCATTTTTTACAAGTGACCATTCCGGCCATGTAGTTTCCCTTGAAGATGCAGTTTCCATATGTGGTATTCCTGGGAGGGTCAGCCTTGTTGACTGTCCCTGCAGTAAGTATCTTTTTGGTAAGGATGTGAAAAAGTGCATACTTTTTGGATTCACTGCAGAAATTGTGGATAATATTCCTGAACTTTCACCGGTACAGGATATAGGAGCTGAAGATGCTGCGGAGTTCCTTAAGGGTCTCGATGAACAGGGCACGATTCATACAATATGGACGTTTAAAACACCGTATATAGGCGTTATCTGCAACTGTAATAATAGAGACTGTGTTTTAATGCATTTAAATCGGCGCTACAAAGATTTAAATGTCATAAGAGAAGGTCATGAAGTTGCCATGGTAAATAAGGAAATTTGTAATGGGTGTGGGAATTGTCAAAGGGCATGTCAGTTTAAAGCAGTTACAATAACTGAAAAAAAAGCAAAAATTAACAATAGCTGCTATGGATGCGGCGTATGCAGGAATTTTTGCCCTGTAGAGGCAATTCGGATGGTGCCAAGAATTGGATTAGAATTAATCAGATGATTTATGGTGAATAATATGCACGAATTTTTTTATAAATCTACTAATCTCCGACATTTGGTTATTCACTATGATGTTTCTGGTTTCTCTTTTGGAGTAAGCAGTTCCTCATACTTAAATACCTTTTGAGGACAGCCTAATTCACACCTTAAGCATGCCATACCTGAGCAGAGGTCTGTTCTTATTGTAACTACTCCATTTTCGATGGTCAGCGCATCTTCAGGGCAATTTTGGGCACATGTCATGCAGCTGGTGCACCCTTCAAATTCTGCCTTTAATAAACCGCCTATTTTAGTTATTTTCAGGCCTTTTTCACCCAGTTCAGGTATATCCCTTTCAAAAATTCTATGTATCTCTGGATTGGAAACCTTTGGTGGAATCTTTTGAAAACCGTATTTGGTCAACCAATCATTGTACATCCAGAAAGGCATGCCTTGTTCGCACATAGCCAGCTCTAGAGAATATATTTTTTCGAAAGTTGGGGATGTGGCAAGTGTTATATGATTACTGCGCATTCCATCTGCTATTTTCTGCAGCTTTTCAAGGAGTCCAGGATCTAGAACTATATCTTTTGCCATTGCGAGAGAAGTATTTCCCATCTGATAGATTTCACGGGAGGAAGGGGGAATTTGTCCAACGTTCAGGGATTTATGGGGGTCTACGTAAAATCCTGAAGCTCCCGCCATGTAGGTTTCATCAATTTCATCAAGGAATACTCCTGATTCTTCTGCTAAGGTTAAATGGGCAGCTCTAAATGCCCCTAAAGCTTTACCAATGTTTTCAATGTCCTTTTCTGTAAGGTATATGTCCTCATGCAGGTTGATTTTACCATCACTGCTCTTTATTTTAGGTAGTTTTATAATACCTGTGCTCAGTCCAAGACTGTAAGCAGCGATTACTCCGGTTCCAGTTATGCCTATTGGTTTTATGTCACTTTCCTCACTTAAAATAACATTTCCACCTGAAGGATCAACTGTATTCCCGTCCTGGGCTATAAGATCATCATCTAGAATACGGGTTTTCCACCCATAATCAGTGAGTTCCAGATCGCATATAGTTCCTGGAGAAGCTAACCTGCCTTTTTCTATCATCTGCCCCTCTACTGCAGGGCCTGCAGCGGCAGAGCATGAATAAACTTCACCATCTATGACTAAGGCTATTTCCGCATTTGTTCCAAAGTCAGATACCAGATAAATCCCTTTTTTTTCTAAAACTTGAGATTTAAAAAGCATTGCAAGAGCATCTGCCCCAATTTCATGTTTTATAGCGGGAGGAATATATACTTCGGCTTCTTGATTGATTTCAAGGCCTATTTCAGCTGCATTTACAGTAATGGCGTCTCTTGAAGGGGGAGTTACATGTAACCTTTCAAGTGCATGGGGGCCCCAGTAAGCTAAATCTCTGATTTCTATATTATGGAAAAGGGAGAGTTGTATAGGATTACCGCATACTGCTAATCTCTCTACATTCTCAAGATCTATATTTAAGCTGTTTAGTACTTTGTTTACCGCATCAATTAGGATCTCATGGGCAGTATCTCTGCCGACCTTTATGGCGAAGTGAAGGTGGTCTACAACATTGGCTCCGGGTAGGGGGTGCCTGAGGGTAATTGCAGTAGAAACTACTTTTCCATCTTCAATATTTAGAGCTTGTGCTCTAATACCGCTGGTTCCAATATCCAATGCTATTCCATATCTGGTTTTCATTTGATAGTACCTCAAATGTTTAAGTCCCTTAAAAATTAGTTTTAAATATTCTAAAAAGAAAAATAAAAATTTAAGTATTTTTTTTAGTCGTATTCAGGAACAAATTCTCCGACTATCTGTGAGTACTCTTTTCTGATATCTTTCCATGTTTTTTTGTCTTTTAATATACTGTCGGCAAGTTTTGGGGCGTGATATGCTTCAACACCATATACGCTCATAGGGAAAGATTCTACAAAGTCCTTTCTTACAGAACCTCCGCCGCATCCAATGGCAGGAACTTCAAGACCATTTTTTTCCAGTTCTTCAACCACTTTTGGGAAAGCAGTCATGGTAGTTGTCATCAGAGCTGTTCCAGTCATAAATATTGGTTTGTATTCTTTTACAGCTTTTATGACATCTTCATTAGGCACATCTCTACCTAAATCTATTGCATTGTACCCATTAGCCCTTAAAAACATTACTACTAGATTTTTGCCTATATCGTGAGGGTCTCCTTCAGCAACAAAAGAAACTACGGTTCCTTTAGTTTCACTTTTATGGCCCAGAGCTTCTTCACTTTCTTTTAAACCTTCCATCATGGAATCTCCAGAAAGCATCAGGTCTGGAAGGAAATAAAAACCTTTAGTGTAAAGTTCGTTAACTGCATCCATTCCCTTCATTAAACCGTTGTTAATTACATCCATTGGCGATTCGCCGCTTTTTAGCCCTTCCTTAACTTTACTAACTGCTTCTTCTGTGTCTCCACGGAGCACAGCCCTCGCAATTGATCTGTAAGGTTCATCTTTAGGCAAAATGGCCTGCACGTCAGGGTCATTTTCAGGTGTTATGGCCGGCCCTTCAAGTTCCACATTATATCTGACTGCTATAAAGTCTTGATCTAGTTTTGATTCTAATTCTTCCATATAACTCATCTCAACACCTCAGAGGTCATAATTTTTAGGATTAAAGTCCGGTACTTTCCTTGAATATGCTCTTATACATTCATCAATAAATTGGTCCCTGTCGGCAGGTAAATCTTCAAGTATTTTAAGAGCATTATCGAGTGAATCTCTTTCAAATCTGGTAAGATACATTTTATTTGCATCAACCGCTTCATTTATTATTTTTCCTGCTTCAATGGCAGCTGCCCTTGACCTCAGGTAAGTATCCTTACCATATTTAACTATGGCTTCACCTATCCTGTGGGCATTATCGTATGCAAGTACCAGTGCCTGAGGGTCTCTGTATTTATCTGTGAGAGTGTAAAGATCTCTTAAAACTTCTTCCTGCCCTGTTTGGAGAGCTGTGTTCATGAGAGATGCTTCATACCCTGTAGCCTGTAACCATACTTCTGGAGTTGTTCCTCCCATCTCCTGTCTGTGGTAAACAGATTCATTACTCCACACGTCTGTAACTCCACAAACCAGGTTACCCATTAAATCAGAGTGTGCACAGACTGCATTTTTACCTTCCATTGCTATTGGAACTCCGCTTATCGCTTTTATGATCGGGTTTTCATAGCCGCAGTCTTTTAACGGACCAACAGCACCGCATTCAACTGCTACAAGGCTCCTTGCACCACCCATTCCCCTTGCAAGTGCAGCAACAGTGTGTGAAACATCTTTATCCAGCAGCCCTCCTGCAATAAACATGGCGGTATTGGCTTGAGAACAATCTGTATCTCCACCCGGCCTGCAGTCGTATTTTTTACAGATATTTACGATTCTTTTCCACATATATTCCATATCTATGCTTCCGAGAACACCTATCCCGAAGAGTATTGCTCTTATATCTCCCCTCGCAATTCCATAATCAGATAATGCTTTTCCTCCCATAGTTTCTATACAAAGATCAGAAGCCCCGTTTGCAGCACAGGCTTCCATGGATTCTTCAATCCGGTTATCGTAATCAGATCCTCTAAGTCCTGGACCTCTTTCTTCTATCCTTATATCAGCTGGTGTCTGTCTAAGAGATACTCTGATGCCGTATTCATCGTAGTATTTTTCTAGAATCTCAGCCTGGACTCGTGTAGTTTCTGCAGCCCATTCTGGATTGTTGGTTTGTTGGGAAACGTGTTCTTGCTCTAACATGAATGCAGGCAGCCCTATACCGACAGCCCTTTCACAGGCACTTTGTGCTATATTACGGCATTCTGCTATCATTTTTTCTTTAGACCCTTCAGAACCTTCTACTGGAGCGACTTTTACTTCGGGTACTACGTAACCGGCACCGAACTGCATGTTCCAACGTTGACTCACTGGAAATTTGGCACGGCCGAAAACCATTTCTTCAGGTTTTTTATACACCATTTTAGTAAATCTTTTCACATTTTTCACCACTAGTTATTCATATAAAATCATCATAATTATATAACGTTCAAATTGTTTATATTTTTGCAATTGGATAAAAAAATTAAAATTTATAGAATTAATTGAATAGTCAATTTATTATGGGGATATGGAAAAAATGGTAGTCGAAAATGCAATGAAAATAATAAAAAAGCTAAAAGGAGTCCTTGACGTACAAGAGCTTTCAGAGGAAGATAAAAAAGCTCTGCTTGAAATTGAATCCAACAGGAAAGGAGATATGATACCTGTAGTCAACACAGGACTGGAAGAATGTATGAAAAAAGATTTTTATTTAGCTGTGCTCAAAAATATGGAATTTAGGAGTCCTCCCATACCTACTGTACTTCTTGTAACTGATAAAGGCCGAATATTGGGAAAGGAGTTAATTTTGCCGCATGAAAAGGAAAAATATCAAAATAGAAAAGATGCATATTTTCTAAGCCCTGAATTTGTTATTTTCAAACCCGATGAATCAACAAGAGGCATGCAAAAAGAAAAAGAGTTTTTTCTTCTACCACCAGTACCTTTTCCAGAATTAGAAGATATTGCAGGAATATTTGATGTGGTATCATGCAGCCCTTCAACTGAGGGTGATTCATACCTCAAGGATAAATATGGATATCCTCAAGATCCCCACATCGCCACTATACTGGTTGGATTTTCTAGTAAAAGATAAGAAAAACTAAGAAAAAGGAAAAATAATCTTTTTTAAGTTAGATATTGGATACTGTAAATTCGTTACGTGCTTCAATCATGGCTTTGATGTTTTCAAGAGGAGTGCTTGGAGCTAAACCACAACTTGGGGCTATTATATCTACTCCTGATTCTAAAACTTTTTTAACTTCTTCTTTAACCTGATCAGGTGAACCTCTAAAGAGTGTCTCGCTTGAAGAAATATTGCCTATGATTTTTGGGACTTTATCTCCTCCTCCCATGCTCATAGTTCTTCCGCCGACCCGTATGGTTTTTCCTCCACCTTTAATTGCTTCTTTTGCCCTTGCTATGTCTACTTTTTCTTCAATGCTTAGCCCATCAAAGCCTGTGGCTGCCATGTCTTTTATAATTGGTTCTGTGGATCCACATATGTGAAGGACTTTACTTGTGTTTATCTGCATGGATAAGTCTTCTAATCTTGGTTTAACGATAGTTTTAAACTGTAAAGGGTCAATAAGTTCGGGGGCGGACGTTGGATCAGCTACACAGATTATATCTGGGCCTGCATCAGCAATAGCGTTTGCATACTCAATAGATATATCAAGTGCTTCATCTAAAGCTGATTCAACTTCATTTTGCCGGGTTCTCATGTACCTTACAAGTTTTTCGACACCTAGCAGATGTCCTGTGAGGGTGAAAGGACCGGTAATTCCAACGATAATTGGAAGTGTATCTCCATATTTGTCCTTTAATTTCTTAATTGCGTCTAGTACAACTGGAATCCGCCCTTTACTGAGAAAATCATCAGGCATACTTATATCGCTGCTGCTTTCAAATGGGCTTTCCACAACCTGGGGAGTTCTATCTTTGTTACCAAGGTCCACTTTACAGCCCATGGCTTCAGCTTCAATTGTAAGACAGAACGGAATTCTTGCGCATTCCAATCCTGCAAGTTCGTAGAGAGAACTTCCGAGTGCTGCCATTTTTTCCGCGTCACTGTGCGCTTCTGGCCAAAATGCGTCTGTTTTTTCCATAGCTTCAGTTATGCCAAGTTGGGTAACACTGACTACTGGTGTAACATCGGTTTCTTCATCTCTAAGTACTGCAAGTACATTTTCTTTTAGATTCATAAAACTCACTGTACTTAATATGTTATTTAAATTGTTTAAATTTTTGGTGTCAATTTTACATAAAAGCTGGAAAAACATCTGTTGAAACATTCTAAATGTAAAATTCAGGATATTCATGTAGTTAAAAATGATTTATTTGAAATTAATATTTTCATTTTTATTTTTCGGCTGATTAAGTTATTATTTGTTTCAACAATCTAATTTAATGAGTTGTTTTTATATTATGAATGGTTAAAACTATATATTACTAATTATAAATATATTAATAATATTTGCTGGCCCAATGAAATATTTTTAAAATATACAGCTAAATGGAGGTAATTTAAATGAAAAAATATTTAGCATTGCTGATATCTCTCTTAACATTAAGTCTTCTGGTTTCAGGAGCATCTGCAGCACAAAATCAGAACACTGCAACACATCCTATAATAAAAACAGAATTAGTTAAGGTAAACAAAGAATTTAGGGTAATTTTGAAAAGTAACCCCACTACTGGATATTCATGGACTCCTAAATTCGATCCAAAGTATATACAGCTTGTAAATTCAAAATATGTGCCTTATAAAACTTCAAACAATGTCGTTGGATCTGGGGGAGTTCAGATATTTACTTTCAAAGCAATTAAAAAAGGATTTTCACGAATTACATTTGAATATCAGAGATCATGGGAAACTGTTCCTCCTATAAAAGTAGAAACTTATAACATATTCGCTTTTAGATGGATATAGTTTAGATGCTGTAGAAATGTAGAATGTATTAATTTAAAGTTTGTTGAAACATGTTAAATGAACTTCGGATTTGTGGCTGCAAAACCTTTTGTATGCCGCAAAATACTTTGATACTTTTTTTGCGTCATTTAATTAATTAAAAAATGTATCTGTAAAATTGTGAGTATAAAACCAAGCAGTGCTCCTGTTATGACCTGCCCTACAGTGTGTCTTTTGAGATAAACTCTACTCCACATTACTATGGGAAGTACAGCGGCAAATATGGCTCCAACAGGACCAAACGTATAAATTAACACGACTGTGGGTCCTGCAACTCCCATTGCATGGATGCTGATTTTCCAGTAAAGATTTATAAAAAACACGATGAGTGTGTTTAAAAAGTAGCTGAACATTAAAATAGTGGTCATAACTGGTGCGTTTAGAGTATATAAAACTGCAGTTCCTATAAAATAAGATAAAATCACTATGATAAGGGGATAATTTCGGTCTTTCCTTTCAGGTATATCCATGTCCATTTTCTGACCACGATGCCGTTTACCTTCGATCCATCTAAGTACAAATAATACGGGTAATATGCATGTAAAAATGGCACATAGGATTGTTATAACTATAAAATCATGGAAATTCAGAAAATAGTAGTTTATTATTGCAAATGCAGGAATTGAAATTATGGGGGCATATGCAACATATGAAATAAACACTGCAAACTGTTTTTTAAAGTCATCTTTGATAAAATGGCCGGTCATAAAATTACCTAATGATACAAACATTGAATGTAGTGAATATTTAAATTTTTGTGATAATAAGATTTAGATATATTTAGTTTTTAGATTATTAACTGTTTCTACTTACTACAGTTAGGTAATATGTCATGAATCGGAGGTATGTGTCAAAGAGTTAGATTCTCAAAAACTCATCTGGAGCAAGACTAGTAGCTAACATTACCATGTTTATATCTTTATGATCGGTCCAGCTGCTGTATTTTCTGTTTTCATTAATTATCCAGAATTGATCTATACTTTCACCAGCGGGTTTATATCTTAAGAGAGATTCAACCCCCTGCTGCAGGGAATTATTAAACACGTCTGGATTCTCTTTGATTAATCCGTGCATCTTTTCAACACCTTTTAAACCAATTGATAGTCCAAGTTCGCGGAAAGCAAGGCGGTATCCTGCAGGAAGATCTAAGGAGTTACCCGCCACAAAAGATCCAAGACAAGGTAATGAGGAGTCTATAATTGTTTTAAGCAGATCGATGTAAGAAAAACCGTTTGTTATCAATTGTGCAGTTCTTGCTGCATCGGATAATAGGCCGCCGATGCCTAAAGAATCATTTGTAACCATACTTTGGCCCCTGCAAATATGGGCCATATCATTTATCTCGGCACTGAGATCGAATTCAGACAGCTGTTTGAAATTTCTGGCCGCCGCCTGCAGCTCACTGTAGGTTATGAAACCGTCGAGTGGGTCATGCTGTCCCATGGCAAAAACAAGAGGATAGGTAAGGTCAATGCTCATTTTCCAGTGCATTTGCTTTTGGTGGTTTGAAGATGGGGCATAGGTAAAACTGGCATGAGCAGCTTGTGCTAGCTCAATTGCCCATCGCAAATAGCTTGGGTTTCCAGAAACTTGACTAACTCGGTTTAAAGCGTGCATCCACTTTGTCAGGTAATGGTAGTACTGTCCATCTTGGTCCCATTCTATGCTCTCATCGAACCGTTCATTATGTTTGCGCTCAGGCAGCGGCTTTCCAATCCTGAGGCCTCCTTTTGTGGGATGTAGTTCCCCTTCACCCTCGTCAAAGCCGCTGATCCATCCTGAGCGGGGATCGTCCGCACGATGTTTGCCTAATGTATGGTGCACCTGGTTAACTAACTGAAATGCGAGATTTAAATAAGTTTTATCATCCGTCTGGCGGAAAAGTTCAAGGAAATTACAGACTGCAAATGCATCTGTCCATAAATAACGTCTAGGATTTGGCCTAACTGGTTCAAGGCCAGTTGAACTTGCAAAATCAAGCATAATTTCTTTAACTGAATCAAGATCCGTTTTTTGCATATTTTTCACCAAAATTTTATCATACCTATTTATCAATTTTGGCATACTTATAATTTGCCGTGCTTTAAATGAGTTATTTTTATTTTATGGGATTTATTAGGCAGTATTTTTTATTTATATTGTATAAAAATAGATTTTTTTTAATTTTTGGTTATAAATTGATATTTAAAACAGGTAGGTGGAAGAAAAAATAATTTTTGTAAAATAAGTGTTTTAATGTGTTATTCTGGGTATAAATTTCTTAGGGCATCTTTAAATGGCGATGGCCATAGACCACTTCTATCGTCCATTTCTTTAAGTGTTAGCCATTCTTTTGTCCATGTAAGCTCATTAAAATCATTCCATGTATTCTTACTTTTTCCTGTTACAAGATCAACATAAACATATTCAGTTATTTTATGGTCTACATCGTTATAGTAATATACAGGTACTTTCCAGATTTTTTTGCCATCTATAGTTACTTTACTAGGTTTCCCAACTCTAGCATTCTCTGACAGGCATTCGGAATGAATATCAGCAATATACTGTGCTTTCAGTTCATTCAGTGACCTCCATGTATTTGCAGGTTGGTTCAGGTCTCCATTTTGTTTGCTCATCAATGTTTTTGCATTAACAGTAACAATCATTGAATCATCCATTTTAACTATCCAGTACTTTCCATCGATGGTTAGAGAAGTATTAAATGTATGGCAAGTGTAAAAACCGCCTACTCCGCAGCATAATCTTGCTATTGATATGGCGGTTGCTTCAGGAGTTGAGTTGTCAAAAGAAAGGTATTCATCACTATCTGAATTATTATTGCCTGTGATTGAATTTGAGGCATCTATTGAAGTGTCTGTAATAGTTGAAAAGATTATAAATGCTGCAATAGCTAAAACAAGGGTAACACTTATTAAACCACATGCAATCAGTAAATTTTTTCTAATCATGATATAACTCTTTATTCCAGGTATAAATCTCTTAAAGCATCTCTAAAAGGTGATGGCCACCAACCACTCTTCTCATCTACCTCTTTAAGTGTTAACCAGCCGTCTGTTCCAGGGTCATCGTTAAAAATGTAACAATAAATGTCATAAAAAATGTCGCTGTATAATTTTTTACTTTTTCCTGTTGCAAGATCAACATAAACATATCCAACTAATTGATCATCATAGCCTCCTTGCCAGCTACTAACGATAGTATATATTGGTACTTTCCAGATGTTTTTACCATTTAAAGTTATTTTATGAGATTCCCCAACTGTTTCGTCACCAGTACTTTGAATATCTGCAGTATATTGTGCTTTCAGTGCATCCAATGACTGCCATGTATTCACAGGCGGGTTTAAATCTCCATTTTGTTTGCTCATCAATGTTTTTGCATCAACAGTAACAACCATTAAATCATCCATTTTAACTATCCAGTACTTTTTATCAGGAGTTAAAGAAGTATTAAATGTATGGGATGTATAAAAACCACTTAATCCTTGATATAACCTTGCTATAGATATAGCAATTAATTTGGAAGTTGAATTATCAAATGTGGTGTAATCTTTGGAAAAGTCCTCTGGAAAAGTTTCATTTGTTGAAGATTCATTTACTGAATTCAATCCATCTGTTATATTTTTAGCCGATGAATTTAAATCATGTAAATTTCCAGCAGATATTGAATCATCGGCACTGGTTGAATTAGGGAATATAATTGGTCCTATACCTATTAAAACAATTATAATACCTGTTAAAATGCCGACAATTAGTAAATTTTTCTTTTCCATGATTAAACTTCCTTTATTTGTTATAAGTAAACTTTAAGATGAAAATATTATTCTAAAAAATTAAAAAAATATGAGAATTGTCTTTTGATTTTTATAAGCTTGAAATTAGGTCAATATGTAACTATTAGATGGATTTGTGATGAGTTGGCGATTAGCAGAGCTGCAGTTATTAGGAAGAAGAATGCATCATCAATCCTTAAATTTTTGTGGTATAAGTTGGAAAGGAAAATAGCTACTAAACCAAGGAACACTCCAAGACCCAGTATAGCAAATATTTCCATTTTGAGATCATATCCTATGGACAAAAGGATTATACCTGCCATAGCAACATTTCCTATGGAATTCCAAGGCTTATTATTCCTGTAAGCCGTCCATAATCCATATGCTAAACAACATAATAAAAGGCCAATAATTAACCATAGGCCTAAATGTACAATATCTATAATGATCACCCCCATTGTGCTTCATAGACAGTAACAACACCAGCAAATATAAGGCCGGGATTACCAGTAGCTATACCTGCACCTATACCTGCACATCCAAGTATTTTCAAACCCGTACGAGGCCAGTCAATAGTATATCTCATCCCTTTGATTTTTTGCATTTCTTCATTACTCAATATTGTACCACTAGCAAGTTGTTTATCGTTTGAATTATTTGTTATAACTAATGCGTCTCCACTGTAGGCTGCTTTAAAATTGGCCATAGTCATGTTAATGTTTCCAATGCTCGGATCTGCAAGATAAACTGTTTCATTGGTTATATTTGTTATAACACTGTAGTGTCCTTCTCCGATGGTTAAATACACTATATTACCTGATTGAAGCTTATCAACCGATAAACTCATTCCATATGCAAATAAACCTTCACTTTGTGCTGCTTGAGCAAGTCCATACATTGTTGTTCCAGTTCCATCTGTTCCAGCAAGAGTTGCAAGTTGATCTTGTGTAATGTTAATATCAAAGTAATTTTGCACAACTGTAGCAAGTGCTGCAGGCCCACAATTATGATCTGTATTTGCCATTATGATTCCAGTGGTGTTTTTCTGAGATATGTTATCATTCAAATTTTTTGTGGATGTATGGAATGATTTATTGGTATTATTAACTACAATTGTATCATTAGGTGTATCGTTTATACTTGCTTGAATGTTGTTTACAGAGCTTCCTGTACAGTTGGCAGCAGATACTGCCCCTGTAAACATAATTGCCATGGTAAATAGGCTTATAAAAACTAAAATTTTTGTTAAATTATTCATACTTCACCTCTTATTAATGTAATTAGTTACTTACATAAAATGGAAAGTAGGTATTAATTAACATTTTCCCTTGTAAAAATATTTTACCATTGTTTAGCGACATTGAAGACTTAATACTGGTAAAATTTAGTAATTAAATCCAACAATCAAAAATTTCAAAAAATAAAGGATTAAACAAAAGTAGCGGTTTATATTTAAAAAGATAAATAATAAAGTTCAATCCCAAACACAAAGCCTGAAAATATAACCATCACAGCTTTTAACACCAACTGCAACATCACCTGCTTCTTCCATGTCTGCATTGGCCGCAATTGTAATATTAAGCTGAGCTTCTGTGAGGTTGTATTTAGTGCTGTTAAGTGTCTGGTTTAAATAGATGCCTGCTACCTGTCCTGCTTCTTTGATCCCGCTTTGGTCATTATTATGGGTAGACAGTATATTGGCAATATTTTGAAGGACTGAAGGCTCTTCAGACCATTTTTTGTAAGCTGACATGGTTTCTAAGATATCTTGAGCGTTATGAGAGAGGCGAATCTGTGAAGATAGTGGAGTTTCATTTATACTGGCCACTGCAGCTAGTGCAATAAAAACAATTACTAGAGCAAGTACTGCGTCTAGAGTAAACACGAATCCATTATCGTCCATAAAATCATCCATTTTCAGTCAGTTACATGTCCTAATCTGTCAATGGATTATTTATGTGGTTCTATTCTCCAATTATTGAATTATAAAATAAGAGAACTGTAAAGAATTTATTTTTCCCTTACAGCTTTTACAACATCATCTTTTTTCTTTATGGCAGCTAAGGCAGCATTTTGGACCTTTTCTTTCATGATTTCAAAGTCTTCAGGAGTGGTATCTCCAACCACCTTTTTAATTTTGGTATAAGCTGCTTCTCTAAACAGAGGTGTTAATGCTTCTTCAGCGCCGTCTCTTATGAGTTTAGCTTTTCCAGTGTCGTCGACATAACCAATTTCAGCTATATCTACGTTAGCTCCAGAAACTGCTTTTTTAACTTCTTCAGCAACATCTTCTGGTGCTATTATCATAAGTGAATCCACTGAAACTCCAAGTGGGTCTATATCCAGCTTTTCGAGCATTTCAAGTACCTTTGGGTTTATCAGTTCCCTTATCTTATCATCGAAGACTGTAAGTCCAACTCCTGTAGTGCTTGCAATCTCATGTGCGTCCCCTCTAAGCCCTCCGTTTGTAACATCGGTCATGGCATGGACTTCGGGAAGTAACCCTGCATTTGAAATGGCTTCAGATGCTTTTATAAAACTTACATCC
Organism: Methanobacterium veterum; assembly: GCF_000745485.1. Classification (NCBI taxonomy): domain Archaea; kingdom Methanobacteriati; phylum Methanobacteriota; class Methanobacteria; order Methanobacteriales; family Methanobacteriaceae; genus Methanobacterium; species Methanobacterium veterum. Next base: position 90,592 of record NZ_JQJK01000017.1, read on the forward strand.
ATTGTCTCGTCCACCACGTCGAACATACCGTGGTATATTGCAGTTGTGGTTATGGTTCCTCCTCCAGAACCTTCAGTCATTAAAATAACGTCTCCTTTTTTGGCACGTTTCCTTGCAGTTGGAGGATATTCAGATACTCCCACCGCACCCACTGCACTTACTAATCTATCACCTAAAACCATGTCCCCTCCAACTCTGAGGGTACTTCCTGCTACAAGCGGCACGTTTACAAGTTCTGAAACTGCACAAACCCCTGCAGTAAAGTCAAAGAGTTTTCCAACATCTCCATCATCTGCAAGGTGAAGATCGCTTAGTATCGCAACAGGGTCAGCTCCCATAACGCACACGTCTCGAAGTGATGCCCTGGCAACGTGAAATCCTCCTAAGAAAGGATATTCGCTTAAACGGGAGTGTATTCCATCAACTGCTGTTGTTACATAAATATCGTTAGATCCAACGCTTTTTTTAACTACTCCTCCATCGTCCTGGGCTTCTGGAGTTATAAATGCATTTGTATGGGTGCTTGACACGATATCTGCGATTCTTCTGTGAACGAAGAAATCTCCTTCTCCCCTGGAACCAACACCGATTTCTCCCATTTTAACGTCTGCTTTATTGTAATTTATTAAATCCCTCAGGAAATCATCTGGATGAGATTCAATTGTTAATGTGTTTTTAACCTCTTCAATCACAGCAGATGCCATTTTAGAAGCTTGTTCTGGATTTATATTTTTATATTCTAATATTTTGTCCCTTAAGCTATTTTCAACGGATTTTTCATCATTATGATTTATTGACTGTCTTACAAAGCCTTCTATGTCCACGTGATATCTCCTTGAATGTTTTAAATGAAATTTTATGATTTATATAAACTGATCTCCATATTCAATTGATCTTTATTGTGACTCTATTACATTTAAATATATAATTATAATATTCAAAAAGATCATATTTAATTTAAGGATTATACTGGCGGATTATGTTTGGACCATTATTGTTTGGGATAAGAAGCGGTTCAAAATAACTTAATCTGGCTTTGAAGTGAATAACATTTGAATTTATAATTTAACTGGGTGGTGAGGTAATTATGAAAAGAGATGTTATCAAGATTAATGAAGAAAAATGTACAGGATGCGGTGAATGTATTCCTGGATGTCCTGAAGGAGCTTTGCAGGTAATTGAAGGGAAGGCAAGACTGATAAGCGATTTATTCTGTGATGGTTTAGGGGCATGTATTGGAAACTGCCCTCAGGGAGCTATAGAAATTGAACAGAGAGAAGCAGAGCCTTATGATGAAAATAAAGTTATGAAAAATATAATAATGGGAGGACCTAGTGTTATATTGGCCCATTTAAAGCATCTCTCTGATCACGGCCAGAAAGACCTTCTTAATCAGGCGGTTGATTTTTTAAAAGAAAGGAACATTGATATCCCTGACTATGAAAAAGGAGCATCATTTGAATGCGCGTGTCCTGGTTCAATGGCAGTGGATTTGAGTCAAAAGCCTGAAACTGAAAATGAACCTCAGATAAGGGTTAGCCCGGAACTTAGAAACTGGCCGGTGCAATTACAGCTTTTAAATCCAAATGCACCTTATTTTAAAAATGCAGACCTTTTGATCTCAGCGGACTGTGCACCTTTTGCATATGCTAACTTTCATCAGGAATTCTTAAAGGACAAAGTTTTAATAATTCTTTGCCCGAAGCTGGATAAGACAATAGATAGGTATGTAGATAAATTGACTGAAATTTTCCAAAAACAGGACATAAACTCGATTTCAATAGTACATATGGAAGTTCCATGCTGCTCAGGAATTGAAGTTATAGTCAGGAGAGCATTAGAGAAAGCTCAAAAGGATATACCTCTTAAAGATTACACTATTTCTATATCTGGTGAACTAATACAGGCAAAATAAAAATGTAATTAAAGGTTTTATTGTCCTTTAATTTTTTAATTTAAAAAAAATTTCCTTATTTTGATGGAATACTCTTTACAAAATTCTTTAAGATGTTTAGACCCACTTCGCCGCTTTTTTCTGGGTGAAATTGAGTAGCAAAGACATTATCTCTGCACACTGCTGCAGTTAAGTCAATTCCATAGTTGGTGGTTGCAGCTATTATGTCTTCGTCATCTGGTTTTGCATAATATGAATGGACAAAGTACATATAATCATTTTCAATTCCATCGAGTATTGAACATTCATTTACAATTTTCAGGTTATTCCATCCCATATGTGGTATTTTGAGACCTTCTTCCGGAATTTTCATTACTTCGCCTTTGAATATATCGAGACCTTTTACTCCTTTATTTTCCTGGCTTTTTGTAAATAGTACCTGTAGTCCCAAACAAACCCCCAAAAATGGTTTTCCATTATTTATGTGTTCATGAATTATGTCTTTGTAGCTTTCAAGGTGTTCCATAGCTGTTCCAAATGCACCCACTCCGGGTAGGACCAGTGCATCAGCTTTTTCCATTTCACGGATGTCCTGAGATATTACTGTTTCTTCACCTATCTTTGTGAATCCATTTTTAATGCTTTTGAGGTTTCCGGATCCATAATTAATTATGACTATCATATTTACCCATTTTTAATCATTTAAAAAGTGTTTAAGGGGATATTGATTTATCTTGCGCTGCTCTGACATAGAAGTCGTTTACACGTATAGTATCGTTTAGATGTGGTGTTGAAACCTCGTGTAAAACTGTGTTTTCCATTGCAACTATGGAATGAGGTTTTCCTGGTTCTATCCTTACTGTGTCGTTCTTTCCAAAGTATTCTTTCCTGTCTTCAAATTCTATGTAACCAGAACCGCTTACTATGTACATGGTTTCATCTTTTTCAGCGTGGTAATGGAAAGAGGTTTGATACCCTTCTCTTATGAATAATTCTTTTGTCAGGTATTTTTCTGTGTAAATAAGGACCTTTTCATAGCCCCATGGTTTATCTTCCCTGTTTTTATATTCTTTTCTGATTTGTTCCAGTTCTTTGGAGGTATCAATTGCCATCCAGAAAAGACCATCTTCCTTGTAGTAACCAAGCTGGTTTTCACTGGCCATCATTGGGAATACAGTTTTTTCAATGTCTCCAATTTCGAAATCCCCAAAGTTAATTTCTCCATTTGAGAAATAAATTCCTCCATTGATATAATAATCGAGAACAGGTTTTTCCTTGAATGATACCAGTTTATCTCCACTAACTTCAACAATTCCGTATGGGGAAACCATTTTAGTTATAAACATGGAAAGAGGATAATCAGATTTTGCACCTTGATGAATCATTTTTTTAAGATTTAAATCAGCAACTACGTCTCCGTTCCGTATTACGCATTGCTCTTTGTTATTGATATGTTCCATACCTAATCGTATAGCATTTAAAGTTCCGAGTGGTTCATCTTCAATTACATACTCAATTTTCATCCCGTTGAAATCATTACCATATCGTTCTTCGATTTTTTCACTTAAAAATCCAGTTAACAGGAGCACACGATCCACACCCGCGTTTTTAAAGTCGAACATCTGCTTATCAAGAATTGTGTAGGTATCGTGACCTTCTAAAATGGAATAATCGTATTTAATTTCAACTAATGGCTTTGGAACTTTCTCTGTAAGCGGTCTTAATCTTTTACCAAAGCCCCCGCAAAGTATCATACCTGCTGTTTTGCTCATTTTATCACCATTTACTTATTAGTATAATATTTTGTTTTTATAAGATATTAATACTTTATCTTCACTTATTAAGAGTAAATTAATTTAATTTTGACTATCTAAATTTTATCAATTTGATTATATCAATTATAACTTTAAACTTAACTTAAAATCTCCCTTAAAACTTCACCGAAGTCAGATTGTACTATTTTATCAGTACCTAATGTTTTGGCGTGTGCATCAAGTTCTGTAACAACGTATTTGTATCCTATCTTTTTTAAGGGCTCTACTAATCTGGGACCGTCTGTTATTGCAAGGGTATCTGCATCTATGGTTTCTATTGGTACTGCATGAGGCACTCCTGCAACAATTACGAAATCGATATTTTTATCTTTTAGGGCTTTTGCAGCTTCTTCGCCTGTTACAGGATATTCATCGAGCCCGCCTGTTATTATGTCTATACTTAATCCAATTTTTTGAAGTTCTTTTTTAATATTGGCTGCATGATGTCTTATCCGTGGAAGTCCGATATTTTCATCAAGATTTGCAATTATAATCGGTTTGTTTTCGGGATTTATATTATCAAATGGAATTTTCAGGATATCGGCAAAAAGGTAAGAGGTCTCTTTTTTGGCATTGAGGATAATAGCGGTTTTTTCACCATTTTTAAGCTTTTCTATGAGTATATTTGCTATTTCACCCTTGTCATCACCATAAGATGGAGCTATATAACCTCCCTGTGCCATTCCACGGGTTTTTTCGATTTCTGTTGCTAATTTAAGCATTTTTGACTGTCTTTCACATTCTGCAACTGGTATGATGCCGTCTTTACTTGCAGCTTCCAGTACTGCTATGGCCCCTTCGGTATTGTCTCCTTCACTTAATCCACCATGGGATTCTACAGCAATTACTGTTGCATTTATATTTGCACTTTGGATTGCTTCTTTCAAGTCTTCTCCGATTATCATACTTGCACAGGTTCCAACGATCCCCACAAGTTTTGGAGAAAACATTGACTCCACTTCTTTTAACGTTTCTTCCAGTTTATCTGAAGCTCCAAAAATAAAGTCATTTTCAGACATTGCAGTAGTTACAACTCTCACTCCGTCATTTTCAAGGAGCCTTCCTGTTCTAAAACAGCAGCCGTGAGGGCCGTGAAGTATAATAACATCAGCATTCATGTCTCTTAATGTGTATAATGATGCAGCAATTGGACTTGGTCTTGGATGCAATTTTTCACCTCTAAAGTAACTGATTTCGTTGAATATGTATTTTAGTAGTTTTATCAATTTAAATAAGCTTAATCTTGTTTTATTTTATGTTAAAATATTAAATCAGCTAATATTTTTCACACAATGTTTTTTCTTTTAAGCCTATATTAACTCTGGTAAATATAAGATTTAAGGTGAGGAGCTGTATAATAATTATATATGTTTAATTAATATTTTAATAAATTGAAGTCTTGAATTGAGATTTAGATGGATGTAATGCTGTGGGGGCATGGTCAGTATAAGCTCTAAATTATTAGTGCTGGTTACGATGGCGGTACTATTATGCTCGGTAATAGTTAACCAGCAATATGCTATGGATAATAAGCAGAATATAGAGATCAAAACTCCTCAAACTTTAGAAACTCAAGTCTTAGGCAGTACTGGTAAAGGGACGGTAACTAAAACTGGTCCCTATGGAAATCCAAATTCAACTCGAAAAATTGCTATTATAGTGGGGGTACACCCTCTTGAAGCAAATGCACATAGAGCTATAATAGAATCTATTTTAAACAATTCTAAATCTCTTAAGAACTCATATTATATTTACAGTATTGATGTTACTGAAAATACTGATGATTATAAGAATGGACGGATAAATGGCCAGCAGCTGGCCAATAAATATGTGGTTTCAGATATAAAGAAAAATCATTTTGAACTGGTAATAGATGTGCATTCCAATAGGGGTAAAGATACTGGTTATAAAGAAAATAGGTTTTTATCAGTACCGGCAAAATCTAATAAGTCTAAATCAATCGCGTCTAAGATTATAAAAGAGATATCATGGCTTGTTTATTATATACCTCCAAATGGAAAAGATCCTAAAAGTCCTAAATATGTAACAGTTCCTTTAATTAATTCTAAAATACCTTCAATTGTATATGAAACATATATGTATGAACCATATGGAACTACGCTGGCACATGCAAATGAATTTATTAAGACTGTAGATAGTATAAAATTAAAGTAACATGTTCAAAGTGGATTTATATAAAGCTTTTTTTAACTTTAAAATACATCTATGATATGAATTAGTTAAATAATTAAACATTAGATCTATGGTTAACAGAATGATAATCCAAAACATAATCACGGGAAAATTCGTAGAAAGGCCAAATAGGTTCACTGTGACATTTCAACTCGGAAACAAATTAGAAAATGCTCATTTGAGGGATCCTGGAAGACTTAAAGAACTTTTAACTCCTGATGCTGATTTGCTTTTAAGACGCGCATTGAAATTGGGGAATAGAAAGACAAAGTACGATGTGATAGGAGTTTTAAAAGGTGATCTGTGGATATTGATAAATTCTGGTTTTCACAGTGACATTGCAGTTGATTTAATAGATTCTCAGATAATAGATGAATTTAAGGGCTATTCTGTTTTGAAAAGGGAATATACTTACGGTAAAAGCAGAATTGATTTTCTTTTAACTGATAATAATGAAGAAAAAATGCTTGTTGAAGTTAAAGGCTGTACTCTAGTTGAAGATGGTCTGGCGTTATTTCCTGATGCACCGACTTTAAGGGGTAAAAAACATGTTGAAGAACTCATATCTGCTAAGAGTGAAGGTTTGAATGCATCAATTCTTTTCCTTATATTGTGTGAAGATGCGGTAGAATTTTCGCCAAACTTTAAGATGGATCCTGAGTTTTCAGCATCATTAGAAATGGCTTATAAAAATGGAGTTAATGCAGTTGCTTATTCATTTAAAAATAATTTAAAAAAAGAAAGTTTGGAAATAACTCCTTTGAAGAGAGTTAAAATAAGTTTTAAAAATTATCACTGATTTTTCAATTTTTCAAACTCTTCTGGTTTTCCAATTCCAAGTATTACGTCTCCAGCATGTATTACATAGTCTCTTGGTGGATCTATGGTTAAATCACCTTTTTTCCCAACACCAACCAGTACAACCCCTGTTTTTTCGTGTATATCTGCTTCACGTACTGTTTTACCGTTGAAATAACTTTTTTCAGCCACTTCTACCTCTTTCATTTCCCTGTTTTTGTGTTCTGCCAGGACTTCCTGGACAAACATGGCTTCATATCCATCGTCGATACTCTTTTGCATAAGCCTTCCTGAAATTACAAATGGGGATATAACTTGATTTGCCCCTGCAAGCTGTATTTGCTCTATGTTTTCATAACGCTGAACTTCTGCAATTATTCTAACATCTTGATCTAATTTACGAATGCTTAGTATACAGTGTATCGTTTGAGAATCAGATTCCATATCTACAATTATGGCCTTAGCTCCGACTACGTTGGCTTTTTCAAGGTCTTTGACGCGTGTAGGGTCTCCATGTACAAATGAAGCTCCATTTTTCAGTGCTTTTTTCTTCACCTCTTCATTTTCGTCAACTACAAAAACTGCATTATCTTTTCCAATTTCTTTGATACATTCTGCTGTACTTTCAGTCCACCCGCATATTACAACATGCTGTGATTTTTTCACTTTAATCAGCCCCATTAACTTCATCTGCTGTCTTTCAAACAGGAATTCCAAAATCTCTCCAACTGCAATTGCAAAACTTCCAATACCCAGTACTATAAGTGAGATAGCGAAATACATGCCTAAAGGAGTTTTAGGACTGTAATCACCGTATCCTACAGTTCCTATGGTAACAAAAGTCCAGTATAATGATACAGTCCATGTTTGATTTTCTATCAGGTGGAATCCAATTACTCCGTAGGCAATCACTATAAATATCCATATTAGAATACGGGTCATACGTAGTTTGATTAAATTAGGGAGGTGTTTCCTTAATATTTCTATTATCACTACCATTTAAATTACCTTAAAACTATGGATTTATAAGTTACTTCCTGAGGAAGAAGAACCATACTGCGAGAACTATAATTGCAATTATGATAATTATGATGATAATTGCAATCCACCATCCAGATCCATCGTCAGTTGAACCGTCATCTGTATCATCGTCGTCGCCATCGTGAATTTTTTTGCTGCTGGATTTAGAACTGCTTGAGCTTCCTCCACGGCTGCTTCCTCCACCTTTAAGTAAAGGAGCTGTGTTGTCTAAAACAACTGGATTACTAGTTTGTATGCTAGGTCCGGTGGAACTTGTTTCTTGAGCAAAAACCCCACTTGGGGCTCCAATAAGCCCAAATATCAAAAATATTGTTATTATATATGTTAATATCTTCATTTTAAATCCCCTCTAATTGGTATTATCTGATATGATTAATAATTATAAAAAGGTTTGCTTATTAATGTTGGGCCGGATTTTATAACACATTAAGCCTTAAAATAATAATTTGTGAAGATTTAAGATGTTTTGTAAAATATAAGAAAAATAGAAAAAACCCACAAACACAAGGCGTTTGGGGATTTGAATAAATTAAAAATTTAAATTATTTCCTTTTAGATAATCCCATTCCAGCAAGGATCATTAAAGTTGCTGTTAGCGCTCCTGCAATAGGAACTCCTGTTTTTTGCATTGGAATGGTTTTTTCTGTTGTATTAGTTACCTCAGGTGTTTCTGAATAAGGATCAACTGTTACGTTTGCCTGATTATTGTCCAGATTTGGGTCAGTACCTAAATCATCGTCTGCTGCAGACACGCCTGGGATGACTAAAAGACCTAAGATTAAAAGGATAGCTAATATTCCTGCATATGTCTTCATTTTAAACCTCCATTTTATTCTTTTATTACCTACTATAAATAATAGGTATAAAAATGTTTTTGTGTTTTAAACAATTTTATCATTTAAGTCACGATTCTCAGTGACTTATTAAACTTTTAAATAAACTTTTAATATTTATGGTGTAATATTTGGCTTAAAAAGGAAAAATAAAAGGATATGAATTTAATCATAAATCCTTATTCTCTTTAAATTAAACCAGTTAGTTACTCCTTTTTCATTTTACCTACTTCATGATTGCAGTCCCTTTTATACTGGCAGTACTTGTTAACCGAACATTTGAAACGACAGCTTGTGCTACGATATGTAACACTAATTTTCCTCCGTTTTTGAGGTTACCGATGGTCCATACTCCTGTTTTAGAGTTATACTGAATGTTCTTGTCTTTGGATATGTATTTGAATCCTTTAGGCATTTTAAGAGTTACAGTAACGTTTTTAGCGTTCATTGG
>NZ_JQJK01000018.1 GCF_000745485.1 Methanobacterium veterum
CCTGCTTTTACTGGTTCGCTGAAAGTGACCTTAATTACTTTGTTAATTGGTACGTTTACTGAGTTGTTTGATGGGTCGATGCTTTTAATGGTCGGTATGGTACTGTCCATGCCAAAACTACTGCTAATCAGCCCATATCTGAATAGTGCGTATCCTGATGATCCGTTGTTTATTGCTGCGTTTATGTCGTTTTGTAATTCACCTGCAGGTATTGCTGTTACATTCTTATCTGAACGGTAAGTCTGTAAACCTGCTATAACTGGAGTTCCATTACTCTGGCTAACTATATATGCCACTGTTGAGGCTATCCATGATGTGCCATTTTTTCCGCTGCTGCTGGTACCTGTTGAACTGTTGTATCCGTAGTTGCCTTTGTAGATCATTGGAACTAGAAAATCAAGATATTTTGCAAGTTGGGCGTAATCTTGACCATAATAGTATGCATTAGCCGAGCCTTCGGGCATCAGGTCTGCTGAAACTGCGACTGATGAATTGATGGATTTAACTGTATTGTAAACTAGTTGCACGAATGCAGTTATTGCTGCTGTTCCACTTTCACCAGCGATATTGCTCCCTGATCCAGAATATCTTACATAATCTAGGTTAATTCCGCTTACGTTGTAATTTTTTACAATAGCAGTGATACTGTTAATTAAAAAATCTTGTTGAGTTTTATTTGCAGGATCAATCCAGTCACCGTTTACATCCTTGAAACACGTGATCCATGCGTGAACTCGTATATTAGTACCTTTTAATTTTTGTAAAATAGCGGTTAAGACACTTGAATATGATGGAGTAGAAATTAAGTTAGATTTAACGAATACATCGGTAATTCCTAAATTTTGCAGTGCCGCAACGTTTAAACTGCCCACATAGTCACTTGGTATCCATACTGATTTCACTTTAGAGTATGAGGTTCCACCAGCAGCTTCCATAGATTTTTGAATTGTTGTATTGCTGGAATTTGTTGTATTGGCAGTATCCATAGATTTTTGAATTGTTGTGTTGCTGGAGTTTGTTACATTTGAAGTTATATTCTGTTCACTTGCATTAGTTGTATTTCCAGTTTCTGTAGCGGCAGATATGCTGTTTATGCTGAGCATTGCTAAACTTAAAATAAGTAAAATTGTTAATAATGATTTTTTCGTAATTTTACCGCCTCCATATCCAAAAAATATGCCTAAACTTGTTCATAATTTAAATAATTATGTTGTTAAAGTTTAGAAACCTTTTAAATTTTATGGACACTGTAATTTTCGTTTTCACAGATTATATAAACCTTTTGGTTTTAAAATGTGAAAATAAACTTTTAAAACCGTATTTTTTAATTTAGAACATAATTAAAATGTATATAAATTATAAATAACTGCTAATATTTGCAAATTAAATTTTAAAAAAGATAAGTGATGATTAAAAATGTTTTAAAAACATAAAAAGCTTAAATATTAATCAAATTTTTCTTTTAAGGTTATATAACTTTCATTATTAGATTTAAAATTAAATTTAAAATTTTTCCAAATAAATTTTCAAAAAAAGAAAAAAAGAAAAAAGGTTTATAATTTGCCTAAAAAGGGAGTGTAGCATATGTGCCGTAGTACGTTGCTGATGAAGTATTCCAGTTTTTAATAACACCAAAAGTGTTACTATAGCTGGTTGCATCTACATTGTACCATTTGCCGTTAACCCAAACTTGTGCAATAACGTGTCCATACCAGCTACCGCTTGAAAATTGAGCTTTAACGTGTTCGTATCGTGCTGGTATTCCTGCAGCTCTCTCAAG
>NZ_KN050693.1:0-50409 GCF_000745485.1 Methanobacterium veterum
GAGACAGGTTGGTTGCTATCTACTAGAAGTGTTGGTTGCTTGAGGGGAAGGTGGCTCCAGTACGAGAGGAACGAGCCGTCGGCGCCACTGGTCTACCGGTTGTCTGACAAGGCAGTGCCGGGCAGCTACGCGCTAGATTATAAAGGCTGAAAGCATCTAAGCCTGAGGTTTCCCCCGAAAATAAGCAACTTTTGGACATGGGTAGAAGACCTGATTGATGGGGTAGGGGTGTAAGCTTCGAGGTTTTCGGACCGAGTTGTTCAGCCCGCTATTTCCAACGTCCATTTGGTGTGATTTCATTAGCATTTGTTAGTCTAATTGGTTTTTTGTTTGTTCTGGTTAGGTGTTTACAGTTTGGGTGAAGTGTATGCATGGAAAAGTTTAAATAGTCCGTTTTTTATATTCATATTATGGTTCGGCGACCATAGCGGAGGGGTTACACCTGGTCTCGTTTCGATCCCAGAAGTAAAGTCCTCCTGCGTTTTAAGTGGTACTATAATGTCTTTTATGGGAAGCTTAAAACGTTGCCGGCCACTCTCATAATCACATTTTGGTTTATTTTTTTATAACTGAAAATTTTTTTAAATATATTAAGTTCTTTTTGATATAATTTTATTCAATTTAATAATAATCTCGCAAAAGTAAATGTTTGTATGGGATTCGTAAAAGGTTCCATCAAAAAGCTTATCTTAACCAATTACAAAATAGTTACTGTCATATCATTATTTTGACTGGTGCCTACGGTCCTTCTATGAGGTTGGCTGAGCCTTCTATGATTAGGAGAAACCCAGTACTGGACAGACTGCCTGCTTCGAGGGTTGCTCGGGGAGGAAAGGGTGAACTACCTGTGAACCAGTGAGTTAGTATGCAGGCAAAATTACTTAACCTTTATTTTTATATTATTTTTAAAAATTAATTCTAAATAATTTATTTCATTACTTTTAAATTAGTTCTAGGATATCTAATAGTTATTTTACTTTAAAAAATAATTATTTAAAAAATAGTTTAAGTTAAATAAAGCTTTACATTATTCCGCCACGTCTTATTCTTTTAATTACTACATGTGCTACATCTTCTGCATTATTAAATGGAAAGTCTTCTTCTACAAGGGAAGTTATAGCATCTTCTACTGTTATTTCAAATCCTGGAGCTCTGCACACTCCTCCTCTACCATGGGGAAATGATTCCATAAGTTTATCATAGTTATTTATTGGAAAGTCTGCTCCTTTTAATGCATTAACAATTCTATCATGTAATTCTTCATCAATACCCATCATTCAACCTCCTTTGTTATACTAATTATGATTTGTAATAAATATAAATTTAATTGTAATAATTTTATTAGTGTAATTTCCATTGAGGCGGGTAAAAATTTCTTTTAAAATACAAAAATTAAATTTTTCAACGTATTAAAATTATTTATAATTCCTTTTTATAGGTGTAATTTGAGTTCTGTATTCAATTAAATATTAGAATTATTACTTTAATTCATAAAAAACAGCTTATTTTGTATTAAAAACCTGCTAAATACCATAAGTATTAGTACTTGTTTAATTACAGTCTAATTTTCTATCATTTTCATAAAAATAGGTGTATATTTATAAACATTTATGGGGAAGGTATGGTGATATTTATCGTTTTGTTTAGTGGGGGCTGGGTATGTGAGTTCTGATATTCTTGTAGTTGAGGATGAGCATATCATTGCAATGGATATAAAGTTAAAATTAGAAGATTACGGCTACAGGGTGCTTGGGATAGTTTCAGACGGTGAAGATGCTGTTAAACTTGCTGCAGAACTCAGGCCAGATATTGTTTTAATGGATATTTTTTTAAAAGGAGATATTGATGGTATTGATGCTGCTAAGAGTATACTGGCATTAGAAATACCAGTTATTTACTTAACTGCTCACTCAGATAAAGTTACTCTATCGCGGGCCACGGAAAATCCTGCTTCAGGGTATCTTGTAAAGCCTTTTGAACCTCAAAAACTTTACAACACCATAGAGGTTACCCTTGAGAGGCAAAGGAAATATCTGGAAGAAATTGACGAAATTGAAAATCCAACCCATGGATCTAGAAATGGTAAAGTGGGAGTGTACATGGATGGGGAACGTCCAAGAGCATGTACTTTAATTCCTGAATTACTGGATCCTGAATCCCCACAACAGGAAAATTTCAAGGGTGAAATTATATATGCCGAGGATAAAATTACTCAAACACCTGTTGATGCAATCAGGGATAATCTAAAGCCGGTTATACTGGTAGTAGAAGATGAGGAGATAACTGCACTTGATATAAAGTTCAGGCTTGAAAAGCTTGGCTACTGTGTACCTGAAACTGTTAGTTCCGGTGAATCAGCTGTTCAAAAAGCATGTACTATCCAACCGGACCTTATACTTATGGATATAGTGCTTGCAGGTAAAATGGATGGTATCACTGCAGCTGAAACCTTAATGGAACTGGATATTCCAATTGTATATCTCACTGCATATGCCGATGGTGAAACAATTAAACGGGCCAGGAAAACATCTCCTTATGGGTATCTGGTAAAACCTTTTGAAGATGCAGAACTCTATACAACAGTTGAAATGGCGCTCAGTAAACACAGGAGTGACGTGGAAAATGTTGTGAAATTTCAAAATAAAATAAGGGAGAAATCTGATGAGCTTAAAATAGAAAAAACGGGAGTTTTTTTTGTCTCTGCAGTGACTATTTCACTTGCTGCATACGGCCTGTTAACCAGAGATATGACGTGGCTTGAATATATGCTGTTTATACCTGCAATGTATGGGGTTCTGCTTGCGGTGGTCAGCCTCAAAAAACAGAGCCCTGCAGTGGCTTTTGATGAGATGCCGTTTGTGAGCATAATGATCCCGGCCCATAACGAGGAATTTACAATAGCTAGATGTGTTAAAACCCTTGCACAACTTGATTATTATATTGAAGAAAAGCGAAACTACGAACTAATTGTTATAAATGATGGTTCCACTGATAACACTGCAGCTGTACTGAGGGAGCTCAAAAAAGAGTTCAATTTTATGAAGATTGTAACCAGAAAAACGCCACGCTCTGGAAAAGGTAAAGGTTATGTTCTTAATGATGGTTTAGAATTATGTAAAGGTGAAATAATAGCAGTTTTCGATGCAGATGCCCGTATTGAAACTGATTTCTTAAAGATAATAATACCTTACCTGAATGAGGATGGTGTTGAAGGTGTACAGGCTAGGGTTAGGATGTACAATCGTAATGAAAACCTTTTAACAGCTATGCAGGAAATTGAATTTGCTATATTTGGAAATGTGATACTTCGAGCAAAGGATATAATGGGTAAAAATGCATTCTTAGGGGGCAACGGTCAGATAGCCACAAAGAAAGTTATAAAAGAGATCGGGGGATGGGATGGATTTGCAGTCACAGAAGACCTGAATATGAGTATTAAACTCATTATGAACGGTTATAAAATTCGCTACTGTGGAGAAGCTGTTGTCTATCAGGAAGCTGTACCCCAGTGGGATCTTTTCTTTAGACAGAGAATCAGGTGGGCAACAGGAAATCTTGAAACGCTGTTTGTTTATCTTACAAAACTAATGAATGCACCTATTCCTCTTTATAAGAAAATAAATGCCATAGAACAGCTTTTTTTCCTCCTGCTTATTGCATTTGTGATGATAGGGTATGTGGTTTTTATACTCCAAATAGGAAATATTATGCAGTTCCATTTCGGCGCTCCAGTTGTTATAGGGGTCCTGTCAACTTTTGCGTTTTTCCCATCATTGTTCATAGGCCTATATCGAGAAAAAGCACTTCCACATGTTATAATTTATAGATCTGTAGAATACTGGGCTTATTGTCTGTACCTTCTGCCTTTATTCGTCGCGTCTTTTGCAGGGATGATTACACGAAAAGAAAGACACTGGGCAAAAACTCATCACAGCGGATATGAAGATATGGATGAGGATATAATAGGTGGTTCTCAAACTGATTCAGAAATAGTTTAGTAAAAAAGAAGTAATTTTTTGGCTTCAGGCAAAAAGGCTCAATTAGAAATTTTACAAAATAATGCATGGCAGTTTTCACAAAATTTTCCAGGTATTCAAAACCCTACATATACCATGTTTTGTGCCCATTACTCTGCCAATAAAAGTGCCCGCTGTAATACTGAGGACTATGGCCAGGAAAAGAGATCCCTGTACATAGTACCCTAGAAATAATGTTCTGGTTAACATGAAGCTTATATAAAATATAAGAACCACTGCCCCGATCCAGTCCATATTTCCAATTACTTTTTTGGTTTCTTCGTCCCAGATCAGTCTAAACATTCTGCTGACTATGATACTGACAGCTAATCCAATAAGTATTCCAGCTATGGCCAGGGACATGTTAATTGTACCTCTTAACATTTCAAATGCTATTAAAGATAACATGGCAATGGAAATGATGCTGAAAATTCTAACCCTTACAATAAGGCGGGCATCAAGATACTGGCGTATAGATGCTCTGTTTGGTCTATTCATTTATTGTCTGCAGTGATTTATTTTAATTTGAAAAAAAGTTTCTTTTTGATTTATATTCCATTAATATTTTAACTGCGGTTTATTGTTGATATTTATTTGATTTATGTATAGCTCAGACTAAGGTTAAAATCAGTAATTTCATTGATAAATTTCAACTAATTATTAAAAAAAAGAAATTAATTAAGGTGGTTGTATGAGTTCAATCTGCACACCTTGAGGGTCCTTAAAAAATGCTATTTTTGTACCGTTAGGAGTATCAATCGGGCCTCTTGTAAACTTTATGCCTTTATCCTGAATTTCTCGTGCAGTTTTGTCCATATCAGAAACTTCCAGTCCTACCATAAAAAGTCCATTTTTTCCTTTCATATTTGGATCCAGGTTTTCCATGCCTTCAGTCAGTTCAAGCATACTTTCCCCTTCTCCTTTTAAAAAAGCAATGGTTACTCCTTTTTCTGGATTGAAACGCCTGTTTTCTTCAAACCCTAATACGTCAGTATAAAATTTGACAGATTCATCCATGTTTTCAACCGCAATATTGGTGTATTTAACTTTCATAATATACCATCTCACAATTTTTTACAATATTATTATGAACTTTTGAAACTATATCATTACGGATTACCTGTAATTTATTTAAAAATGAAAAATTAAAATTTCTCCAGTATCTGGCCGTAAATATCCTTCATCTTTCCATCAGACTTCTCATAAATCATTCGAAGGATGAGTTCTGGAGTACTTTTTGCAAGATAGTTCATTCTAGGGGTCCTGTCTACAATTAAATTGTAGTTATCATCGAGGCCTTTTGCCTCAATTCCGTCAACCCTGACTTCAATATATTTCATTATCTCATGTGCCATATGAGTTACAATGACTGCATAAGAATTAGAATCTTTTATTAAGTCTATAAAGCTTGCAATTATTTTAACTGCAGCCTCAAGTTCTGTAATTGCTTCCAGTTCGTCCAGTAAAACTAGTTTATGTGTATCTGTAATTACGACGGGCATGAATGTATTTAGGAATGATTCAAATGCTCCTGCATCAAGGGATCTTTTCTTTGAGAAGAAATAAACTTCATCAATGAGTTTAACTGTAGCTTCTTCTGCACAGACAGGGAGCCCCATCTGTGCCATTATGGAAATTTGGGCAAGGGTTTCAAGGAGTGTTGTTTTACCTCCACTGTTTGCCCCGGTTAAAAGTGCAACATTTTCAGGAGTTTTCAGGAAGTAATCAATCTTTTGAATGTTGATTTCCTTCTCAAGTGCCAGGTTGAGATGTATTCCACCTTTAAAGTTGAACTCATCTCCGATATGCGGTGAATTTAAATTGTAATAGTATGCAAAACATCCCAGTGCAAACTCATAATCGAATTCCAGAATTTCCTGAATTTCTGCTTCAATTCCTTCTTTAAGGGTTGAGAGCCGTGATGCGGCTTTTACTTTCTTATCGAATGTGTTGATGTGCTGTCTTGCAATTTCCTGTTTTTTAACTCTTTCAAGTTCTTGTTCATCAATTTCTATTGGGTATTTTTGAATGAAGGGGTCAAATGAACATCCAGTTTTATCCTTAATTTCATCTCTGGCTTCTTTTATCACTTCATCAAATATGCTCTGTATTTTAGCAGGCATTCCTTCATTCATAAGGGCTAAAACTTCATCCCCTTTAAGGTCAACCTGTTTAATACTTTCAGCGAGCTTTTCATCGGCTTTTTTCTTTGCATCTTCGACGCTTGCATCAAATACGCTTTCATCAACTTTAGCTGATTCGAGAGAGTCAAGAATTTCTATAACTTCCCCAACAGCTGATTTTCGTCCTAAAATATTTTTAATTTCCAAAACATTGCAGAGAAGCTCGTAATTTGTGTAGTAATATGAAAGGACAGTTTCAGGAACAATTTCATAGTTTAAAGAATCACCTGTGACCATAGCAATATTATATGCATCATCAAGGTCTACTTGTCCTGTTGAAAATATGTAAACTACAAATTCATAGTCATCAAGAGTTTCTGACTCTTCTGCGGTGATAATAGTTGAGTATTTGTGTAGATCCAGATCCATAAGCCGGTTATAATCTTCTCTAGACTCTACAAGTATGGCTCTTGATGGATCATATTTTGGTTTGTCTTTTCCAGATGGATTTACTTTTTTAAGCAGGTCACTGATTTCATTTACTGGAAGCTTGGATACAGTTTCCTTGGCGTTCATTACAAAGTCTAGATTTTCCTGAATCTTTGCTGTATCCTTTGTGGGGCTCATTAAAAGAACCCTGTTTTTTCCATATTTGGTACTCGCGTATTTAAGAATTCTGGCGATAATGTCATCATAGATTTGGATGACCTGTTCTGTCTTTAAAAACTCTTCCCTTGGATTGCCTAAAGCTTCATTTATTATCTCTATAGCTTTAGCCTGACTTACGCCTTCAATTTCTGAAAGTTTATCAACTTCGAAGTTACTGATTGCTGTCTGTAAATCTGCCTCGCTGCCGAAGCTGTCAACAATTTTCTTTGCTAGTTTATCACCGATGCCTTTGATTTTTGTAAGTTCCACCTTTTATCACCATTAGGGCATAATTATTTGATTGTTTTGATCTTAAATAATTTTAACATTAAAATATTCAGTTTGAAACTTTATATAAATTTCAAATTTTTTTTATTATTATTAACTATTTTCAATATATAAACGTATAACTTAAATATAGTTGGGTAGCATGTGAAAACTAATAGTTTTCAAGCATTTGGTAACTAGTAATTGAATTTAAATTAATAATTACCTATTTCAAAAAAGTTTAGAAAATTTGAATAAAAAATGAGAAATATTCATGGTTCTACTATTTTATTGTGTAATTTTAAACTTAATTTAGAAAATTTATAGATTTATTTTCATATTGTACTTACATGTGTGATTTATTTTAATATAGTTTATTATTACATTAATTACACATGGTATCACTTTTTTTAAACGTAAAGTATAATTCTTTTAAAAATAAAGTTAAGGTATAGTCTAATTATGAAGGAATAAATTTATGGATCCCACTATTTTTTATATTATAATTCTTGCAATCACAGGAGCAGGTATAGGCTTTGCATCAGGCCTTCTTGGAATTGGGGGAGGTTTTATAATGGTCCCTATCCAATACTGGCTTTTTATATCCATTGGTGTTGATCCTACCCTTGCTATAAGAATGTCTTTAGGTACAAGCCTTGCGGTTATACTCCCCACAGCTATAAGTGGTGCATATGGGCATTACCGCAGGAATGCAGTTTTAATCAAACCAATGGCATTTTTAGCTATTACTGGGAGTATTGGTGGTATTTTGGGAGGGACTATTGCTTCTCATGTGCCTGGAGATATTCTTAAAATCCTTTTTGGGGTCACAGCTTTGGCGGTCGCTGTTAGAATGCTTCTTTATAAATCTCCTGAAACACGAAAAGAGCCTAAAACTAATAATAATTACTTTATTGCTGGAGGGTTCGTCGTTGGAATAATGTCCGGCCTTCTGGGAGTTGGTGGAGGATTTATCATAGTCCCATTTCTTGTAATTGCCATGGGGTATGACATACATAAATCAATTGGGACTTCCACAGCGGTTATAATATTTACATCTATAGGGGGAATTATCTCTTATATTTTTAATGGGCTGGGCGTACCGGGATTACCTCAATATTCTTTAGGTTATATTAACCTTCTTCAGTTTATTATCCTGGCAGGTGCAAGTATCCCCATGGCTCAATTGGGGGTTAAGGCAGCACATAAACTTCCTGCAGATAAACTGAATTATATATTCATAGCTCTGCTGATTTATGTGGGTTTAAATATGATAGGGATTATTTAAGGCCTGCAATTACAATCTTTCTTCAACTATTTGATTAATAACACTATCTGTAGTTGAAATTACTGCCTCAAAGGTACAGCAGTTTGGATTATAAAAATACATGTATTAATTAGGGACTACTTTTTATGTTAAATGATTTATTTTAGTAATTACCATATTACAATATAATTTAAAATTTAAGGAGGGATACTGTTCTATTATATCAAAAGACATTAAAAGCATTAAAAGCCAGATTGTAATTGTTTTTTTGGCTTTTTTAGTGGGTATGACCCTTTATGAAGTTGTAAAACAATTATTGTTTCCCAGTATAAATATATGGGAATCACATGTTATGACTATTTCTTTTACAACAATTTTAGCTGCTATTCTCGCTTATTTTGTGTTAAATGATCGGGAAAAGCTGATAAAACAGTTGGAGCAGGCTAATTATAATCTTGAAGATCAGATTGAAGAAAGGATGGCAGAAGTTAAAAGGTTAGCTAACATTGTGGAGTCATCGGATGATGCTATTATTGGAATGGATTTAAATTTTCGAATATCCAGCTGGAATCATGGCGCAGTAGAAATGTACGGATATTCCTCAGGTGAAATAATTGGAAAGCATATATTTATTTTAATGGAACCTGAGGAACAGGTTAATAATTTGAGATTGATTGAGAGAGCTAAAAATGGGGAGAGTATAGAACATGTTGAATTGGAATGTTTGAAAAAGGACGGATCCCATTTTTACTTGTCTATAACATTTTCTCCAATTAAAAATGATAAAGGTAATATTGTTGGAATATCTTCAATTTCTAAAGATATTACTCGGCGTAAGAATGCAGAAGAGCAGCTAAAGGATACAATAAATGAATTAAAACGTTCAAATGATGAACTACAGCAGTTTGCCTTCATTACCAGTCATGATCTCCAGGAACCTTTAAGGACCATTGCCAGTTACGCTCAACTGATTGAAAGGCGCTACAAAGGTAAGCTGGATAATGAAGCCGATGAATTCATTGAATTCATGGTTGATGGTGCAAAAAGAATGAAGCAGATGATCCAGGGTTTGCTTGATTATTCCCGTATTGAAACAAAAGGTGGAAAATTCCAGGATTTTAATGCGGGAAGTGCTTTAAATCATGCTTTAAATAATTTAGGGCCTGTAATTAATGAAAATAATGCAGAAGTTACTTACGATGCTCTTCCAATAATTTTTGCAGATGAAAACCAGATGATACGTGTGTTCCAGAATCTAATTGGAAATGCGCTTAAATTCCATAGTGCTGGGCTTAAACCTAAAATTCATATTTCTGCAAGCAAAGAAATTAAAGGATACATTTTTTCTGTTGCAGATAATGGAATAGGGTTAGAAAAGGAGTATTGTGATAAAATATTTGAAGTGTTCAAAAGATTACACTCTGTTGGAGAATATGATGGGGCAGGAATTGGTTTGGCAATTGTTAAAAGAATTATAGATCGCCATAATGGTAAAATTTGGGTTGAATCAGAGTATGGTGAAGGTTCTACGTTTTATTTCATGATACCCTTTAAGGAGTCCCTATAAATTTTAAATTAGTTAAAATTCAGTTTAAAATTAGTTATTGTAAGAGCAAATAAAATTCTCAAAAAAGTTTTAAAACAAGTTTTTTAATCATTTAAAACATTAAAAACTTGAATTTAAATAGCAAGGCTGGAAATTATGTTTTTGACTTACAGGTTAAAATATAGAACTTCTGTTTAAAAGTCAATTTAAGGTTTCAGCTAAAAATATAAAATAATTTAACTTTAAAAACATATTCTATGAAAATAATAAATGTGATAAAATGTTGCAGTTTGAGGAAATAAAAGAAGATACAGAAGATGTAAAGATTGAAGATATTGGAGATAAAGAGACTTCCCTGCCTAAAAGTTTTATTTTGGTTTACACTGATTATGAACTAACTGAAGGATCTATTCCTGAGGTTTGGGGAAAATTAAATGAACATGATTTTGATGGTGATGCTGAAAATATAGACTTTGTAATTTACTTTGATAATTTAAATAAAACATGTCGAATTATAATGGCGTTATATTATTCTGAAGATGATTCTAGTGTTCCTGAGGTTAATGAAATTGCTGAATATTACCGCCCCATATTTGAAGATTTCTATAATAAAAATAAACCATATTAGTTTTGTTTGAGTTTATTTCTTATTATTTTTTTTTAAGTATTTGTTATGTATTTTAATGCAGTCTGTTTTTCTTTATTGGGTCATTGACCATTGCGTAGATGATAAAACCGATAAAGGCTGCTGCTATAATAATTTTGTATATTTCTAATGTTTCTAACATTTTTTTCATCACTCTAATTTGTGCTGTATTTAAAGGATAAACGAATATATATTCAAAACTAAGATATAATATTTTTGATACTTACAGATCTGCAGTTATATTTGGGATCTTTTTGCTGAATTTTAGATATTTAAATGTTTTCTATGCATATATTTTGTAAATATGTCTTTATAGTTAGAAATTTTTCATAATACTTGATTGAATATGGAATTTAATTTGTATTTATTAAATGCACCTGTTAATTTAAATTTTTAGTTTTATTTACTACCTCATTTTTGGTGCTTTGAAATGCAATAGTTTATATTAAAGTTATGAATATATATTCAAAACATGTTGGGGTAAGGTTCATACTTGAGAACCTAGATCAGGTATTTTAAAACATATTCAACGGAATAAATAGGCAAAATTGAACCAACAGAGAATACATTGGGTGAGATATAATCGATTTGGTTAAATAGATTATAAACGTATTAAACAGAAAAAACAGCAATAATGGGTATTTATCAGCCAACTTTTCATAAAATTTTAAACTCTGGCGGGAAATAGAAGTAATTTCAGTGCATATGGAGGGTATTTGGGGATGGGAAGTTGGAATGTTACAAATTGTAGACATACTGGAGGTGAATTAAATGAAAGTAGCTATTACATCAACTGGACTTAGTTTGGAATCAAATATAAGCAACGTATTTGGAAGAAGCCCCAATTTTATCGTTGCAGATCTGGAAAATGGTAAAGTTGAAAATGTTTTACCCATTGAAAATCCTGCAAAAAATGAAAGGGGAGCCGGGAACTTAGCGGCACAATTTATAGTAGATCAAGGTGTTGAAGCTCTGATTATAGGAGAATTAGGTAATGTTGCCTTTGGTATTTTAAGAAATGCAGGAATTAAAATTTATAAAATCAGTCCTGGAAGTGTAGAAAAAAACATTAGATACTTTGGGGAAGGTAAATTAGATGAAATAGACTCAGTATCTTCAGGATTTCCTGGAAGGGGTAAAAGCCTAGGTGGAATTAGGCATAGATAATAACGTTCTCTGGGAACAATTAGATCAGCATAGTGAAAAACAGCAGGTGAGTTAAATGGTTAAAATAACAGTAGATTACGATAAATGCGAAGGTGCAGAATGCGGGGAATGCGCAGATGTATGCCCCATGGAAGTTCTTGTAATTGAGGAAGATACTCTTGTAATCAAGAACAAAGGGGAATGCAGCTTGTGCGAAGTATGTATGGATGTATGTCCAGATGAAGCAATAAAAGTTGAGGAATGATTGAGCATTAAATGAGTTATTAATTAATTTTAATGCTCTCATTACACTTTTATAAACTAGGGATATAACTTTCAAATTTAGGATCAATTAATTAAAACTGCTTTAAAGAATAATTTTGTATATTTATATATTTTAAATTAAATTAACCAATAAAAACATTTATTTTATGAAAATAGCTAGAATTAGGGAACGTTAACTTCATTGAATAACTGATGAAAAAAGTTATACCTTTTAAAAATAAAGTAATAGTAAGAACTTCTTTATAGTTTTTAAAAAGATATTAATCAATATTTTCAGGGGAGGTATTGAATTAAATACAAAAAATAGCATATTCAAGGAAATATTTGATAAGTCTCCTACTGGTATTTTTTGTTATGATAAAAAGGGTAATTTAATTGATGTTAATTATACTGCCCTAAAAATAACAGGTATTACTTCTTTAGATGATTTTAAAAAAATTAATTTATTTGATAGTCATGATATTGCATTAAGAAAGGATGAATTGATTAAAACAGGTTTGGTTAAGTTTCAATCTAGTTTAAACTATGAAAATATCAGAAATGACGGAAGTTATGCTTCTGTAAATTCTGGAACTGCTTTTATTGATTGGACTATCTCTAAAGCCGATTTTGGTTTTTTAGTTCAAATTCGGGATGTTACTGAACATACAGAAATTGAAAAAGAGTTAAAAAAATCAGCAGAAGAGATCAAAAGAAATAACAAAGTATTAAACGGCATAATTAAAATATTTCAGGCCGGTTTAAGAGTTAAAAGTAAAAAAGAATTAGCTCAAATGTCATTAAAAATTATTGAGGAAATTATGGGCAGCTCTTCTGGTTTTATATGTGAGATAACACCTAAAAAATTATTAAATACTATTGCAACAAGTTTTTCTGGGGCGTGCGAACGTAAAACACCCGAGGGTAAACAGTTGGTTATGGAAACAGATTTACCTATTAAAGGAATTAGGTGGAGTGTTATTAATGAAGCAAGGCCTTTAATTTTTAATGACATTAATAAACATCCAAAATGGATTGAACCTCCAGAAGACCATGTTAAAATTAAAAGTTTCATGGGCGTGCCTTTAATGTATTCTGGTGAAGTTTTTGGCGAAATTGGACTGGTTCATACAGATGGAGATTTTAGTCAGGATGATTTAGAAATAGTTGAATTAATATCTACTGTAGTTATGGAAGCTTTAATGAGTTATAAATCCAGAAATCAATTAACAGAGTATAAAATTAAGTCAGAGGAATTAGTTAGAAAATTTAAAGATAGTGAGGAATCATTTAGGGCACTTGCAGAAAATTCACCTGATCTTATAACACGGATCGACACTGATTTTAAATACATTTTTATTAATTTTAAAATTTTAGAATTGCAGGGTAATTACCCTGACTTTTATATGGGTAAAACCTTTGAGGAAACAGGCACCCCTATGAGATATGCTGAAATGTGGAGGTCAAAATATCAAAAATTACTGGATACTGGTGAATTACAGAAGTTTGAATACAGTTCTATAACTAATGATGGTTTTAGATATTTTGAGACCACTGCCGTACCTGAATATAATTCTAAAGGCGAAATTGAATCGATACTGTCTATAAGTCGTGACATTACTGAAAGAAAGAATAGTGAAAGACAATTAAAAGAAATTATAACTGAACTGCAGCGTTCTAATAAAGAATTACAGAGTTTTGCTTACATTACAAGCCATGACCTGCAGGAACCGCTGCGGACTATTGCCAGTTATGCGCAGTTAATTGAAAGACGTTATAAGGGTAAGCTTGATGATGACGCTGATGAATTCATTGAGTACATGGTTGATGGTGCAAAGAGAATGAAAAGCATGATTCAGGGCTTGCTTGATTATTCCCGTGTTGGGACAAAAGGAAACGAATTTAAAGAATTCAATGCTCAAGAAGCTTTAGATTATGCTTTAAGTAACTTAGAATCTTCAATTGCTGAAAATAATGCTGAAATAACCAGTGATCCAATTCTTCCTGTAATTTTCGCCGATGAAGATCAAATTGCACGCGTATTCCAGAATCTAATTGGAAATGCGCTTAAATTCTGTAAGGATGGTATAATGCCTGAAATTCACGTTTCAGCTCGAAAAAAAGATAAAGAATATGTTTTTTCAGTTAGTGACAATGGAATTGGAATGGAAGAACAGTACAGTGACCATATTTTTGAAGTGTTCAAGCGATTACATTCAATTGATGAGTATCAAGGTGCAGGAATAGGTCTGGCTATAGTTAAACGAATAGTGGATCGTCATGGTGGGCGTGTTTGGGTTGAATCAGAGTTAGGTAAAGGTTCGACATTTTATTTTACCATACCTGTTAGAAATAAAGCCCTTCTAAGGATAATTAATAAGATTAAATAATGGTATAGTTTAAAAACATTAAGAACATGTTTTTCACGTTCATAATCTATTTTTTTAATCATTTTTTATAATGAGGTTGTACAGGTAAATTTCATGTAAATATCCATGTTCTTAGGATAATTTCTATATCTGCAATTTAAAAGGAAGTATAATTCCTGCAAATATCATAAAAAGGGGTTTTTTATAAAATTAGAGGGTATCCATGGACACCAAATGAAAATATTCAATGTCCATGAATTTAAGTACTTTACTTAAAATATTAATTAAAAGGGGATGAGATCAATACTTATCAGTATTGACCTAAATTACTAATGTGTGGTTTTGTATATAAATTTTATGGTTTAAAGAGATAATAATAATTTATACGTAATTTTATAAATTATAATACGTTTTTATTAAAAAATCAACTTTATTTTATTATTTTATCTAATTTTAACCTTTTTGAGCAGTTCAATTTTAATACTTTTCTTGTGATATGTCTCAAAGGGTTTTAAAATAATGGCGTTATAACTCTTTTTTGATATATGTATATTCTAATTAGTTTCTCCTGCTTGGATGTGTAAAAATATCTGTTTTTTTGAGGGATCTTGGGCTGCACCATAATCCTATTTTTTTACTCCCCTAAAATATGAAGTCCATAAAATTTAACGGTAGGATACTTTCTGAATTCGATAAAAAAACTTGATCTTCAATTAAAAAGAAAAATGAATTTAATTCAGGCGGGTATCTCTTCTTTTGTTCCACGGTTCCAGTGGCGGTGCACGGCAATTGCCTCAATAAAACTTTTAGCAAAATTTTTTATCTGAGTATTGTCAACGGTAGTAACTACACCTTTATCTGAAGTTATTTCTCCTTTTGAAATTGAAAACCCTGTTATATCTGATTCTATAAGTAAATCCATGCCTTCACTAACTGCGGCAATGGCTTTGCAGTGTTTAAACGCCTCATTTACAAAATGAATTACATCGCCACGTTTTTTCAGTGTTTCCACACTTTCTTTACCTCCAGGTACGTAGACTGCATCGAACTGAGTAGATGCTGTAGAAATGTAATTTTTGTCAACTTCAATTTCCTGCCCAGTATCTGCTTTGATCATTCCGAGGTACATGGATATGATTTCTGAATTTGCCCCAGCGTCCTCAAGGGCGTCCTTTACCTTCACTAATTCATCATAATTGAAACCGTTTTCTGCAAGTATGGCAACTTTCCTGGTTTTTACAGTGTCTTTTACTGTATTTTCCATACTGAATGATGGGAAATTGTCTGCAGTGCTTGAATCTGCACCGTTTGGTGGTGGTGAAACACCAACTCCCTTTGCAATTGCTACAGCAAGCCCTTTATCTACATTTGCAAATTGATCCACCATTTTCTGGCGGACTTCTTTTGACTCTACTTTTCCAACTTCAAAGTGGAAAGCACTGATAATATGCTGCTTTTCGGGCTCAGACATGCTGTTGTAAAATGATCTGGCCTGGCTGTAGAAGTCCTTGAACTTATCACTTCTGTCCCTTATTTTTTTACCTTCCACCTTTTCCATGTAATGGACATAGCCTCCATCTTCTCTAGGAACGGGTTTAGGGCAGTTATCTCCCAGTGTATTGGGGAAATAGCTGGTTTTACCAGTATTAATTGTATGTCGGTGATATCCGTCGCGTTGATTATTGTGCACCGGTGCTAATGGTCTATTTATAGGTATTTCGTGGAAATTTGGGCCGCCCAGCCGGATAAGCTGCGTGTCAATGTATGAAAAGAGCCTGCCCTGTAGAAGTGGGTCATTACTGAAATCTATTCCTGGGACTACATTTCCAGGGCAAAATGCTACCTGTTCCACTTCTGCAAAGAAGTTATCTGGTTTTCTGTTTAAAACAAGTTTACCAATCTTTTTAGGCGTTATAAGTTCTTCAGGCCAGTGTTTGGTGGGGTCAAGAATGTCAAAATCGAAGTTGTGTTCATCCTCTTCTTCAACCATCTGAACATAAAGCTCATATTCAGGATAATCTCCGTTATCTATTGCTTCGTAGAGGTCACGCCTGTGATAATCCGGATCTTCTCCGCCAAGCTTCATTGACTCGTCCCAGACCAATGAATGCACTCCAAGCAGTGGTTTCCATATAAATTTGATAAATCTGCCTTTTCCTTCCATGTTCACGAATCTGAAGGTGTTGACGCTGAAGCCTTCCATCATCCTGTAGCTTCTAGGTATTGCCCTGTCGGATAGTGCCCACATGATCATGTGGGTTGTTTCCGGCGCGCTTACCACGAAATCGTAGAATGTATCGTGGGCAGTTGATGCCTGGGGTATTTCATTATCGGGTTCTGGTTTAACTGAATGGATTAAATCAGGGAATTTAATGGCATCCTGTATGAAAAATATGGGTATATTATTGCCTACGAGGTCATAATTACCATCTTCAGTATAAAATTTAGTTGCAAAGCCTCTAACATCTCTTGCAGTATCTGCAGAACCTCTAAATCCTGCTACTGTTGAAAACCTCACAAATACTGGTGTTTTTTTTCCAGGTTCTTGGAGGAATTTGGCCATTGTATATTCAGACATTGACTCATAACATTCAAAGTAACCGTGGGCACCAGCGCCCCTTGCATGCACTATTCTTTCAGGGATTCTTTCATGGTCAAAATGGGTTATTTTTTCCCTGAAATGAAAGTCTTCCATCAGTGTAGGTCCTCTTTTTCCAGCTTTCAGGGAGTCGTCGGTATGATTTACCTTTACCCCCTGGTCTGTGGTGAGTCCTTTTCCTTCAGGATATTCTCTAAATTCTTCTAGATCTTCAACTTTGCTTTTTTCATCAATTTTCTGCTTTTTTTTATCTTTATTCATCATACCACTCTTCAGGAACCTTAAAATAAATTGTTAAAACTGAAACTTTTTTTAATTCTTATTTATATATGTAATAATTAATATAAAAAGTTTAATACTAATTGGGTGCAACTAAAAATTTAAAAATAAAATTTAGGGGGATGACTTTAAAATTAAATGGTGGATATGGCAGTAAACAAGATTTAAATTTACTAACCAAAGATTTTAGCAAATTTTGTAACATCTTTTTAATTAAAATTAAGTTTCAAATTAATTGAAATGGATATTTTGAGCCACAGGATCATTTACTATAATGGATTAATAATTAAAATAAAGAATATTTAAAATATATGGCTTATAGACACGGTTCCAAACGATTCATTGGTACTCTGGCTTTCAATAACTTTATTTCCTTGAAATATTTGTACCCGTAACGGCAATGTGCGGTTATCTGTTTTTCTAAAAGTAACGGATACTGTACCGGGATTTGGGCCTAAATTATAATTATTGCTGGAAGTTCCCTGCACCGTTCTATTTCCTGTGTTGTCTGAAATAGTACCATTCCATGATCCTTGATAAGCTACAGTTACAATCACATTTGGTGTAAAAGAGCTGTTATTTGTGTTTGGAGATTGATTGGTATTGTTTCCTGTGGAATTATTTTGTGTATTAACACAACCCGATGTAAAAATCACCGCAAAAATAAGTATTATGGATAAGTATTTGTTAATTCTGCTCAATTAATCACTCTCCCCCATAACAACTATGTTAAAAAAATTATTAATATTTTTCTATAAGTTATGAAATTGGGGGGGGGGTAATTGGTCGGGAAATTTATTGTTCTGTAACTCCTCTGAGGAAGTTCCCAGTTGTTATCCCACCTAAAGAGATCTTTTTAACTTTATTTTTTAAAGCATTAAGTTCATGTTTTGATTTTTGGTCATTCTTAGCCCCGATCTCAATGGCTTTTCTATAGATATGACTCATATCATGGGCATATTTTTGAGTTCTGCCTCTTGCATCAATTATAACTGTATCAAGGCCTATTTTAGAAATTTGGGGCATATGATCTACCAGGCACAACTCCACTGAGTTTAAAATGATGGTCCTGCATTCATTATCCAATCTTATCGGGAATAAGTGGTTTTTAGCATCTTCTATTCCCAGAAATGATTTTCCGGCATTTTTATTTTTAAGAACTTTATCTCCTGCAATATGGGGAATGCAGTCTTTAGAAACTATAGATTCCATATTTCCCTGTACTAAAAGTTCTAAATTTGAATCAATTCCTCTAGTTTGAATATTGAAAGCAAGCCTTTTAATTTCATCCTTTGAAAGCTCAGGGGATACAGTAAAATTACTAAAAATGTTTTGCAGTTCTTCAACTGATTTATAATTCCATATATTAAGTCCGGAAGATGCAAAAAGATTAATCTGAGAATTGAGATTTAACATAAATTCTGCAGCTCCAATAGAATCGGTCATAACTCCACTAATCCCTGCATTAAAAGCTTTAGCTAGAAAAGAATTTAAAGAGGCTAAATAATGGCTTGGAGTAATTTTAGGTAATTTTAAAAGTAATTCAGTATTTGTATTTTTACAGATCGACACAGCTTCATTGATTAAATTTAAGGTTGATTCCATATTTAAATTAGGGCAGCAGTCCCGTGCTGTATTTCCGGTAAATGGGTCAAAATAAATTCTATCGCATTTCCCGCTGGCAGCGCCTTTTAGGACGTCCAGATTGTCGGCATATACCGCTAAATTAATTGATTTTTTAGCTAGTTTAGCATTATTTGCTTTTGTGTCCAGTTGAGGGAGCAGCTTGTTTAATTTATCATGCGCTTCTTTCATTTTATTTTTACCTGGACAGGATGCTGAAATTAATTTTTCTTCTATTTTTTCAAATAGTTCCCTGCGGAGCTTGTTTAATTCACTGACTGGTGCAAAAAATCCCCCTGGATAATGTATATTTATATTTTTTATATCAAATGGGGTACCTCCAGTTTTTCTAAACTGGGTTTCAATTATTTTTTCAGTTACGGGTTTTTTAACTGCTTTTTCCATTTTAAAATCAGGAACTAATTCCAGCTCAATTTGAGCATTATCTGGACCATTAAATTTACTTTTAAGTGAAATAGAACCATCATTTTCTACAAATATATCTAAATTAACTTTTATTTGATGTTTATCATCACTAATTATTTTTTGAGCTTTATCAAGCAGCGATCTCCTGCGTGTTATATAAACTAAAGTTCCAGGTCTTAATGGGCGTTGAACAGTGAACGTAGCTTTATTTTTATAAATAGATGGAGATTCATGTATTACCATACCATAATCGTTTTTATTTTGATCTTTATTTATAAAAACGATGCCGTCTCCCTTTTCAGGGATAATTTGATTTTTAATTTCAATTACAACTTCTTTATCTTTCTTCTTGTAATCAGTGACAGGCCCAACATAAACTCCTCTGTTTCCAGGACGGTCCCGACTCATTACCGAGCTTTCGTCTTTTTCTAAAAGGTACCCTCCTGTAAAATCACGGTTAAACGCTAATTTAAGGTCATCAATGTCTTTTTTTCTGGGCTTCCATCTTCCTTTTTTAATAGAATCCAGTGCTTTTCTATATGTGCTCACAACAACTGCCACATATTCTGGAGACCTCATTCTGCCCTCAATTTTGAGTGAACTTACGGATGATTTCGATATTTTATCAAGATATTCGTAAATCGCTAAATCACGTGTCGATAATAAATATTTCTCTTTAGTTTTCACTTCAAAAATCTTTGATTTTTGATGTTCGATAATGCTTTGCATTATCTCAACTTTAGTTGTATTAATGGGCCGGCCGTATTCATCTTTTTCGCCTAGGATTAGATCATATGGTTTCCTGCACGGCTGTGCGCACATACCTCTGTTTCCACTGCGCCCGCCGATAAATGAAGATAAAAGGCACTGTCCTGAATAGGAGTAGCATAGAGCTCCATGTGCAAATATTTCAAGTTCAATTTCTCCGGGTTCAATATTTTTGTTGATTTCCTCTATTTCTGCCAGTTTCATTTCCCTTGCAAGCACCACCCGTTTGAATCCAAATTCTGCTGCCCATTTAACTCCTTCAGTGTTGTGAATTGTCATTTGTGTGGATGAATGGAGGTCAAGATCTGGAACAAGCTCTTTTGCAATATGTGCAACGCCAATATCTTGAACTAAAATTGCATCTACTCCACCTTCATATAAAAATAATAAGTATTTAGCTAAATCTGGAAGTTCCTGATCTTTAATGAGAGTGTTAACTGTTACATAAACTTTTACACCCCTTAAATGAGCGTAATGAACAGCTTCTTTTAAATCTGTGTTATCAAAATTAGCTGCATAATGCCGTGCCCCAAACTGCTTCCCTGCAAGGTATACGGCATCTGCCCCTGCATTCACAGCTGCTTTCAGGGATTCCATAGATCCTGCAGGTGCCAGTAGTTCTGGTATTTCTATTTTCATTGTATTCCTCCGGATAAATGTAAATAACAGGATTTATAATCATAAATAATTTCAAAAACGCTCATGTATTGGAATGTTAACAGCTAGAGAAAAATGTTTACAAAATCAGAGATTTTATAACCGCGAAAATCCGTGATTTTCGCATGCTATGTATTTTTCTGAGCATAAAAAAAATCTTTGATTTTATATG
This sequence comes from Methanobacterium veterum, assembly GCF_000745485.1. NCBI lineage: Archaea > Methanobacteriati > Methanobacteriota > Methanobacteria > Methanobacteriales > Methanobacteriaceae > Methanobacterium > Methanobacterium veterum. The sequence goes on from NZ_KN050693.1 coordinate 20,817, forward strand.
ATTTTGAAGACTGTTAGTTTTGTGACCTTAAAATATGTAATTTTTACATGGTGTTGATGTTAGTGCTGTAATTTATGTTAATCATTGATTAAATAATGAATTTTTTTTAAACAAGTCAACTTAAATTAAAAGTATCACAACATGAAGTATAAACCGTGCACAGGATCAGACATGAGCGTTAAAATAAATTTTAGTATAGTAGTTTATTTAGTTTTAGCTAATTATACTTTTTAATGCCAGATGTGTAACAGATCATTAAGCTCAAACTATATTTAGGATTATGGAAATAATTAACCAGTATGTATATATGTTTAGAAGGCATTGACGGCTCGGGAAAATCAACACAAATTCTTCTTCTTGAGGAATGGCTCAATGAATGCGGATTTGAAGTTATGCGGGTTTTTGAACCCACTGATTCTGATACTGGGAGATTAATAAGGAAAATGCTCAGGGATCCTGACGCAACTGGAGAAAATTTCCAGAAAACATTGGCTCTTTTATTTGCTGCCGACCGCATGGTACTTATGGATGAAATCGAGGCTGCAGAAGAATCTGGTAAAATTGTAATAAGTGACAGGTGTTTTTATTCGAGTATTGTTTATCAAAATGACCCTTCATGGCTTTACGAATTAAATAAATTTGTTAAAATACCGGACATGGTAATATTGCTTGATCTGGATGTTGAAACTGCTCTTAAGCGGTGCGATGGTAAAGATAGCTTTGAAAATAAGATCTTTCTTGAAAAAATAAGGGAAAGATACCTTGACCTTGCAGAAAAGAATGATTTCTTTGTTATAAATGCAAATAATGGAATTAACAAAGTTTATGATGAAATGAAGAGGGTAATATCTCCTAAAATTGGTAGATGTGTTTAGTTAATTGTATTTTTATTTCTTTAAATTTTTAACCTGTTTTTTTAGGGAGATATCAATTTGTTTTGTTTGTAAATAATGGAATTAACAAAGAGGGTAATATCTTCCAAAATTGGTAGATGTGTTTAGTTAATTGTATTTTTATTTCTTTAAATTTTTAACCTGTTTTTTTAGGGAGATATTCAATTTGTTTTGTTTGCAAATAATACATGCAAATAATACATGCAAATTATAGATCTATTTTAATGGAATTATGAATATGCACAAAAATTAAGTATTATTTAAATCATAAATATCATCTGTACAAAAAACAAGCTCTAATGAAATTCTGAGTTTATTTACTATTTGCGGAGAAACAAGTATGGTAAATGAAGATGAACTTACAGATATGATAGTTAATATGGATTTAGAGAAAGTTGATGGCCCTAAAGATATCTGGGAAAAGAAGATTGATCTTGATGACGGCCGATCTTTAGTTGTAGGCTATGAAGAGGAATCAAAAGTCTGTCAGGGGTTAACTAAAGATTTAACCAGTGGAACAGATGAGGAAAAATGTGCCATTACCTACAGCTGGTACTGGGAAGTTAGGGACTCTGAAACATGGGATGTTATTTATGAAAATCATGATACGGATTTAGGTTTTTGTTCTGAAGATTTACAAAGAGCCTGGAGCGATGAAAGCACCTTTGAAGATATTGGTGATGTTCCAGGAACAGAACTCTGCACATGGAGCGATCAAAACGGTATAGATGATATAGTAGAGGATATAATTGATGATATTAGAGATGTTGTAAAAATACAATAAAAATAAGCATGCATCTTGATAGTTCAAGATTTTAAATTTTAACTAATAATTTTAAAGGATAATTATTGTTTATCCATTAATTATTTTATTTTCTGGTTCAAATTCATTTATAAGTGGTAAATAGCCCAAAATATTTAAAGGATAATTATTATTTATCCTCTAATTCTTTTATTCTCTGGTTTAAACCCCTGATAATAATGTCCTGTGCACCTTCGAGGTCCTGTTTTTCACCGACAATTACAGGTCCGTGTTCAGTCTGTTTAAATTCTAATTTGTCGTATTTTTCCATAACTTCTTCCACCAATTTTGATGGAGTTCCTGGAGGTATTCTCATTTCATATTCCATAAAATCACCTATTCAAAATAGTTTCTTACAGGTTCTAAAATTTCAATTAATTCATTTGTTACTGTATTTTTGAGGTCAAGGGGATGTAATTTTCCATCTTTATATGACTCTAAAAGCTCATTGTAACTTAATTCAAGATTTCCTCCAAATTTAGGAGGTCTTTCAATTAACATGGTGTCTTTATGGTCATATATGAAGTGTTTTGCTATTTCAATTATCGGATTTCCTTCCACTTCTCCTGCTGGGCAGAAACTGTTTTTAATCTTCTTTTTTATAGTTTCGGGAGAATCATCAATAGCTATGAAATTTTCTTTACTTGAAGACATCTTTTCAGAGCCGTCAGTTCCATGGAGAAGTGGTGTGTGGATTATAACTGGTACAGAAGACCCTACTTTCGGTAGGTTTTCCCTTGCAAGCATATGTATTTTTCTCTGTTCCATTCCACCAAGTGCAACATCAACATCTAAAAACAGCATGTCTATAACCTGCATAAGAGGATATATTACTTCTGCAACGCGGTGATCAGTTTCATGTCTTGTTATCTGTGCCATACTTCGTTTTGCACGTGCAAGAGTAGTTGAAAGTGCAAGCTGGTATATTTTACAGGTGTATTCTTCTGATGTTTGGAAACTGGAACCTAAAATGAATTCAGTTTCTTCACTCAATCCAAAGGCAAGGAAACATTTCCTCATGTAATCTGCAATTTCCTTAATTTCTTCAAGGGTTCCCTTTTCATTTAAATATGCATGGAGGTCTGCAAGAAGAATTTTAATTTTGAACCCTGCTTTCTGCAGGTCTATCATCTTTTTAACGGTGATAGCATGTCCAAGATGGACTTTTCCCGAGGGTTCATAACCGATATAAGCTACAGGAGAATCTTTTTGAAGTTTTTCTTTAAGTTCATCGTGGGATATTATTTCCAGTGTTCCTCTTTCTATCATGTCTATTGTATTATCTATGTCCATTATATCACCGTAAATTATCTAAAAATGAATTTTATCATCATGATTGAAAATCAGATAATTTATTAATATTTAAATTATCACTTTGCACATTTAATTATTTTTAAAGTTCCCTAAAATATAAACATTCCCTTCTATTTCAACTACAGGTACTTGAGACCCAATTTCAACATCAGCAATTTCAGGATTTATATCTATATCTAACGGTTCATATGAAACGGGATGAAGTATCTGAATTGAATTTGGAGATTTTGCAGTTACAGTTGTTTCCTTAATATCTTCTTTCTTTGCAACTGTTTCTATTTTATCGTAATCACGCCACTGGATTGAGGTCTGGCTTTGCGAAACTAAATCATGGACTGAAATTCGTTTACCTTCTATACTTGTAACCTGACCTAAAATATTTCCATATTTAACAAAGTCATTAACTCTGAAATAAGGTATTCTAAAAGAAATCCATGTCCTGTAAAGGTCTTTTCCAGCAGATTTGTCACGGCCCATTAGCCGAGGTGATTCTTTAATAACTCCACCAAAGTGGTCCTTCAAGATATTCGATAATCTTTTAGCAACCTTCTGAGAACCAACATAGTAATCTATTCCTTCTTTAAGCACGAAGCGCTCTGCTATATATGCCATTTTGTTCTTCTTTGAAATTTTATTGATACTGTCTGCGACGAGCATGTCAATGGAGTTTATCTCTTCTTCGTCGGGATTTCTGTTATCTGCCCTTAGTTGAATTACGGCCTCATAGTATCCTGACATGTATTTACTGCATTCTGGGCAGACATTTCTATTGATTTTAACATTTAACTTATAGTCTTGCTCGATTATTTCCCCTAAAATAGATCCTGTGATATGTACAATAAATTCAAGGGTAGATCCTCGTTCTAAAATCAGTTCAAGATCAATTTCAACATCTTCGGCATATTTGTTTAATGTTATATTGTCATTTAACGTGTTGAGTATAACTTCTTCGTCTGATATTTCTAAATCATGCCATTTTCCTTTCTCAAGGCGAGATTCGCAGTGGGCACATATTGTTATTTCTATTTGATCAGGAACCTCAGCTAAAACAACATCTTCTAAAAAACAGGATTTACAGAGATTATCAAAAAGTTTCTCTTCAGTTTTTCCACAATTTGGACAGAACATAAAAATCATTCATTTAAAAATAATAGTATTTATAAATGGGAAATACCATTTATAATGTCTTAAGTGGAGCTTTAGCACCACATGCTTCGCATTTAAGTAAAAATACACGGTCTTCTCGGACTATCTTGGTATCTGGCCTGTTACACTCGTGGCACATGATAAATCTTTTTACATAGTCGTCTATTCTTTCATTTATGAGGTAGTGTGTAAATTTACCCTGCATTATAGCTCTGCTTCCTTCTAAATTCCCTGCAGTTCCTAATTCTCTGAGTAAAAATTTGAGAACATGCTGAGGGTCCCTGTTTAATGCTTCTGTAATATCTTTAAAGTTCTGTATAATTGTCCTGTTTCCCTGAATTACTGAATATGCTTTAGGAACGCTAAATCGTTTTGTTTCAAAAACCTTTTGGGGTAACTGGTCTATAGCTCTATCTAATAATTTATCGTAATCGCTCATATTATCAACCTCCAATAAAGTTGAATTGGTTTAGTTATAATCTTAAAAATAACATTTTAAATTATAATGGATATAGTTATACTTTTCATGACTTAAAAAAGTAATGATCTCGGCTGTGAAATTATAAATTTCTTTGGACATGGAAAAATAGTCAAAATTTTGAAAAATAAAAAAAATGGGGTGTGGATAAATCACACTGTTTTAAGATATCCAGATGCAGGTTCAAATACTAGTCCCTGTTGTTTAAGTTTTGTTATTATCTGCTTGACTTTATCTTCACCTATGTTGTACCTATCGGAAACTTCATCAGTGAGTATGTTGACTGGTACTCTACCGCCGTATTCCTCACTTAACTCTTTAATGACATCAAGAAGAACTCTGGCTTTATCACGTTCTGATTTAGGTGTACGTCCTTCTACTTTGTCAATATCAACTTTTCCGGTTTCAGGGTCATATCCCACCTGTTTCATACATTCCTGCTGCAGCTTAATGGCCCTTTTTGCATCATCCGCAGTAACTTTTTCTCCTAAACGTATCTTACAGTTTGCCTCAGATAACCTGACCAGCGCTTCAAGCTGACGGGCTGTAATTGGAACTGGAGAATCTTCATCCTCTGCGCTGCCCCTCATTCCAACATAAAACTCTTTAAGTACTTCAATGGCATCATCAGTAAGTTCAGGGCTGGGCTGCTTTCTTGCATATGCAATATATTTCCTTAAAAGTTCCGGATCAATCTCAAAAGGAATTTCCGCACTTTTATGTATATTCAAAATGTGGCCTGCAAGTTTTCTATCCCTTTCAGCGTCAGGTTTATCTTCCACAACAAATATGAGGTCGAACCTGGAAAGTATCGGTGCTGGAAGGTTTATCTGTTCTGCAACAGATTTATAACGGTCAAATCTTCCAAATTTCGGGTTCGCTGCTGCCAGCATGGCGCATCGAGAGTTTAAAGTTGCCATTATACCTGCTTTTGCAATACTTATTGTCTGCTGTTCTAATGCTTCGTGTATAGCGGACCTATCTTCAGACCTCATTTTATCCAGTTCGTCTACACAAGCATTACCCCTATCTGCTAAGACCAATGCACCTGCTTCAAGCGACCATCCTCCAAGATCGTCCTTAACAGCAGCTGCGGTAAGTCCTACACCACTTGTACCTTTACCACTTGTATATATTCCCCTTGGTGCCAGTTTTGATACATATTTAAGTATCTGAGATTTACCAATACCGGGGTCACCAACAATAAGTATGTGAATATCTCCCCTGATCCTGGTTTTATCTTCAAGCTCCTTTACACAACCTCCAAACAACTGGAGAGCTATAGCTTCTTTTACTTCTCTATAACCCTGGATTGAAGGCGCTGTTGAATTAATAATTTTATTATAAACGTCAGGATCGGCTGCGAGTTCTACTATTTCCTGTTCATCTTCTTCACTTATTTGAAGTTCTTCAAATTCCTGTTCAAGTGCATCAATGTAGTTACAGTAGATATAATTTTTGAAAAGTTTTGTCTGTTCATCTCTAACTGTTTTTAAAGTTCCTGTAATCCTTATTATGTCTCCTGGAGTTATGGTGTCCACAAGATCATCTTCTAAAACTACATTAATCTGTCTGGGCTGTTCTCCCCCAGATAAATTTTCAAGAGGTTCTTGAAGCTTTGTAGTCTGAGTATCAATAAATTCAGATTCGTCTTGAATTAATCTAAATGATCTGCCACCGCACTCTTGACATAGTGCAGGTTCGCTTATCATGTTGCTTTTTTGGGGAACTTCATGAAGCCTCATGCAGCTTCGACATTCAAACATCGCATTTACAATTCGCGGACGGATTTCATTGGCTTTCCTAATAATTCCGTCAACTGCAACGAATTTACCGATATACTTACTTTTTAGGTCCCTTAAAGGAATTACATTACTTAAATTTTCAAACCTCACCTGTAAATCCGCATTTTTTCTGGCTGTATCTATGTTTTTTATTGCCTTTTGTGCTGCCTGTATAACTTCTTCTGGCTTTTCGATCAGCAAATCAGCCAAGTCCGGGTCAAACATCTCGAGCTGTAAATAGTTCACTACTACAGATCTTTCGTCAGGATACTTGGCGAGCGCTTCAGAAACAATCTCTTTACATTCGGGTGTGCTGAAAAACTCTTCAAATTTTGCTACTGATGTTTTTGATTTTTCGGTTATGGTGTCCATTGTTAAAGTATATCTATGTATAATATAATATCCTTTACTATACAAATGATAAAAATTAATTAATTAATGAAGTTTATTTTCAATAATTTATAAAACCTAAAACGGTTAATCTGGTGATATAATGAAAAGATCAAGGTTAAACTTATTCAAATTTACATCAATGACAATATCAGTTCTGGGAATAATATTGCTGGTCCTTTTCATAGGTGTTGTTGCGTATATAGTCGTTGCTGATGTATCATCTAAAGTTTCCTCTAATGTGGGTACTGGTTCTGCTTATGATACTTTGGCGTCGTTAAAATCGGAGTATTCTACGTTGAATAATTCATTTAATACAGTTAAGTCTAAAGCGGGTAAATCTTCAAGTAGTAAAATTAGAAATGATACTATTGATGCTGAACTTCAGCTTGTAAAAGCGCAGACTGCAATAACAGATGTGGAAAGTGCATTATCTACAAATCAGCCTCAGGATGTAGTTAACACTAGACTTAATGCAGCTATTGCTCAATTACAGAAAACTCAAAAAAGTGTAAGTACTGTAACTGGTGAAGTTTCTTAGCTATTAAAAATGAATATTTTTTATAGGTGGACAGCTGGAGTGAATCCGGCTTGTTTACATTAATTTTAGTTTAAGCACAAAAAAGGAATAAAAGAAGACTTAGTAAAAAGTCATTTCTAACGTGTCATGAAATCGCTGATTAATTTTGCACTGCAGAGCATGACGTGCTTCTCGTTCGCGCAATGCCAAACTTATGGCTCTATGGGCCATATCTTCCAGTTCATCTCGAGGTAATTCTTTGATACGTTCTATTAACGTTTCTCTTGGTAGTTCTTCACTTTCTAACAAGAAATAAAATGAGTTTTTAAAAAGTTCTTCATCTATGTGCTTCATACATTATTATATTATTTTTATTCATTAATATAATTTATGCACTGCTTTTAGATAATACTTATTTCAAATAAAAATATTATTGTTATTCATTTATGATAATAATTTAATTCAATAAAGTAATAACAATAAAAAGGTTAAAATCTAATTCTAAGTAGTAAAAACGAGTACACTATTTGATCTTTAATAGAGAATAGGGATGCATTTGGGGCAATGATTATGATCTTTGGGTATAATTCCAATGTTTTATTTGAATTATCCCTAAATTATTGAGATTTAGTTATTTAATCGAATTACATTTTAATATATTCGTTATCAGTTAGTAATGTTAATTAAATGAACATATTCTTGTTTGGATGTATTTTCTCATTAGCCATATGCCCCACTATAAAAATTAATTCTTATTCAAAAACTAATATTTTTTTAAGGCTATTAAATACATTTCAACACTTTTCTTCCTTGAAGACGGAGGTTTTGTTGTTTTAACTATTTTAAATTTCTTTTTAACCTCTTTAAGAAGTGATTGAAATCCTTCTCCCTGAAATACCTTTATAATCATGCTGCCGTCAATTTTAAGGACTTCATCTGCAATTTTTAATGCATTTTCCACGATATCAATGGATTTAAGCTGATCAATGTCTTTTATTCCAGTTAGTTTAGGTGCAGCATCAGATAAGATTATATCTGCATTCCATTCAAGCGAATCCTTTATTTTTTCCACAGTTTCACTTTCTGTAAAATCGCCTGTAATCTGAATAAAGTTTTCATTCTCAAATGGTCTTATCCTTTGAAGATCCACAGCAACAACTTTCCCGTCATCTCCAACTATATCCAGCGCTACTTGAGACCAGCCTCCTGGTGCAGCACCTAAATCTACCACGTAATCTCGAGGTTTAATAATTCTGAATTTCTTATTAAGCTGTATTAATTTGTATGATGCTCGGGATCTGTATTTTTCCTTTTTTGCCATTTTATAGTAATGTTCACTTTTACTTTCAATTTTCCATTTTTCACTCATTTTAAACTCCTTTAAAATTATTTTATATTGTCAAATTTAATAAAACTGATTTTATTATGGTTTCTGAAAATTAAGGGCCTTACATACTGGTTTTCCAATTTTAATTATTTCTACATCAACTTTTTTATTTTCAATTTTAAGAAGCATAACTGATGGATCGGATAACCTTGGAACAGTTGGACTGCCTGGATTTAAAAGAAGCACGTCTTCTAATTCAGTTATGAATGACCAGTGTGTGTGGCCTGTAATAAGGATTTCAACTCCAAGTTCCATTGCAATATATTTTAACTGTTGGGTGTCTCCTTGGGGATAGACTTGGCCGTGGTTGAGCCCAATTTTTATGCCTTCAACCTCAAAAACAACACTTTTTGGAAGTTTAATGCCGCAAGCTCGGTCCATATTCCCTTGAGAACATTTAGTTGGAGCTATTTTTTCAAGTTCCTCCAGTACATCGTAAGATACCAGATCTCCTGCATGCAGGATCATATCCACATCTTTAAATATGTCAAACACTTTTTCAGGTATCTTTGAAGCTCTCTCTGGAATGTGAGTATCGGATATAACGCCAATTAACATTTTAATCTCCTTTGTATCTAATAATATCAATATGTAATAGAAAAAGATTGTGAGTACACTGCTTGAAAATCAGGGTTTAATTATTTCATGAATTTAAATATAATTTACTTGATGTATATCATTTAAATCTTGAATAAGAAGTATTTAACTATTTTACATGACTTGAAATATAAAAATTTTATAATTCAATAAATTGTATATGTCTTTAAATATACGAAGGTTACTATATTAATAGATCATAGATTTAAATAAGATGATTATTACATATATTTATCTTAATATTAAAAATAATTAAATCAATATGCTATAATAATACATATAATATAAAATGTTATTTGAGTACTATTTTGAGTGATATCATGCATGAAGTCATAATTTGTGAAAAGCCAAAATCATCTGAGAAAATAGCTAATGCGCTTTCTAGAAATACAATTAAAAATAGCTATAAAAAGGTTCCGTACTATGAATTTGAAGAAAATGGGAAAAAAACAACTGTGTTATCTGCGGTAGGACATTTATACTCCCTTTCACCTACAAATTCAAAACAGGACAAAATTTTTGATATAGATTGGGTTCCACTTTATGATAAAGATAAACAGAAAAAATACGTTAAAAATTATGTGGATGCCATTAAAAAGCTTGCAAAAGGCGCTGATAAATTTATTCATGCTTGCGATTACGATATAGAAGGAACTGTAATTGGATATAATGCATTGAAGTATGCATGTGGTGAAGACAGTATAGATAAAGCTACAAGGATGAAATTTTCAACCCTTACCAAAGAAGATATAGTTAAAGCTTATGAAAATCCAATCCCTATCGATTTTCATCAGGTTGACAGCGGTATTGCAAGACACGTACTTGATTTCTTATTTGGGGTTAATATATCCAAATATCTCACTGATTCTGTAAGAGAAGCTACATCAAGGTATGTTCAGCTTTCTGCAGGTAGAGTTCAAACTCCAACACTTTCTATACTGGTTGATCGTGAAAAAGAGATTAAAAACTTCAAACCAATTCCTTACTGGCTTATAAAAGCAGCTCTTGAAGATGATATAATCGCTGATCATAAGGCTGGGAAAATATTTGAAAGGAAAGAAGCAGACGGCATCTTAGCTGACTGTGGGGATGCAGATGCAGTTGTAACAGATGTTACTTTAAGGGAAAACAAAAGAACACCTCCAGTTCCTTTTGATCTGGGAAGTCTCCAGTCAGAGGCATACGGAGTATTTGGATTCAGCCCTAAAAGAACCCAGCAAATTGCTCAAAACCTTTATACAGAAGGTTACACTTCTTATCCCCGTACTTCTTCACAGAAACTCCCAAAAAGTATCGGATATGATAAGATACTTAAGCAGTTGAGTAAAAATGCAGAGTTCAAAAAGCATGTAGATGCACTCAAAAAACCTTTAAAACCAAATGAAGGTAAAAAAACAGATGAAGCGCACCCTGCTATTCACCCAACAGGTACGTTACCTACTGGGCTGGATACAAATGAACAGAAACTGTATGAACTTATAGTTTACAGGTTTATATCTGTATTTGGAGAAGATGCACTTCAAGAATCCATGAAAACGAAATTAAATATTAATTCGCAGGAATTTTCATTCAGCAGAAAAAGAATGGCAAAAATGGGATGGCTTGAACATTATCCCTTCAGGAAAATTGAAGATGAAAAATTCCCTGACATTAAGAAAGGGGATACATTAAAGGTTAATGAAATTTTATGCGAAGAAAAGGAAACAAAACCACCTGCAAGATACAATCAAGCTTCTTTAATACGTGAACTCGAGAAAAGAGGTCTCGGTACTAAATCAACCAGGGCAAATATAATATCTATCCTCTACGACAGAAAATACATTGAAGGTCAGAAAATACAGGTTAATGAACTTGGTGAACACCTTATAGATACACTAAAAGAGTATTCTGAGGATATAACAAGCGAGGAACTTACAAGAAAGTTCGAAACTGAACTTGAAGATATCATGGCGGATAAGATTACCAAAGACAACGTTATAGAAGAAGCTAAAGTTGGACTTTCATCTATTCTCGACGATATTGAGAAAAATAAATCTAAGATCGGTGAGAAACTTTATGAGGCTTACCAGGAAAGCAGAATTGTAGGCCAATGTAAGTGCGGCGGTAACCTGGTTATGAAATATTCTTACAGGACCAAAGGCACATTTGTGGGATGTTCTGCTTATCCAAAATGTAAGGTAACTTACCCTATACCTAGAGGTACCAACGTACTTAAAACCAAATGTGAAAAGTGCGGACTTCCAATGATATCATTTGGAAAACCACGTCAGAGGGCATGTCTGGATCCAAAATGTGGTAGGAATGGTAAAGAATCGACAAATGAAGTTGTTGGCGTTTGTCCTCAATGTGGTGAACAGCTTATTAAACGAATGGGTCGGTATGGAGAATTTATAGGCTGCAGCGGGTTCCCAAAATGCAGATTTACAAAATCTGTAGAAGAACAGGAAGCTAAATAATTGAATTAATTTAGTTCATTTTCTAATTTTTTAAAATAGACTTTATAGATCTTTATTTTATTATAAACTATTTTTAATAATCTGTTTTGTTATATTTTATTCTTTAAATCACTTAATGCTTTTATAAATATGGCTGAGTTTTTGAAAGTACAAAAGCCGTAGTATCTATACCTTTTTAAACACCTCTGTACTAAACTGAGTATAATAAAATTCACTCATAAAATAGTAATTTAGAGGATCATATATGGATGCAAAAGAGACTTTGTTCAAACTTAAACCAGCGCTGATTATACTCCTGTTATTTTTAATGGCTTTCCTACTTAGAATGGATGCAATGTCTGTATCGGGGGTGCCCCAGGATTATAAAGCATATTTTGAGGATCAAAATGGTTTTCCATACTTCAGTGAAATGGACTCCTACTACAACTATAGATTGACTCAGGATTATCTTAACCACGGCTATCTTGGAGATACAATAATAAATGGAACTCCATGGGATTTGCATTCTTATTATCCCTCGGGTAGATCAGCAGAGTACCCCCCGCTTATTATTTATATCACTGCGTTTGCATATAAGCTGATTAATTCATTTACAAACGTGCCCTTAAATGGAGTTGCTGTGTGGCTGGCCCCATTTATAGCATCGCTGGCTGTTATTCCTGCTTATTTATTTGTGAGGAGGCTTACCAATGATTATGGGGGGATAACTGCGGGAATTTTAGCGGGTCTAGCTCCATGGTACTTTTCCCACACATTCGCAGGATTTTTTGACACTGACATTTTTGCCGCGCTATTCCCAATTCTGATTGTCGGATTTTTTATTGTAGGCACGCTTGCAAAGAATATCAAGACTAGATTGATTTATATAATGTTATCTGCTATTTCAGTACTTGTTTACTCAATGGCATGGCAAGAATGGTGGTATATGTTTTATCTCGTGATAGGTACTGGAATTATATATCTTTTAATTTCAAATTATATTCTCAAAATGGAGACAGTTAAACCATCTAAAGAGTATCCTAATAGGTTCAAATGGTTTCTGGATCAGCCAGTACTCTTTTCGCTGGTAGTATTTGCGGTTGCAGGATTTCTTTTAGTAAGCATCATCATGGGATTCTCGGAATTTACAGGTATTATTTCCAGTATTTCTCAAGCTACTCAATTACAGAGTTCAGTTCAAGGAACATCATATCCAAATGTATATTTGTCAGTTAGAGAGATGTTAACCCCTGGATTCTGGAATGTTGTAGATGGGGTAGGTGGAATATTACCATTTATGCTGGGAATTATGATTATTCCTTTCCTTTTATTGAAACTAAGTCAGAATACTCGTACAAAAGAATTAAAAGCACCAAAAAGGAAGAGTAAACCTAGAAGAAAGTCTAAAAAAAGAGCAAATGTTATTGAAGAAAAAAGGAATACTTTAGAGGATCCTCATATAACAGAAGATAAAAAAAATTACCTTTTATACGTAATTTTATTTACAATATGGCTTTTGGGATTGGGTTACCTTCTAACAAAAGGGCAACGATTTATTGAAAACTTTTCAGTCCCAATAGTATTAGGTGCAGGAATTTTAATTGGTTTACTTGTACCTTACTTCAAAAAATACATAAAAGATACCAGATACTCTGCACTGGCCATTTTATTTGTAATTGCAGTTGTGGCATATTCACCTGTAGCAACAGCATATACATTTTCAAATCAAATAGTTCCAAGTGCAGATGATTCAATGTATGAATTATTAACATGGGTCAAAGATAACACCCCTCCAAATACGGTTTTAACTTCATGGTGGGATTTTGGCCATTTTTTCACGGCAGTAGGGGACAGGCCGGTTACTTTTGACGGCGGGTCTCAAAATACGCCTCGTGCCTACTGGGTTGGAAGGGCTTTGCTAACGAGCAACGAAAACTTATCTGTCGGAATACTTAGGATGTTGACTTCAAGCGGTGAAGAGGGTATTTCAACCCTTGAAAATTATACACATGATACTGGTAAAAGTGTTGAAATATTGAACAAAATTTTACCAGTTGATAAACAGGCAGCCCAAACTATGCTTACAAAAGATTATAATTTAACTCCGGTTCAGGCTCAAAATGTGTTACAGTATACACATCCTACCAATTCTGCTCCATACAAGCTTATATTAAGTGCAGATATGATTATTAAGGCTGGAGTGTGGTCAGAATTTGGAAATTGGAATTTCCAAAACGGAACTGGACAGGGTTATGGTTATTCTGCACAGCAGGCATCTGTCAGCCCATTAGGCGGTACTGTAGCGATTCATGCGCAAAATGGTATTGTTGCGCAGATAAATGGAACTCAGATAACTGCGGGATTGGCATATACTCAGAATAATCAAACTCAAATACTGGCGCCTCATAAGCTGATTGTAATTAAAAATAATCAAATAGTAATGAATCAAATTGTTTCTAATCAGAGCTCAATAAGCATACTTTTAGCTATGGACAATAACAGTTGCCTGGCTGTGGCTATGAACAAGGAACTTGAAAATTCCATGTTTACACGGCTGTACTTTGAAAATGGCGCAGGTTTAAGTAGATTCAAATTTGCACATTCTGTAGGCGGATATGTAGTTTGGAACGTGAATTAGATCATTGGGGATCTAATTCATTTTATTAATTTATAATTGGGAAATTCGAGCTTTTATAGATATTTATTGACTAAATTATGATTTACATGATGTTCCGTATTCTATTTACAAGAATATCAGTTGCACTAACAATACCTACAATTTGACCAGCTTCTTCTACTGGTAATCTCCAGATACCATGGTCTACCATTTCTTTGGCAGCATGCTCTATTTTATCATCGGTATGAATTGTTACGAGGTGTGTTTCCATTGCATCATGAACTTTGATATCCTTTAAATTATGGTCATTACCGATTTCTTCCAAAACATCCCATGTTGTAATTATTCCCACTACTTCTCCATCATGTTCTACTATAAGGCTTCCGCCTTCACCTTCCTCTGTAGATTTTTTTAAAGCAACTTCTAGATTTTCATCTTCATCTATGGTCTCTACTCCCTCTACCATAATTTCTCTAACATCCATCATATCACCTAATTAACTCCTATAAAAATATGTTACCCAATCTGACACTTGATATTAAGTTTCAACTAATTATTATTACTTTCTATGGTGATAATATGATCTGAAACTGAAAACATTTTTAAGTATGAAAAAGCTAATAGTAACTATATTTAATTAAATGATGTTTAAAGAACTGTAATTTTAAATGAAATGATTAAAAACATTTTTAAGAATGAAAACGCTAACAGTAATTATTAATAGTAATTCTATTTAATAGTTAACGTTTAATGAACTGTCATTTTATGAAATGTGTCATATTTGCAGTATTTATGTAAATAGGTATTTTATGTATTTATAATGATTTTTATAACTTGAACTAATTTTATGTGAGAATTATGGCTCTTGAAGATAGAATTAAACAGATTGAGGATGAAATTAAGAAAACGCCGTATAATAAGGCTACTTCACATCATATAGGTAAGCTTAAAGCTAAATTATCTCAGCTTAAGGAGGAGTCTATAAAGAGAAGCAGTAAAGGAACAAAAGGGTCAGGCTTCCATGTGAAAAAAAGTGGGGATGCGACAGTGGTACTGGTAGGATTTCCATCAGTTGGAAAATCAACCCTTTTAAACGATATTACAAATGCTGAATCTAAAATTGGAGCATATGAATTTACAACATTAGAGATAGTTCCAGGCGTTATGGAGTATGAAGGCGCTAAAATTCAGGTATTTGATATTCCGGGAATAATAACAGGCGCTTCAAAGGGAAAAGGTCGTGGAAGAGAAATACTGTCAGTTGCAAGAAATGCTGATCTGATACTTATAATACTCGATGTTTTTAACCCTCAGCATATAAATGTCATATCTGAAGAACTTAGAAATATAGGGATAAGGCCTAATGAAACCCGGGCTGATGTTACGGTAAAACCCAAAAAAATGGGCGGGCTGACAGTTTCTTCTACTGTAAAACTTACACACATAGATGAAAAAACCATAAGATCGGTGCTGAATGAGTATGGAATTCACAGTGCCGATGTCCTTATAAGGGATGATGTAACTGTAGACCAGTTTATCGATAGTATGGATGTAAGCTGCCGTTATATCCCGATGTTAGAAGTTGTAAATAAAATAGATTTAATTGATAAAGATTATTTTGATGAAGTTAAGTCTCATATGCCTGATGCAATATTTATATCTGCAAACAAGCAAATTAATGTTGAAGAACTTAAAAGAGAAATATTTAATAAGTTAGCTCTTATCCGTATTTATTTAAAACCTCAAGGCAGAAAAGCAGATTATGAGGAACCACTTATTGTGAGGAAAGGTTCCACAGTGAAAGAAGTGGCAGGTAAACTTCACCGTGAATTTGTCAGGAATTTCAGGCATGCAAAGGGCTGGGGGGCATCAGTAAAATTTGAAGGTCAAAAAGTTGGACTGGATCATGTGCTGAATGATGGGGATGTTTTAAGGATAATTGTTAAAAAGAAGTAAAACTCAAATAATTATGAAACAGTGGTGAAAAAAATGGAATTAGATGACGTAAAAATATCCAGAGCGATAATTGAAAGTTTCATGGAAGATTTCATAGATTACACAGATATTGATGTTGCAATAGGTGGTGGAGGCCCATCAGGACTTGTAGCCGGATATTACCTTGCAAAAGCAGGTCTTAAAGTCGCATTATTTGAGAGAAAACTAAGCATCGGCGGCGGAATGTGGGGCGGCGGCATGATGTTCAATAAGATAGTTGTCCAGGAAGAAAGTAAAAGAATTCTGGATGAATTTGGCATCGGCTCCCAAAAATATGATGACGATTACTATGTCGCTGATTCAGTGGAATGCGTGTCAACACTCTGTTCTAAAGCAACACAAGCAGGTCTTAAAATCTTTAATTTAATAAGTATTGAAGACGTAATGATGAAAGAAAGTAAAGACGTCGCTGGTCTTGTCTTGAACTGGAGTGCAGTTGAAATGGGAAGATTGCACGTTGATCCGCTTACCATAAGAACTAAAGCAGTAATCGATGCAACTGGACACGACTGTGAAGTTGTAAAAGTTGTAGAGAAAAAAGTAGGGCCAAAACTCAACACTGAAACAGGCACTATCATAGGTGAAAAACCAATGTGGGCAGAAGTTGGAGAAAAAGCTCTTATGGATAACACCAAAGAAGTATATCCTGGTTTGTATGTCACAGGAATGGCAGCAAATGCAGTCTACGGATCTCCAAGAATGGGTCCAATATTTGGTGGAATGCTCCTTTCAGGAGAAAGAATAGCTGAAATATTAATTGAAAAATTAAAATAAATGAAAAAATGATAATCCTTATTACAGGAACGCCTGGTGTTGGAAAAACTACTGTATCATCGATACTTGTAGAAAAAATAGATGCATACCTCGTTAACATCAATGAACTCGTTGATGAAAAACATCTATATAATGGAATTGATGAAGAGAGGGGATACAAAATAGTAGACCTGGATGCTCTCTTCAATGAGATGGATGAGATAATTAGGGAGGTAGACGGCCCTGACAGGTATGTAGTTGTGGAAGGGCATCTTTCACATCTTTTTGAAAATTCAGATATAGTAATTGTTTTAAGGGCAAATCCTGATGTTTTGCGTGATCGTATGAAGATTAAAGGATGGAAAGCAGCTAAAATACGTGAAAATATTGAAGCTGAAGCTATCGATGTATGTTCCTACGAAGCGTTCCAAATTCACGGCGATAAAGTCAATGAAATAGATACCAGTGACATCCCACCAGTACAAGTTGCTGATTTGATAATCGATGTGATAAATGGTGATAAAAGTTTTCCTGTAGGAAATGTGGATTTTCTGGAATATTTAAAATAATTTCAGTTTGATAGAATGGGAGTATCAAATAGTTAATTTCAATCCTATGATTTAAATCAATCATTTTTGATATCTCATATTTTGATTCACCTTTTTGCAAATTTCATTTAGGTTTGAAAGTTTTGTAGGGTAGAGGGAAAAGCTTTTTAAATAGAATACCAGATAAATTATAATATTATTCTTAAGTAGATTATATGTTGTATTAGGATTACGGATAATGCAGATTCAATTGTAAATCACTGTGTTAATTATTGATTCAGCAATTCAACCCCTACACAAGAACTTAAGATCCATTTCTATATTCTAACATTAACTAATGACTCATTAGAGGCTAGACTTTGAGAAGGGGAAGAAGACCAAGATGGATGTTAAAAATAGCAGAAGAAAGAATAGATGTCCTGTTTAAACTTGCAGAAGAATCATATAATACCCACCCGCATAGGTCAGATCGCTATGTAGAAATGGCCAGAAACATTGCAACAAAATATAATGTAAGAATGCCAAGAATCTGGAAGAGGAGATTCTGTAAAAACTGTTATAAATTTCTGAAACCTGGAAAGAATTGTCAAATCCGGTTGAAAAATTCATGTATTATTATAAAATGCCTTGAATGTGGAAATGTAGTAACCCTTCCATATATAAGAGAGCAGAAAGATAAAAGGAGGAGAAGAGTTGAGTCCCACATTATCAAAGAAGGAATTAATGAATAGATCACTTTCAACATTCACACTAAATATTGGAAAATCTGGAATAAATGAAAATGTTATAGATGAAATAAAAAGACAGCTTAAAGCTCACGAAGTAATTAAAGTGAAATTTTCAAAAAGTATATCCTCAGAAAAACAAAATTATATAACTGAGATAACTGAAAAATCAAAGTCTAAACTCGTTGATTTAAGAGGTAACGTTGCTGTAATTTATAAAAAAAATAGGTAATTAGGAGGCTAAATATGACTACAGTTTATGATGTTCCTGCAGATTTGCTTATCAGTGCAATTGCAAAGGATTTAAATGAAAATAAAAGTATAAACGCGCCAGAATGGGCGAAATTTGTCAAAACAGGAGTTCACAAAGAAAGACGACCTGAAGATGCAGACTGGTGGTACACAAGATGTGCATCAATCTTAAGAAAGGTTTACATTGATGGCCCTGTTGGACTGAACAGTTTAAGATCCTATTATGGTGGAAAAAAAGATAGAGGAAGCGAACCAGAAAAATTCAGGAAAGGCAGCGGTTCTGTAATAAGAACAGCTTTACATCAACTTGAAG
Source organism: Methanobacterium veterum (assembly GCF_000745485.1). Classification (NCBI taxonomy): domain Archaea; kingdom Methanobacteriati; phylum Methanobacteriota; class Methanobacteria; order Methanobacteriales; family Methanobacteriaceae; genus Methanobacterium; species Methanobacterium veterum. The sequence goes on from NZ_KN050693.1 coordinate 39,766, forward strand.
ATGCTGGATTCATTGCCAAAATAAAAGAAGGAAGAATCATAACTCCTGAAGGAAAATCCTTCGTTGACAAAGCATCAAACATCGTTAAAAAAGATATTCCTGAACTTGCTAAATATTAAGTAAAGTTTTCATTAAATTTAAGATAATAATGGAGGTTGAATTTTGAGCGATATTGAAGAACTACGACGTAAAAGGATGCAAGAGTTACAGCAGCAAGCTGCAGCGCAGCAGGCATCACCCCAACAACAAGAACAAGCCCGCCAAGAGATGGAAGCTCAAAAAAAGCAGGCTATGATGCAGATATTAACTTCTGAAGCCCGGGGCAGACTTGCGAATTTGAGACTCACTAAACCTGAACTCGTTGAACAAATAGAACTTCAACTTATTCAGCTTGCTCAAATGGGGCGAGTAAAATCTAAAATAACTGATGATCAGCTCAAACATCTCCTGACAAATCTTGTTGGTCAAAAAAGAGAGATTAACATAACAAGAAAATGAAAGCGTGTGTTCTCTACAGCGGAGGAAAAGATAGTTCGCTTATTGCTGTAATCCTTACAAAATTGGGATATGAGGTTGAACTTGTAACCCTGAATTTTGGGATATTTGATTCCTTTAAACCTGCAGCAAAATCAGCATCTGCGCTTGGTTTTAAACACCGCGTTTTTAAAGCCGATAAAAAGATACTGGAAAATGCAACTGATATTATCATCAATGATGGATTTCCAAATAATGGAATAAATTATATTCATAAAGAAGCATTAGACCTTGTTTCACGTGATTATAACGTGGTTGCAGATGGTACAAGAAGGGATGACAGAATCCCTAAACTTAAAGGAAACGAAATCAACAGCCTTGAAGGCAGACAGAATGTTGAATATATAACCCTCCGCGGATTTGGTCACAAGACTATTAATAATCTCTCAGATGTGCTTTTTGAAGTCAAAAAGGAACAGACCAGTATGGAAAACAATTCTGATTATGAGATTGAAATCAGATACCTCATAAATGAAATTGAAGGCGAAAGCGCATCGAGCAGGATATTTCCAAGTCATATCCAATCCCGAGTTGTGGGCTGGAAAAATAAAATTTAACACAAATCAATATTTAATGTGGTGAAAAAATGAGTAGAAATAGGCCATTAGCTAAAAAACTAAGGCTTGCTAAAGCTAACAAGCAAAGTAGGACTGTGCCTGTATGGGTACGAATTAAAACCAATAGAAAAGTAATGTCTCATCCAAAAATGAGAAGACATTGGAGAAGAAGTAGCTTAAAAGTTTAAGGGGATTTTCAAATGGAAAGAGTCTATGTTATACCATTAAGGAAAGTAAAAAATGTTCCAAGGACTATCAGGTCCCCAAGAGCAATACGTTACGTAAAAGAATTCATAGGAAAACATATGAAAACAGAAGACGTTAAAATAGACGCATCTGTCAACGAAAAAATATGGGAAAGAGGAATTCAAAAGATACCTCCTAAAATCAAAGTAAAAGCTGTACAGGAAGAAGATGGTTCAGTTGCAGTCACCTTAGTTGAATAGGTGAACTTGATGATAAGAAGAGCTAATTTGAATGGGAACCCGAATCTTGGTGTTGCAATTTCTACAACCGATAAAATTGCAATAGTTCCCTCTAATTTATCAGAAGCGCTGGAAAATCTTGTAGAGGATACTTTAGGGGTTTCTGTAATTAAGACCCCTATCGGCGGTAGTAATCTCGCTGGAGCACTGGCTGTTGGGAATTCAAATGGGTTCATAGTAACACCATATGCTCTTGACAGTGAGATAAAAGCTATCAAAGAATCTGGAGTGGAAGTAGAGCGAATTGCTGATAAGTTCACTGCAGTAGGTAATATCATACTTGCAAATGATTTTGGAGCTATTGTTAACCCGCTGCTTTCTGATGAATCATTAAAAACAATTAGTGACGTTTTAGACGTTGAAGTCGAACGAGGAAGTATAGCTAACTATAAAATTACAGGATCTGTTGCTACTGCAACAAATAAAGGAATACTGGCACACCCCTCTGCAACTGAAGAAGAACTCTCCTTTGTAGAAGGTATAATGAAGGTTCCTGCAGATGTTGGGACAGTTAATAAGGGTATAATGCTTGTTGGAGCATGTGCAGTTGCAAATTCCAATGGTGTGGTTGTAGGATTGAACACTACAGGTCCTGAACTTGCAAGAATTGAAGAAGCATTAGGTTTTCTTGAGGGATATGAATGAGAACAAAAATATTTAGAATTCAAGGTAAATTTATGATGGGAAACGCCTTTCAGCCTTTTACAAAGGAATTGAAAGCCATAAATGAAGACGATATACACGAAAAAATTTATTCAGAGTTTGGAAGCAAACACGGAATAAACAGAAACAAAATTGTCATAGAAGACATCAAAGAAATCTCAAAAGATGACGTCCAAGATCCAATGATTAAAGCCTTAATAGGGTGATCTCATGGAAGACAGACAAAGGCTCGAACAGATGGTAAATGAAATTAACATGTACCAGGGCCAACTGGACGTTTTAAAACAACAAGTTGAATCAGTTAATGCTTCTATAGCTGAATTAATGTCAGCTGAAGAAACTTTAGAAGCTGTTAAAGGAAAAGAAGGTACAGAAACATTTGTACCAGTAGGTGCAGGTTCTTTTCTTATTGCAGAGATTAAAAATACTGATCAAGTTATAATGGGACTTGGAGCAGGCGCTGCTGCAAAGAAAAATATAGATGAAGCTAAAGAAAGTATATCTTCCCAGCGAAAAGAGCTGGAACAGTTAGTGGACAAAATGTCTGGAGATATACAGAAGTTAACTGAGTTCATTATGAGAAAAAGTCCTGAAGCTGAAGCACTACTTCAAAAAGTTGAAAGTGAAGAAGCCCAAAGGCAATAATATTCTTTTTTTTTAAGTAATTACTGGTAAATGAGGACGTGAACATTTTGTTTGAATCACTTAAAAAGAAATTTAGCGGCACAATAGGAAAACTAAGTGATAAACTCTCGAGCGAAGAGGAAGCAGAAGAAACTCGCCAGGAAGAAATTCCAGGGGAAACCAAAGAAACCGCGCCAGAAACTACTGAAACCTTCGAGAAACTGGAAAAAATTGAAGAACCTTCAACTGAAGAAAAAGAGCTTGAGACTGAAGAACCTCCAGCTGAAGAAAAAGAGTCTGAAACTGGAGTTAGGGGGAGATTATCCGGAATTTTTTCCAGAGAAAAGAAGGAAGAAAAAGTAGAGGAAAAGGTAGAAGAGAAACCTGTAGAAACTCCTGAAGAACTTGAAAAGCCTGAAGAAGTAGAGGAAGAAAAATCGGGAATGTTCTCGTTTGTTACCAAAAAAACAATATCTGAAAAAGATATTGATGATATACTATTTGAACTTGAAATGTCACTCCTGGAAAGTGATGTTGCAATGGAAGTCGCTGAAAAAATAATTAATTCTGTAAAAGAAGATTTAGTGGGTAGAAAAATCCGAAGAAGAAGCGACGTTGCAGAATTTACAAGAGACGCCCTTAAAAAAGCTATTTCTGAAATACTGGGAGTTGAAACTAAAGACCTCAAAGAAATGGCTGATAAAGCACAAAAATCTGGAGAACCGCTTAAAATCATGTTTGTAGGAATAAATGGTACAGGTAAAACTACCACAATAGCTAAAGTGGCCACATATTTCATAAATGAGGGTTACACGCCAGTTATTGCAGCTGCAGACACTTTTAGGGCAGGTGCAATTGAACAGATAACTCACCACGCCGATAATATTGGTGTAAAAATTATAAAGCACAAAAAAGGTGCAGATCCCGCTGCAGTTGCATACGACGCAGTTGAACACGCAAAAGCTAAAGGAAAAGAAATAGTTTTAATCGACACTGCCGGAAGGATGCAGACAAATGTTAATCTCATGGATGAGATGAAGAAAATTAAGCGTGTTGTAAAACCAGATCTTATTATTTACGTCGGTGATTCCCTAACAGGAAACGATGCTGTAGAACAGGCTTCAAAATTTGACGAAGCGGTTGGTGTGGATGGAATTGTCTTAACCAAAGCAGATGCAGACGCAAAAGGTGGAGCAGCACTTTCCATTGGCTATGTAATTAATAAACCAATCCTGTTTTTAGGTGTCGGCCAATCATATGAAGATATAATGGAATTTAAACCTGAATGGATGGTTGACCAGCTGGTTTAGATATAAATTTCTTTTTCTATTATTTTATTGAGTTTTTTAGGTTATAGTAATTCTATTTTTAACTGAAATTTATAGATCTCATAAAAGTTTATTCTCGCCATATTTACCTATTAATAGATTATAAATAAAAATTAGTCAGAATGCAGCTTTATTAATATTATTTTTTTGTTATAGATGTATATAACAAGGTGTATTGCAAATTATAACTAATATTACTTTATTTTTGCCATAAATATTATTTTTACATATTTTCAATCAAAAGTATTAAATAATCTTTTTATATTATAAAGAATGGGTTGTGTTATGAGGTTTCATCCTGTTGTATCTATAATTTTTGGAGTTATTATTTCATTTATGTTGTATCTAATTGCAATTTCTGTTTTTGGAGTAATGGGATGGGTTGGTGCATTTCAAGCTATCCAAGGGGCTTCATGGTTTGAAACGTTTTTATTAATTATTTCATATATACTTGGAGGTTTTATAGCTACTTATTTCGCTAAAGAAAAAAGATACAAAATGGAATTTATACTGGATTAACTATATTGGCAATTATAATAGTAGTTGGCCTAATACAAATGCTGACAAGTCATTGGTCGGTTTACATTCATATGGTTACATTTGTAGGATATGTTATATCTGCAGTTATAGGAGCTTATCTATGAATAAAACAGCTAAAAATCAGAAGAAATGCATCTTTGGAAAAACATAGATGATAATAAACTAGTTGTAATTCTATAAAATATTTCATATTCTTGTTTTAATAATATTTTAATAGATTACTGAATTTCTTCTATTATTTTTGATTTATTGAATACTTTAACTAGCTGATCAAATAAAATACTTAAAAAACCTTATTAATATTGAAAAATAATGTTTATTAACTCAGGTTGGGGGAGCTAAAATGGAGAACAAAGTTATAATGTCTATTGGGGGAGCATCATTAGTATTTATATTACTGCTCATTTTGAGTTTCTTATTTAGCAGTGAAAAAACGCTTGGAGTTTATATATTGATTTTTTTGTTAACTGCAGTGTTTTTTTTATTTTTATGGATGATTTTAATTATTTTAAGGAGTTCTGTCATTACTAATTTTATTGGAAAGATTACTCAGGCGATTTTTGGAGCCGTATTTGTTTGTATCTTAATTTTAACTACTTTGCTGGGGATGCAGTGGATTTCAGGTGTTTTCGCCTCTATCTATATACTGCTTGGTTCAATAATTGTGGCCATCATTGGTCTTTATTTAAACTATAAAATAGGGCTGGAGAAAGAACAAAGACAAATAAAAAGAATAGTTATAGCATTAAAACTAACTGTAGAAGACAATAAAAAAAGTGCTGAAAGCATTTTAACGGATATTAAAGAAAATTCCCCTGTAAATCTTAAGGTTCTTAAAATGGAGGTTTGGAATACATTTGCTTCTAACATTATCACTGCAGATTTTGATCCTGTGATGCTGGAAGAATTAATATCAATAAGGGCATTAACCTCCGAATTAAATGAAGAATTATCTGAAAGGAATATGCTTATTAATCAAGAAAGCTCCTTTGATACACATAATCATCATTTTCAACAATTATGTCGTTTAGATGATAAATTAAAAGAAAAATTAGAAGCATTTATCCAGTATTCGTCTGAATATTTAAAAAAAGTTGATAAAACTATTCTATAATTTTTTAACTTAATTTTAAAAATTTTTAACTATATCCTTAAATGGAACCACCTCTTTTATTTCAACATCCATAGTTCCAAATAATTTTTTCACATCAGCTTCGCTTTCTGCATTTATTATAAAAACTCCTTCATGTGTGGAATGTTTTTCCTTGGGACAGCTGATAAAAGCGTCGGATAAATTGATATTGTTCTTTTTTAAGTTTTCCTCTGAAAACATGTCCTTAAGCATTTTCACGCCTTCACCTGTTTTAAGCGGGCATTGTTTAGAATCATGTTTGCTAACTGCAGTAAATAACATAAAATCACCTCCTTTTATTACTAAGTTTTTTGGAGTATTTAGTTTTATAGAAGATAATTACATTAACTTAAATAACCAGATTTGACAGATTAGTTTTAGATTATCTGATAACAGAATTAGTTTTAAAGTGATTTCATGAATGCATATTTAGAGATAATAAGGCCAGGGAATGCGGTGATGGCTGTTATAGCTGTGATTTTAGTCATATTTATAAGTGGAAACTTTACATTAAGCGCATTTTTAGCGTGCATTGTGGTTTTTATGGTAATAGGGGGCGGAAATGCAATAAATGATTATTTTGACCATAAAATAGATGCCATCAACAAACCAAACCGCCCAATTCCATCTGGAAGAATATCTTTGAAGGCAGCTGGAACTTATTCTTTATCCCTTTTTGCAGTTGGGACAATTATTGCATTTATAATTGGGCTTTTACCTGGAATCATAGCTCTTTTAACATCAATTCTACTGGCTTTGTATGCTTATAATCTTAAAAAAATGGTCCTCATTGGAAATATTGTGGTTTCATTCTTTACCGGCCTCACGTTTGTTTTTGGAGGTGTGGTAGTCGGTGCTATGGAGACTTCAATTTATCTGGGGTTATTTGCTTTTTTGATGACGATGGCCCGTGAGATAGTTAAAGACATGGAAGATGTAGAAGGTGACAGAAAAGAAGGGGCAACTACACTACCAATAATCTATGGGATGAAATCAGCCTCGATCCTTGCAGCAGCCTTCATGATAATTGCAAGTGTTGCAAGTCCCGTGCTTTATTTTATAGGTATATTTAATATACTTTATTTAGCACCACTCTTTGCTGCAATTGTGGTATTTCTGATATCTGCAGCGTCCATATTAAAGGATCAATCCATCCAAAATACTGCAAAGGTTTCAAAAAGGATTAAAATAGGTATGGGTATAACATTTCTGGCATTTGCTGTGGGATCTCCATTCTTAGCTTCCCTAATTTAAAGCCGCAATTTTTAACTATTTTTATGAACATATATTTACGCATGAAACTCAAAGCAATAGGAACTATAAATTCTCCATATAAAGTAAAAGGAGATTCCCCTCGCCAGGGACGTTTTTCAGAAGAATTAAGTAAAATAACTGTTTTTGAAGAATATGCTCAGGGTTTGCAGGATATAGAAAAACGTGAACATTTGATTATTTTATATGGGTTAGATAGGGCTGAAGATTACAAACTGATGGTAATTCCTCCGGGAAAAACAAAAGAACAGGGTTTATTTTCTACAAGAGCTCCTGTAAGGCCAAATCCAATTGCTTTATGCATGGTCAAACTTATAAAAGTAGAGGGAAATGTTCTTACTGTAAAATGGCTGGATGCCCTTGACGGCTCTCCTTTACTTGATATTAAACCATTTTTACCTGAAGTAGACTGTACTCTAAAATAAATTTTGAGTTTATAAATTTAGCTTTAAATTTGTAATTGGGGGATAAATATGGCGGAAAAAATGAAAATAAAGATACTTAAAAATGGACCGTACATGATTTCAGGAAATGTACCTTTATTTGAACAGATAATGGTAACAAATGAAGAAGGACATGTATGTGAATGGAGCGAAGGCAAGGAATATCCACTTAAAGAGCGGTATACGATTTGCCGCTGTGGTGCATCCAAAAGGAAACCTTTCTGTGATGGATCGCATATAAAAATTAATTTTGATGGGACTGAAGTGGCGACTAAAGAAAATTACATGGAAAGAGCTCGAAAGCTCGAAACAAACGATTTTATGCTGAATGACGTCTGGGATTTATGCGACCACTCCCGTTTCTGCCTGAGGGGAGGGGGTATAAGGGAACTGCTAAAGTCTGAAGATCCAGAAGATATTAAACTTGCAGTTGAAGAAGCTAAAAGCTGCCCCTCAGGCCGTCTTGTGCTGTGGGATAAAGAGACAGGAAAACCTGTTGAACCTGAATTTGAACCATCCATAGTTCTGGTTAATGATCCGCAGAAAAAATGTGATGGTCCTGTTTGGGTGAGGGGAGGAATTCCAATTGAATCTGCAGATGGAAGTACCTACGAAGTCAGGAATAGAGTTACACTCTGCAGGTGTGGGAAATCTGAAAATAAGCCTTTTTGTGATGGAAGACACTGGATGAGTGCCGAAGAAAAACAGGCATTCAGGGATAAATGGATTTCTCCTGGGGATGAATAAAAACCATTAATTTCATTTTATTTTTATAATTCATCTGCTGAAAATTCCTTTTTTAAGTATTTAATCTTAAATTTAATATTTCTTCTTTCCATAAGCTTCAAGTGCTTCAAGCACGTTTTCATAAATATTTTCTTCACCTATAAGTCTGGTTAGCCCCAAATAATCGAATTGGTCTTTAAGATCAGGTAACATTGATGTCAGCGCAAACTGGATATTTCTTTTTTTAAGATCATGGTATAAATCTTTAAACATTTCTGCAGATGTGTAATCAACCCTTGAAAAACCTGCAGTATTCAATACAAATAATTTTACGGGTGGATCAGCTGCATCTACTAGTTTAAGCACTTCTTCTTTTAATTTATCTGAATTTGCGAAGTATAAGTCTCGGTTAAATCGGTATATAATTAAGCCCTCTTCAGTTGATTCACCAACTTCAACTTGTTTGAACATCCAGTTACCTTTTTTATCTCTTGCAAAAATGCTATTTGTAGGTCTGTAGCTGTTACTTAGATGTAAAATAACTGAAAGAATAATTGAAAGTAATATTCCCCATAGTACGCCCATAATAACTACAGTTGCTGTAGTAATAATAGCTAAGAAATATTCTGCCCGTACTTTGCGGCGGATATCTTTTAAATGGGATATATCAATCATATTAGCCCCAATTAAAAAAACAATACTTGCAAGAGTTGCACTAGGTAAAAAAGATAATGGTTTGGTGAAAAATAAGATAACCATTAGGACTGCAGCAGCAGTTACAAATGATGCCATTTGAGTACGACTTCCTGCATTATCGACTACTGCTGTTTTTGTAGGGCTTCCATTTACTACAAATGTGCCCATTATTCCTGCGACCCCATTTGCAAGACCTAAAGCAAAAATATCTTTATTTTCATCATTACTTTCTGAGTATTGAATTGTAAAAGCACGGGATGTAGCAGTACTTTGAGATAATATAACTACAAAACACGCAGCTGTAGCTATAATTAGGTTTGATAAAACATTTGGATCTATGGTGGGTACTATAAAATTTGGAAAGCCGCCAGGTATATTGCCCAAAACTGGAATTCCAATACCTTGAAAGTTAAACAAAAAGCTAGCTAGGGCTGTGCCTCCAAATGCTATTAATGCTCCTGGAATTTTGGGTGAAATACGGTTAATTATGATGATTGTGAATACTACAATAATGGATATTATTGTTGTAATCAGGTTAATTTCATGTAAGTGTGTGAAAACATTGATTAATTGGGGAATTGTATTTAAACCGCCTTCACCAGCTATTCCGAGCATGTGTGAAAGCTGACTCACAGTTATCTGGATTCCAACTCCGGATAAGAAACCTATTAGGACAGTTCTGGACATAAAATCTGCTATAAATCCTAATTTGAATATACTGGCAAAAATTAGTAAAATAGCACATAATAGTGCAACTGTAGATGCAAGTGCAATATACTGGGGGCTTCCAAGTGCAGCTACTGAGACGAGGGTACCTGATAAAATTGCTGCAGTTGCTGAATCTGCTCCAACTATTAGGTGACGTGAAGAGCAAAAAAGAGCAAATACTGCAAGGGGGAGCAAAATAGTGTAAATACCTGTTATGATGGGCATTCCTGCTATTTCTGCATATCCCATAACTTCGGGAATCCCTACTGCAGCTAATATGAGGCCTGCTATAATTTCAGAAGTTAAAGGGGCCTTAAGAGGTAATACTCCATTTAAAAGAAGTTTATTTTTTAAATTTAGTTTGTTTAGTTTTTTCATATTCTCTTTTTTGATGGTATATAACTGGATAATGATTTTAAGTTACTAAAAATAAATTTTAGCTGTATCCAGTTAAAAATGCTAAATACTAAATTTAATGGAATTATGTTATTATATGGGTTAATGACAGACTAATTGCATTATACATTATTATTGATTTTTTATGAGATAATTATTACCCTTGGGTGAAATTATCAGTAAAATGTGTTTTTACAGTATATTTTTCTAATAAAAAAACGTTTTTTATAAATAATTCTTGAAAAAGAGACCTACATTCTGTTTATGGTGATTATAATAAAATTAAAAGAAATAAATAAAGGTTTAAACCTTTTTTCAGCTGATTATATTTCCGTCCTGCATTCTGATTACTTCATCTGCATATTTTGCAGATAGCGGGTTGTGTGTAACTCCTACTATTGTTAACCCGTCATTTTGATTTAATTCCTGAAGTAATTCCATTATTATCCTTGCATTTTCTGTATCGAGTTCTCCTGTTGGTTCATCGGCCAGTAAAAGTGATGGATCATTTGCAAGGGCGCGCGCAATGGAAACCCTCTG